>JBKBSI010000145.1:3548-8557 GCA_046291745.1 Pseudomonas sp. | reverse complement strand
GGCCATCTCGAACCAGTCCAGCGCCAGCTCGATATCCTTTTCTACGCGTTCACCCTGGTAGTAGAACTCACCCATCTCGAATTGCGCGCGAATATCGCCGCCCGCGGCTGCTTCCTCACAGGCTTCGAGTGCCAGCGGCAGGCTCTGGTCGTCGACCCGGTTGATCGAACAGCGCTCTTCAGTACTGATCAGCAAGGGGTTGCCTGACTGGGCTATAGCAGTCAGGCTCAGGCCGAGCAGGGCGGCAAACAGGCCGCTGTGGAAAACACCTTTATGCATGGTTCTGATCATGACCCCGGTTCGGACCCAGGTCCGTCCTATTGGCTGTGCGAGTCTCTATTGTGCGCCTGTTCCGCGAGCAGGCCAACTGCCAGGCCGGCAGCGACGAATCCGGGCAGTAGCCAACTGGCCTGCTGCCCGGCACTGAGCAGGGTAGCCAGCGGCAGCGTATTGCCCAGTGCGGCGGGAATCAGCAGGGCGACCACTGCAACCAGGCAATAGAGGCTGATACGGCGGTCACGGCGTAGATAGAGCAGGGCGGTCAGGACCAGGCAGAGGGCGCCAATCAGGTTGACCAGCCACTGATAGGCTGATTGCCATTCCAGGTACTGCGCCAGTTGGTAGAAGGCCAGCAGCCCGAGAATGATTTGGCTCCAGATAACCGGCTTCCAGCGCAGGCCGCGGCCCAGGTACAGACAGGCCAGGCCGAGCAGTGGCAGGCTCATGTGCTGGGCGGCCAGGCCGATCATGCGCTGAGCGTGCTGCAGTGCATCGGCCTGCAGCCCAATGCCGGCCAGACCGAGCAGTAGCGCAGTAATGACGACCAGCACCAAGGCCACCCAAACCGCCTTGAGGGCGCCCTGGGCTGGCGCGTGCAGAGTGGCTTTGCGTGGCCAGAGCCAGAAGCACAGACCTAGACAAGCAGCGGCCAGCAACAGATAACTGAAGGTGATCATAGGGCGGCGAAGGCTTTTTCTGCAGCCGCCAGGGTCAGCTCCAGTTCGTGGTCGCCGTGGGCAATGGAGGTGAAACCGGCCTCGAAGGCACTGGGCGCCAGATACACGCCGTTATCCAGCATGCCATGGAAGAAACGCTTGAAGCGCTCGACATCGCTGGCCATGACGTCCTCGAAACTGACAATGTTCTGTGCCGAGGAGAAATACAGGCCAAACATGCCTCCGGCCTGGGTGGTGACAAAGGGCACGCTGGCAGCGTCAGCCTTGGCCTGCAGGCCGCTCAGCAGGCGCGTGGTGTAGTCGCTCAGTTCGGCATGAAAACCCGGGCGCTTGAGCAGTTTCAGGGTGGTGAGACCAGCGGCCATGGCCAGCGGATTGCCGGACAGGGTGCCAGCCTGATACACCGGCCCCATGGGTGCTATCACTTCCATGATTGCGCGCTTGCCGCCAAAACGCCGACCGGCATGCCGCCGCCAATGATCTTGCCGAAGGTGCTCAGATCAGGGGTAACACCGTAGTGCGCCTGAGCGCCGCCGAGCGCGACGCGAAAACCGGTCATCACCTCGTCGAAGATCAATACCACGCCGTGCTGATCGCAGAGTGTGCGCAGGCCTTCGAGAAAGCCCGGGGCCGGTGGTACGCAGTTCATGTTGCCAGCCACTGGCTCGACGATGATGCACGCCACTTGCTTGCCGACTTCGGCCAGTAGCGCCTCGACCGCAGCAATATCATTGAACGGCAGCGTCAGCGTGTGCTTGGCAAAGTCGGCGGGCACGCCTGCCGAGCTGGGCACGCCCTGGGTCAGGGCGCCGGAACCGGCTTTTACCAGCAGGCTGTCGGAGTGGCCGTGGTAGCAGCCTTCGAACTTGATGATGCTGTCACGACCGGTAAAGCCGCGGGCCAGGCGAATGGCGCTCATGGTCGCCTCGGTGCCGGAGCTGGTCATGCGCACCATTTCCATCGAGGGCACCAGGCTACAGACCAGGTCGGCCATCTCGGTTTCCATGGCCGTCGGCGCGCCGAAGGACAGGCCGTGCTGCAACTGCTCGCGGACTGCATCCAGTACCTGCGGATGGCTGTGGCCAAGGATCATTGGCCCCCAGGAGCCGACGTAGTCGACATAGCGGCGGTCGTCCTCATCCGTGACATAGGCGCCCTCGGCATGCTTGAAGAACAGCGGCGTGCCGCCGACGCTCTTGAACGCGCGGACCGGGGAGTTGACGCCGCCGGGGATGTGCTTCTGGGCGTGGGCAAACAGGGTTTCGGAGCGGGACATAAAAGATTCTCTCAAGGACGTTGGAACAATTCGGTGAAGCCCCGGGCACGGCGTTCGACTTCGGTCGGGGAGTCGGCGCCAAACAGACCATGGACTACGGCCAGGCAATCAGCGCCTGCGCCAATCAGTTGCGCGCCATTGTGCAGGGTAACGCCGCCAATGGCCACGCGCGGCAGGCTGAAACGCTGACGGGCAGTCTCCAGCAACACGGGTGTGGCGGCCGGGACGCCGGGTTTGGTGACCGACTGAAAAAAGCGCCCAAAGGCAATGTAGCTGGCGCCGGCGGCGACGGCCTGCTCGGCGAAATCAAGACTGGCATGGCAGGTGGCGCCAATAATGGCATCGGCGCCTAGCGCCTGGCGGGCTTCCCGCAGGCAGCCGTCGTCGCGGCCCAGGTGCAAGCCCACACCCAACTCGCGGGCCAGTGGCAGGTCGTCATTGATGATCAGACTAGCGCCGTAATAGTCGCACAGGCTTTTCAGGGTGCTGGCCTGCTCCAGGCGTAGCAGCGGATCAGCCGATTTATCACGGTACTGCAGCAGACGCGCGCCACCTGCCAGGGCTGCGTCGACCCAGGGCAGCAAGCGCTCGCCAGCAAGCAACTGGCTATCGGTAATCGCATACAGACCGTGCAGCCGGTTGCTCACGAACAGAAATCCAGCGGCAGGCGCCGTGGCACGTACTGACCCAGGCCGGGCTGTTCGGCGTCGCGCAGGGTGCGCCAGGTATAGTCGAGTGCCGAGCCTACGGCGCTGAGCAATTCCTCACCCAGGGCCAGACGTCCGGCCAGGGCGCTGGCCAGGGTGCAGCCGGAGCCGTGATAGCTGCCGGGCAGGCGTTGGCAGATAAACTCCTGCTGACGCCCATCGCGACAATACAGACGGTTGTGAATCTCGCGCTCATCGCCGTGCCCGCCGGTGATCAGCAAATTGCGGCAGTAAGGCAGCAGGCGTTCGGCACACTGGTCCGGGCTACCCTCGGGCAGCTCGGCGAGCAGGCGCGCTTCGGGCAGGTTGGGCGTGGCGATCAGCGCCAAGGGGAGTAGTTTTTCACGCAGGGCAAAGCCGACTTCGCCCTTGCCCAGCGAGCCGCCGCCACCGGCGCGTAGTACTGGGTCGCATACCAACGGCAGTTGCGGATGGGCCTCCAGCAGCTCAACCACAGTGTCGACCATAGTCAGATTGCCGAGCATCCCCAGCTTGATAGCCGAGACCGGCATGTCTGCCAGTACTGCGTTGGCCTGGGCCAGTACCCATTCGCGATCCAGCACGCGGAAGTCGCTGACATCCACAGTGTTCTGTACGGTCAGGGCGGTGACAACCGGGGCGGCATGGCAGCCCTGGGCCAGCAGGGCTTCGATATCGGCCTGCAGGCCCGCTCCGCCACTCGGATCATGGCCAGACAGGCAGAGTACAACGGGTCGAAAGGGTAGTAGTGTTTTCATCAACTAAGCTTACCATCAAGCGGTCGCTATCGGCAGGGGAGCAGTCTGGCTTTCAGGCAGTCTCCGGCGCGCGATAGGCTGCTTGTTTGTAAGAATCGATAACAGAGGTATTCAGTATGAAAGCGATAGACCAGTGGTTCGACGAGTACGGCGAGAGTCATCGCAATCCGATCAACAAGTTGCTGCACTGGATTTGTGTGCCGCTGATCACCTTCAGCGTGCTAGGTATTCTCTGGGCCATTCACCCCTGGGTGTCGGTGGCTGCAGTGGCTGGGTCGCTGGCCTTCTATGCCACCCTGTCCTGGCGTATCACGGCGGCCATGTTGGTGTTGAGCCTGATCCTGTTGCTGATCCTCAGCACTATGACGTATGTGTTTATTCCCAGTGTGGTGATCTTTATTCTGGCCTGGGTCGGGCAGTTTATCGGTCATCACCTGGAGGGCAAGAAGCCCTCGTTTTTCAAGGACCTGCAATTCCTGCTGATCGGGCCAATCTGGCTGCTGGGCGCCGTATTCAAGACGTTGGGTCTGCGTTACTAGGATTCCGCTAGAGCGTCAGTTCACGCCACTCGCCAGGCTGCAGGTCATCCAGTGCCCAGTCGCCGATGCGAACACGCACCAGGCGCAGGGTGGGCAGGCCGACTGCGGCGGTCATGCGCCGGACCTGGCGGTTACGACCTTCACGAATAGTCATGCTTAGCCATTGGGTGGGGATGCTGGCGCGAAAACGTACTGGCGGATTGCGCGGCCAGAGTGCGGGCTCTGCCAGCAGTTCGACTTCTGCTGGCCGGGTGGGGCCATCCTTCAGGGTGGGGCCAGCGCGCAATTGCTCCAGTTGCTCAGGCGTCGGCGTGCCTTCTACCTGTACCCAGTAGGTCTTGGCCAGTTTGTGTTTGGGGTCAGTGATCTGAGCCTGCAGACGGCCGTCGTTGGTCAGCAGCAACAGGCCTTCGCTGTCCCTGTCCAGTCGGCCAGCGGGGTACAGGCCTGGCAGTTCGACAAAGTCCTTCAGTGTGGCGCGGCCCTGGTCGTCGGTAAACTGGGTCAGTACATCAAACGGCTTGTTCAAGGCGACCAGTCTGGGAATGCGCGGCGGCGGGGCTGTCTGGCGCCGGGGCTTTGCGCGACCGGGCAGTGCTGGCTTGGCACCCGGTGCGCGGGGTCTGCTGGGTTTCATGATATGGGTCTGTAGCTATAGCTGAGCGCTGATGCTAGTAGTCCTGTCGGCTCGGTGCAAGCTGGCACGCTGAGCGCTCAGCTATTGGGCGTTGATCGTGCCACCAGTGCGGCCGCATCAATACCGCGTGGCAGGGTGCCGTACACCCGACCACGCC
>JBKBSI010000145.1:0-3538 GCA_046291745.1 Pseudomonas sp. | reverse complement strand
CTTGGCCTGCAGTGCTACGGCCACGTCCTCGGTCAACTGTCGCGCGCGGTACTGGATGTCATCGGTATCGCGGAAGTCGGCCTTGATACGCGCGATATGCTGTTTAAGGTGGGTGTCGCCGTGGCCATCCCCGAGTTCGGCGAACAGCACTTCCAGTACCCCAGGCTCCTTTGACAGAGCGCGCAGCACGTCCAGACACTGCACATTGCCCGAGCCTTCCCAGATGGAGTTGACCGGGGCTTCGCGGTACAGCCTCGGCAGAATGCTTTCTTCCACGTAACCGGCGCCGCCCAGGCACTCCTGAGCCTCGTTGATCATTGCCGGAGCGCGTTTGCAGATCCAGTATTTACCGATGGCGGTGACCAGGCGGGCGAACTTGGTCTCATGTTCGTCGCTGCCACAGTCAATCGCCTTGCCCATACGCATGGTCAGCGCCAGGGCGGCTTCACTTTCCAGCGCCAGGTCGGCCAGCACGTTCTGCATCAGCGGCTGCTCCGCCAGCACTCGGCCGCCTACCTGACGATAGGCGCAATGGTGACTGGCCTGGGTCAGAGCCTGGCGCATCAGTGAGCTGGAGCCGATCATGCAGTCGAAGCGGGTCATCGATACCATTTCGATGATGGTTGGTACACCGCGGCCCTCTTCGCCGACCATCCAGGCCAGGGCGCCACGGAATTCGACTTCGCTGGAGGCGTTGGCCTGATTGCCGAGCTTGTTTTTCAGCCGCTGGATATAGAACTGGTTGCGGCTACCATCCGGGCGGTGACGCGGCAGCAAGAAGCAGGTCAGCCCCCGGTCGGTCTGGGCCAGGGTCAGAAAGGCGTCACACATGGGCGCCGAGCAGAACCACTTGTGCCCGACCAGTTCATAGGCATGTCCCGGTCCGCCCGCGCCGACCGGGTAGGCCCGGGTGGTATTGGCACGCACATCGGTACCGCCCTGTTTTTCGGTCATGGCCATACCGATGGTCGCGCCGGTCTTAAGCTCGATCGGCAGGTTGCGCGGGTCGTACTGTCGTGAGAGGACTTTTGGCAGCCAACGCTCGGCCAGATCAGGCTGCAGACGCAGACTCGGAATGCAGGCATAGGTCATGGTCATCGGGCAGCAGGTGCCTGATTCCACCTGGTTGTGCAGGTACATGGTTGCCGCGCGTGCTACATGAGCTCCCGGCCCCGGCCGGGTCCAGGGCGCAGAAGTGATGCCATGGGCAATGCCTGCGCTCATCAACTCATGGTAGGCGGGGTGGAATTCGACCAGATCAATACGGTTGCCCATACGGTCATGGCTTTTGAATACCGGTTTGTTTTCGTTGGCGAGAAAGCCTGCCTGCATCAGGCTGTCGCCCACCAGTTGCCCGTACGCGGCCAGCTCGGCATCGGCCCAGTCACCCTGGAAACGGTGCACCCACTGCCGTAGCGGCAAATCGGCGTGGTAGAGGTTGGTACCCTCAAGGGGCGGCACCTGGTTGGTCACTTCATGGGTTTCGGCGTACTGATGCAGATTCATTTGCAGGACTCCTTGGCGCCGAGGGCGCGTAGACAAAAGCGGGTAAGGGCGCGGGTGTAGTTGTCCAGGCTCTCGCTTGGCAGGCCACGTTCGCGCAGGGCGCGGGCCTGGGGGGAAAGGGGACCGATCAGGGATTCGGCGATGGCGCCGACCAGGCAGGCAGCGGTGACGCTGATATTTTCAACCTGAAAGCTGCCGTCCTCGTTACCCTGCTTGATCAGTTTCTGGAACAGATCGGCATAGGCAGCGCGGTAAACCAGGCGCTCATGGTCGACCTGAGTATCCAGTGGCTCGACAATCAGCGCATGGGCCAATTGCCGACTGTGCCAGGCGCGCCCGACAAACAGGGCCAGACCCTGGCGCAATCGCTCGGCGGCAGTACCCCCGGTAGTGAACTGCGCCCTGAGGCAGTCGACTTCAATGCGCGAGGCTCGGGTGAAGACCTCGGCTGCCAGTGCGCCCTTACCGGGAAAGTAGCGGTACAGGCTGCCGGTGGCGATGTTGGCTGCTCGCGCCAGACCGGACATGGTCAGGGCGGCGAAACCGCCTTCGGCGACCTGCTCCAGGGCGCAGTGCAGGATATGTTCTCGCAGCGCCTTGTCGCGCTCGATGCGTACGTTGGATGTGCGGTAGGCCATGATCTGAATCCGGATTCATTTGTGCTTTTAGTGAATCAGGATTCAGGATTCTGCGCAGGAGGTAAAGTAGCCAGTAAGTGGGCTGATTCAGCCGTCGACATTGCCGATAATCACGGCCTTGATGATAAAGCCCACGACCCCCAGGCCCAGGGCAAAGAACAGCACCATGGTGCCATAGCGCCCGGCTTTGGATTGTTTTGCCAAGTCCCAGACGATAAAGCCCATAAAGACGACCAGCGCAAAAATCATCAGGGGCATGGCGATGGCTTCGAACTGTTGGTAATCCAAGATAGCTCTCCTCGCGAGTGAGTGGCCATTATACCCCTAAGGCCGCTAGCGCTCTGCGACAGGTCGTCGCACCGGGGTTCAGGGTGAGGCGAGGTGCAATACTCAGTGCTTGCCCAGGTGCTCCAGGGGTAACTCGGTGCTGGCGACTATCTGATTCAGTACAAAGCTTGAGCGTACGCTGGATACGCCGTCGATACGGGTCAGGCGACCGAGCAGAAACTGCTGGTAGTGTTCCATATCGGGCACCACTACGCGCAACTGGTAATCTGCATCCATGCCTGTCACCAGGCAGCAATCGAGCACTTCAGGACAGTCGCGAATGGCGCTTTCAAACCCGGCAAAACGCTCCGGCGTGTGCTTGTCCATGCCGATCATCACGAAGGCAGTCAGTGTCAGGCCCAGTTTACGTGGATCCAGCAGGGCCACCTGGCGCCGGATATAGCCGGTTTCCTCCAGGTGTTTGACGCGCCGCGAGCAAGGCGAGGGTGACAGGCCAATGCGTTCGGCCAGTTCCTGATTGCTGATTCGGGCATCGTGCTGCATGGCGGCAAGAATTTTCAGGTCATAGCGGTCAAGATTGTGCTCATTCATTGATGAATCCTGTTTAATTGCTTTGTTTGGCGATTAAATAGATAAATATTGTTCAAATATGCATGATTAAAGCAATTTTAGGCAAGAAATGGCGCTAGGTCCTGGTTATCATGGCTACAGTTTCGAAGCCAAGGCCGGTTTGGTCAATCGGCTCCCTTATCCAGGGAGCTGAGGGTTGCAGGGTTTACCCACCCAGCGCCCCACCGGTCTCCCGACCCACAAGGTCAGGGAAAAAGGCAGCTTCCTACCCGGATGTGCAGGGACCTGATAAAAACGGCTGAGCCTGGTAACGGGCTTAGCCGTTTTTGTATCTGTCTGCCGTGCGCTCAAACCGGATCGGTATGTACCAGCACGTCTGCCTGCGGATAGCGCTCCTGGATTGCGGCGCGAACCGCTTCACCCAGGATCGCCGAACCGGCTGCCCGCGAGATGCCAGATAATGGGCCACGGTCAGACGTCCTGCCGCTCCAGGGCGCGTCGCACGGCCCGGGCCACCTGGGTGCCGCTGCGCGCCA
>JBKBSI010000144.1:0-8662 GCA_046291745.1 Pseudomonas sp. | reverse complement strand
ATAGCCGGTCAGGGCGATGGCCGGCAGGTCGGCAAATGTCGGTATGGCTCTCAGTTTGCTGATCAGTTGGTGGCCATCCATATCCGGCATGCCGATATCCGATACAATTAGATCGAAGCGTGCATCCTCAGCTACAGCCAGAGCCTGCTCGGCACTCAAGAAGGCGGACACCTCAGCATCCTCGGTTTCCAGCAGCATGGTCATGACTTCCAGCACTTCCCTGGAGTCATCCACCAGCATCACCCGCAGATGCTTCAGCCGCCCCCGCGGCTCAGGCGTGCTTTGCTCCGTGCTCTCTTCACCGTGCGTCTTATACAGCGGTAGCCAGACAGTAAAGACGCTGCCCTGGCCAATACCCTCTGACCTGACCTGCACTTCGCCACCGTGGGCTTCGGCCAGTTGCCGCACCAGCGACAGGCCGATACCCAGACCGTCCCGATGCATGCGCACATGCTGGGTCTCGGCCTGGCCGAACAGGTCGAAGACCTTGTCCAGATACTCCGGGGCAATGCCATCACCACTATCGGCCACTTCGATCTGCGCCATATCACCGGCGCGGGTGGCAGTAATCTGGATCTGCCCCTCCACCGGCGTGAACTTGATGGCGTTGTTCAGCAGGTTCCAGACAATTTGCTCAACCCGGGTGGAGTCGGCATCCAGCATCAAGGGGCAGCCCGGCGCGTCCTCGATCTTTACCAACAGTTGCCGGGCGCTTTCATCGGCGCTGATTACCCTGATGACTTCACGCACTATCTGACCCAGATCGACTTTGCCACGCTCCAGCTTGAGCTTGCCGGTACGCACCCGACTGACATCCAGCAGATCATCAATGATCTGCGCCTGACTACTGACCGCCTCATTGATGGTCTTGACCGCCTTGGCCACGGCCGGGGTGCGCTGGGTAAGCGGCAGGCGGCCCAGGAGTTCAGCGTTCAGTTGAATCAGATTGAGCGGGTGCTTGAGCTCATGGGACATGACCGCAAAAAACTCGTCCTTGAGCTGAATGGCGTTCTGCGTCTCCATCAGCTCCTGGCTTTGCAGGTCATCACGCCGCTGTCGCTCGGTCAGGTCCTGGGCAATTTTGACGAAGCCACGCAAATGGCCATCCTGCAATGGATTCACCACACCGCTGCAGTAGAAGCGTGAGCCGTCCTTGCGCATGTGCCAGCGTTCGTCTTCGCCGCGACCTTTTTCCAGAGCTTGCCGCAGCTCCTCCTCGGGCACTCCGGCAGCGCGGTCCTCGGGGGTAAAGATCAGGTGGCAGGGTTGGCCGATGGCCTCCTGCTTGCTGTAACCAAAGATCAGCTCCGCCCCGCGGTTCCAACTGGTGATGACGCCTTGGGTATCCTGCACGATGATGGCGTAATCTGCGGTGCTCTCGGCGACCAGGCGCATGCGCTCCTCACCTAGCTGCAACTCCTGCTCGGCGGCGCGGCGGCCGGATATGTCGATAAAGGTCAGTACCGCCCCTTCGATATGGTCCTCACTGGTGCGGTACGGCAACAACCGGGCGATATACCAGCGGCCGTCAGTGCTGACCACCTCACGCTCGACCAGATGCAGGGTCTCGAAGACCTGAGCGGCATCATTCGCCAGATCGGCATACTCCAGACGGTGGGTGATATCCAGCAAGGAACGTCCGGCATCTACCGGTAACATGCTGAAAATCTCGGTGGCGCGCGGGGTGAACCATTTGATCCGCATACCGCGATCGACAAATACCGTGGCAATGTCGGTCGAAGTAATCAGGTTCTGTAGGTCATCGTTGATCTTGCCGGTCTCTTCCACCTTGGACTTGAGCTCGAAGTTGACGGTGATCAGTTCCTCGTTGATCGACTGCAGCTCTTCCTTGCTGGTTTCCAGCTCCTCGGTGGCAGAGCGCAGTTCCTCATTGATGGCCTGCAGCTCTTCATTCGAAGCCCGCAGCTCCTCGTTGGAACTGCCCGAATGCTCCAGGGTGTTGTGCAGTTGCAGCTTGGTACGCTGCAACTCCGCCTCAAGCAGGCTCAGCACCTCCCTTTCATTCGGGTTCAGGGGTGCAGCCTCGGCTTCGGTTCGGGCCAATGCGTCATCTAGCTGGTCAAAGAGCACCAGCACAAACTCGCCACCGGTTATCTCATCCTTGAAGGGTCGCGCGGTCATGTTCACCTGCAATGGGCGCCCTTCGCGCTGCATTCTGACCCGCCGCGCCTCCACATTCTTGCCGGTCTGCAATGCTTGAAACAGGATGGTGCGCAGGTCCAGGCGCAGCTCGGGCCGAATCAGTGCCATCAGGTTACGTGAAGGCTCACCCCCGACATGCCGCAGAAACTCGCCAGCACGGTCGGACATGTGCATGATTTCCGAGTCCGTATCGACGATCACGCTCGGCGGTGCATAGTGCTCGAGCACCCGCTGATGCACCTCGGCAAAAGAGTACTTGCGCGGCTGCGCGGCAACCGGGGGCGTTTCGATCGGTCGCTCCTCCGAACTGGCTGGCAGCGCCGGTATGCGGCGCGCTGGCATGGCGCCAGTCTGAGCTCGATAGAGGCGGCTCTTCTTGTCTATCGGCACAAAGAGATCAGCACAGATATCCGCCGACTCGGAGGTACCCAGAAACAGAAAGCCCCCAGGCCGCAGGGCAAAATGGAACATTTCCAGAATGTTGCGCTGCGCCTCGCGGTCCAGATAGATCAGCAAATTGCGGCAGCTGATCAGGTGTACGTGGGAAAACGGCGGATCGCGCAGCAGACTGTGCTGGGCAAACAGTACCTTCTCGCGAATCTCCTTCTTGACCTTGTAATGGGTATCGTTTTTGACAAAGTACTGGCGCAAGCGCTCCGGCGGCACATCAGCCACGATGGAGGCTGGGTACACGCCCGCACGGGCATCATTAATCGCGCGCTGATCAATATCGGTGGCAAACACCTGGACCTTGACCGGACTGCTCTGCCTATGCAGCTGATCGGTCAGCAGCATGGCCAGGGAGTAGGCTTCTTCGCCACTGGAAGTGCCAGCAGACCAGACCCGCACGCCCGGCTTCTCATTCCCGGTAACACCTTTGTCGAACTGGAAAAGTTCAGGAATAACTTCCCGCTCCAGGACCTCAAAAGCTTCCACGTCACGGAAGAAATTGGTCACGCCAATCAGCATGTCATCCAGCAGTGCCCGGGTTTCCTTCGGATCAGTCTGCAGCAATTGCAGGTAGCTCGGCATGTCCGCCTGGGCGGTCACCTGCATGCGCCGTTCGATACGTCGCAATACCGTCGCTCTTTTGTAATGGGCAAAATCATGCCCCGTGCGGCTATACAACTGCGCCAGAATCCCGCTCAACGCCTCTTCGCAGGCTTGCGCTTCACTGGCGCTGACCGGTGGCTTGGTGGCCTGCTCCGGATCACCCGATTCGGGCATATGGATGTTGCAGGCGTTACGCCAGATGTCGATCAGCTTTTTTGGCATCTCGGCCACAGGCAGTATCAGATCGACCATACCGGTACTGATAGCACTGCAGGGCATGCCGTCATGCTCTGCATCCTCGGGCGCCTGGGCAACAGTTACCCCGCCTTGCTCCTTGATGCGCGACAGCCCGGAGGCGCCATCGGATCCCGTGCCCGACAGCACCAGACAGAAGGCCCGGTCCTTGTGCACATCCGCCAGATCACGGAAGAAAAAGTCTATCGCCGCCTGCCGGGGTCTGCTGGCATCCGGCTTGCGCACCCGCAGGTAACCGTCATTCATCGACAATAGCCAGGAGGGCGAAACGATGTAGACGTGGTTTTTTTCGATCGGCACCGGGCTGCTGACCTGGCGCACCGGCATCCCGGTGACGGCCTGGATGATCTTGTCCGCGCTACTCTCATGGTCGGGTGACAGGTGCATGGTGATGACAAAAGCCATACCGCTTTTCGGCGGCATCTGCCGGAAAAATGTCAATAGCGCCTGCAAACCACCCGCTGATGCGCCTATGCCGACAACCGGAAAGTTCAGATCACTCAGTTGCCGATGGGGTTGGTTCTGCGGCACGTTCGGTGAACGCTGCTGTGGGGGTTGGGCCATCGGGTCCTCTGTTTTCAAAAAAGGTACGCAAGCCTTACCAAACATCCGATTCCTGTCTGCGCCGGATGTTCAAAAACCGCTATCAATCCGCAATTTTTATTGGTTGGATTAGTCTGCGCGGCGCTAAACCGCCTGTTTTGACTGCCAATTGGCCGGAACAATAGCGCGTTGAGCCAGTCCGAATCTCAAGAACCGCTATTTTTTCAGAATGCGAGCTACACCCTTTTTATCTTTCTGGAGCCACCTATGGGAGATCCAATTGCTGCCAACAGTCATGCATCGTTCGACCAAGCTGACCGGTTGAACGCATTGGTGAAACAGCTTCGCACACCTAAGGAGCTGCTTGAAGGGCTGTGCGACCCTGAACTGAACATTGCCCATCTACTGACATGCGAGGGCGCTGCTGCGACGCTCCAAGGCAGCCTGCGCACGCTCGGCAATTGCACTGAAGCCTTTGCTCGGCAGTTGCTTGAGCAAGTGAATGCGACCAGCAACGATGATGCGTCGACGCAGGTGATGGTCTTTACCAGCGAGTATCAAGCGCCCCTGAGTGTGCTGGCACTGCCCTTTAGCCGCAGCGAGTCCGGCTGGCTGTTCTGGTTGAGAAACCAGCAGGCAGATACCGATGCGGTCTGGAGTCAGGCTGACAAGCGTATCGCCATGTACCTGCGGCATGAACTGATGGAGGTTGCCCTTGAGCGTGCTCTGGGCATGGGAGCGGTGCTCAGACGCCTGATCTCGACCCTCGGCCATAGCCTGTGCAACCCGCTGCAATCGATCAGCATGTCTGCGGCCCTGCTCAAACCCCAGGACAAGCGCAGTATTGAGCTGCGCGAACATATCAGTGTGGCCAGCGAAAAAATGGAGCAGCAGATCAATCAGGCACTGGACATGAACCGGCTTCAGGGAGGAGAACACCTGCGGCTCAGCCCGGTACGGACCAATCTCTCCAATCTGACAGCCAGTGAAGTCAGCCGCATGCGCAACAGCATGCCGCAGTTGGATCTGCGCGCCAGCATCGACGCCGACATCAATGCACTGCTCGATCCCGAGCGCCTGACCCAGGCCACCAGGCATCTACTAGGCAACGCCGCGCAGTACGCTACTCCGGGTTCTACAGTGAATCTGACGCTGACGACCGAAGCGCAGAGTGGCGATATTTGCCTGACCGTCGACAACCAGACCGCAAGGCTCAGCCCCGCTCAGCTCAATGCCCTCCAGAGTACCAGCCAGTACGGCACTAGCGGGCCCTCACGTGGCAACCGAATGGGCGCGGGCTTGTACATGACCCAGGGCATCGCCCGGTCCCATGGTGGAAGCCTCAAAGTGCAGCAACTGGGGGATCGTGTAGCCTTCCAGTTCAGCTTGCCGGCGGATGCCCGCGCAGCAAGTTGACGGTTCTGCTCAGGTCATTCAGAAGCCCAGGGTGGGCTCCCAGTCTTCAGCATCGAGAAAGCCCAGCACTTGTAGCGGACCCTCCGGGTTTTCGGCAAAAAACACCGAGGTGCCGTACTTGGGCCGCTCATCTTCATAACCCAGCGCTGCTTTGAAGCGCTTGATGCAGCTACTGTGGGTAACCAGCACCAGGTTTCTGCCAGGTTGCTTGGTATCCAGCGCTTGCTGCAATACGTCATCCGGGCATTGCCACAGCCAATCCTGATCAATACCTACATCATCAAAGATGATGGCTTCAGATTGCGCGGTGCGATCCAGCGGGCTGTTGTGCACATCGGTATTGGCCATGCCCAACTGATAAAAATCTTCACGCAACTCCAGGCCTTCTTCCACCGAGCGCGCAGTAATGCCCTTGGTGCCTTCCAGGCAGGGCGCATAGCCCTTGTCGCACCGCTCCAGGTGGCGGAACAGGACTATGATCTCACCACTGCCCCACTTTTCTATCAGGGTGCTGGCGTAATGACGGTTGCCGGTGGACAGATCGGCGACGGCCGGGGGCTGCATAAGGAATATGCCCAGATACACAGCCAGCGAAACTGAAACAAACAGACTTGCCTTGAGCTTGTGGCGCAACAGCCAGGCGGGGAACGACGACAGATTCACAGCATTGACCTCTTGAAAAAACACTGATCGATAATACGACAGGTTATCTACCTTTTGTTGCAGAAAAGAGACAAAGAAACATTTTAATCAGCTGCCACAACCGTCCGACGGCCAGCCCTGTCACTGAGCCCCCATAGCCAGTACAATACGCGGCCCGCTTTACTGCTGCGCTCGCCAAGCGCCTCGTCTGCGGCCACTCCATTTGCTTTTTCGCAGGACTCTAACGTGATCTCCACCGCCAATATCACCATGCAATTCGGCGCCAAGCCGTTGTTCGAAAACGTGTCAGTCAAGTTCGGCGGGGGTAACCGTTACGGTCTGATCGGCGCCAATGGCTGCGGCAAGTCGACCTTCATGAAAATTCTCGGTGGCGATCTGGAGCCCTCGGCCGGCCAGGTGATGCTTGAGCCAAATGTGCGCCTGGGTAAATTGCGCCAGGACCAGTTCGCCTATGAAGAGCACACGGTACTGAACACCGTGATCATGGGTCACGAGGAGCTGTGGAAGGTACATGCCGAGCGCGACCGCATCTATTCCCAGGCGGAAATGAGCGAAGAAGACGGGATGAAGGTCGCCGAACTGGAGACCGAATTCGCCGAAATGGACGGCTACACCGCCGAATCACGCGCTGGCGAACTACTGCTGGGTCTGGGTATTCCGCTGGAGCAGCACAACGGCCCGATGAGCGAGGTGGCGCCCGGCTGGAAGCTGCGCGTGCTGCTGGCCCAGGCGCTGTTTTCCGATCCGGAAGTACTGCTGCTCGACGAACCAACCAACCACCTGGATATCAACACCATCCGCTGGCTGGAAACTGTCCTGACCGTGCGCAACAGCACCATGATCATCATTTCCCACGATCGGCACTTTCTCAACAGCGTGTGCACGCACATGGCCGACCTGGATTACGGCGAGCTGCGCCTGTTCCCCGGTAACTACGACGAATACATGATGGCCGCCACCCAGGCACGCGAGCGTCTGCTGTCGGACAACGCCAAGAAGAAGGCGCAGATCGCCGAGCTGCAGACCTTTGTCAGCCGCTTTTCGGCCAACGCCTCGAAGGCCAAACAGGCCACCAGCCGGGCCAAGCAGATCGACAAGATCCAGCTCGACGAGGTCAAACCCTCGAGCCGTATCAGCCCCTTTATTCGCTTCGAGCAGACCAAGAAACTGCACCGCCAGGCGGTGATTCTGGAGAACGTCAGCCAGGGCTTTGATGGCGAAACCCTGTTCAAGAATCTCAGCCTGCAGATCGAGGCGGGCGAACGCGTCGCCATTATCGGCCCCAACGGCATCGGCAAGACCACCCTGCTGCGTACCCTGGTCGGTGAAATGCAGCCGCTCAGTGGCTCGGTGAAATGGGCTGAAAGCGCCGACCTCGGCTATTTTGCCCAGGAACATGCCGACGACTTCAAGAACGACTGGACGCTGTTCGACTGGATGTCGCAGTGGACCACCGGTGGCGAACAACTGGTGCGCGGCACGCTCGGCCGTATGTTGTTCTCCAATGACGACATCCTCAAGTCGGTCAAGGTGATTTCCGGTGGTGAGCAGGGTCGCATGCTGTTCGGCAAGCTGATCCTGCAGAAAGCCAACGTGATGATCATGGACGAACCGACCAACCACCTGGATATGGAATCCATCGAGTCGCTGAACCTGGCGCTGGAAAACTACCCCGGCACGCTGATCTTCGTCAGCCACGACCGCGAGTTCGTATCCAGCCTGGCCACGCGCATCATAGAGCTGTCGGAAAATGGCGTGACCGATTTCAACGGCAGCTACGACGACTACCTGCGCGAACTGGGTGTAGCGGTTTAACTACCCAGCAAACGCGCCAGGTAACGCCCCTCGAACAGCAGCCGGTCAGCCCAGAACAGCTGATGGGCTGCGATAATCAGCCAGAACAGGGTCTGGTATGAGGCCTTGCGGGTCTTGTGCCGGAACCACTGCTGGGCGATCAACGCCCCTGGCCAGCCACCCAGCAGCTCTGACAGGTGCAGCAGGTTTTCCGGGGTGCGTTGCTGCGACTCCTGGGCCCGGCGCTTGTCGGAGCGGTACATAAAGAAGCTGACCAGACTCACAAGGCAATAGGCACCCAAGGGCACTACCCAGCCCGAGCCAAGATAAAGCTGCAGTGAACCCGTCAGTGGCAGGGCGCAGAGCAGCACCCAGATCACCAGCTTGAGCCACAGATTCTGTATGCCAGCATGACGCGAGCGGCTTTTAGGCTTTTTGGTGCGCGCGGCAGACCTGTCCGCTGGCTTGCGAGCGCCCACTGCGCTTTCCCGTGGCTTGCCCCTTTGTTCCATCAACCCTTCCCCGTCTGGCCCCAGTAATTTAGGCAAGCGCTATTGTGCACCTGTCCCGCCTGGTGGCAAAGAGGGCTGGCCATTGATGAGGTCTGCACAACTAAATCATCATTCCAGAGTCCTAGCCTTGCTGGATTAAAGAACGTACCAAGCAGGGGTAAGTCATGAACGCTACAACTCGCATCTCTCCACGCCAACAGCGCCAACTGGATCAGGATCTGGCCAGATCGCTGACTCGAGCCTGTGAAACAGCCAAAGCCGAG
>JBKBSI010000143.1:0-8667 GCA_046291745.1 Pseudomonas sp. | reverse complement strand
GATGCCCAGCACGGAAAAGCGCGCCGCCAGCAGGCTTTCCAACACCACCAACGTCAGTCCAGCCAGCGCCAGAAACAAGCCGCCGAGACGCATCCAGGATGCGCGCCGCTCCACCAGTAACAGGGTCAGGATCGGCTGCACCCCGAGCACCGTCGCCAGTACCCCAGGGGTGATCCCCTGGTCCAGAGAGAGCAGATAGAAGATGCTGTAGCCACCGGTCAGCAGCAGGCCAACCAGCGCTACCTGCCGTCGTGAACCGGGCGCGGGCAACCAGCTCCGACGGTAGGTCGCCAACAGACCCAGTACCGCGCAGGCCAGGGCGAAGCGTAGAAACAGAAAAGCAAAGGCAGAGGCGTGTTGCAGCCCCCAGGAAGCGAAAATCGCACCATTGCTCCACAGCAGTACGAAAAGGGCGGTAGGGCCCAGAGTGACCCAGGTTGTCTTGCTGAAAAACATGATTATCACCTGTCAAACACGGCGCTCCCACCCGGCCGCCATACAACCACGGACTGTCTGGTCGGCAACTCAGCGGACCATCAGGGCAAGCGCAAAAAAGGGAAGTGTGTTTTCAGATCCAGAGCCGTGGCGGCGACAGATCTGCAGCACCGAACGGAGGCGGTGGTGCTGCGACAGGAGGAGACGCCAGACAACAGGCGACGCTGGGGATCCGCACAGGCACCGATGCCAGTCCGACAAGGACTGCGCCCGACAGGGCGACGACAGGGGTAACTGCTTGCTGTGCGAAAGTCATGAGCTGTATTCCAAAAAGAGTAGTTATCCCGAAGGATGAAATCACCCTAGCAGCGGATGGCAAAAGCGGCAAGCGCGTCAGGCGCCTGCCGCAGCCATTCAGAAGCCTTCCAACACTATCTTGCCACGTGACTGGTGGCTTTCCAGCAGCCGGTGGGCCGTGAGCAGATTGGCTGCGTTGATCTTGCCAAAGTGCTCGCCCAGCGTGGTCTTCAGGGTGCCCTGGTCAACCAGTTCGGCGACCCGGTTCAAGAGCAAGCCCTGTTCGATCATGTCGGACGTCTGGTGCAGGCTGCGGGTGAACATGAACTCCCAGTGCAGCGACAGGCTCTTGGGCTTGAGTTTGAGAATGTCCAGGCTCGGGAAGTCATCAATCAGCGCCAGCTTGCCCTGCGGCGCCAGGCACTCCACATACTGGTCGAAATGCTCGGCGGTGTGGGTTAGCGAGGCGACCATCTCGACCTGCTGAATACCCTTGGCCTGCAGGTGCGCCAACATCGGCTGGCTGTGATCAATCACATGCTCTGCGCCCAGCTCACTGATCCACTGCACGCTTTCGGGCCTGGAGGCCGTGGCGACGACTCGCAGCTTGGTCAGTTGCCGAGCCAGTTGTACCAGTATCGAACCCACGCCACCGGCAGCACCTATGACCAGCAAGGTCTGTCCCGCGCCACCACCTTCGGTAACGCCGAGGCGGTCAAACAGCAATTCCCAGGCGGTGATGGCGGTCAGCGGCATGGCCGCAGCCTGGGCGTCGCTGAGGCTCGCGGGGGCGCGACCGACAATACGCTCATCCACTAGGTGATACTCGGCATTGCTGCCCGGGCGGTTTATCGCGCCAGCATAGAACACCCGGTCGCCGGGCTGGAAAGCGCTGACTTCAGCGCCCGTTGCCTCGACCGTGCCGACCGCGTCCCAACCCAGCACGTCGAAGGCGCCGGTCAGCGGCGCGCGGGTGCGGCGGATCTTGGCATCCACCGGGTTGACCGATACGGCGGCTACCTTGACCAACAGATCACGAGGACCCGGCTCAGGGCGCGGCAGTTCGATATCCACCAGCGCATCCGGCCGGTTCAGATCACCGGCTTGCTGATATCCGACAGCTTTCATAATCTGGCTCCTGGGCTGATTAACAAGTCTGGCATTCTGACCCCTGCCAAGCGCCGGGGAAAGCCGACATTAGTGGCAGGCTGTTACACACTAGCGCCACAGCACCGGATTGGCAGCAATCTGATCCAGGGCTTCAGGGTTGGCCAAGGCTTCGCGATTGGTCACGGCTTCCCTGCGCAACAGCTTGGCTACCGCCAGCTCGACCTTTTTGCCACTGCGCGTATAGGGCACCTGCTCGATCTCGACAATCAGCGCCGGTACATGACGCGGGCTGGCGTTGTCACGAATGCGCTGGCGGATACGCTGGCGCAGGGCATCATCCAGCTGTTGCCCGGGATTCATCACCAGCAGCAACACCACGCGCACATCGCCCTGCCAGTCCTGACCGACCACCAGACTATCGGCAACTTCCGCCAGGGTTTCTACCTGACGATAGATCTCTGCGGTACCAATGCGTACACCACCGGGGTTGAGCGTGGCATCGCTGCGGCCATGGATGATGCAGCCACCCTCGCTATCGAACTCGATGTAATCGCCATGCGCCCAGACCCCGGCAAAGCGCTCGAAGTAGGCCGCGCGGTAGCGGCTGCCATCGCTGTCATTCCAGAAACCCAGGGGCATGCATGGCGCCGGTTGCAGACACACCAGCTCGCCACGCTCGCCAACCACAGCAATGCCCTCATCGTTAAAGGCCTGCACATCCATGCCCAGCATGCGGCATTGAATCACCCCACGGCGAACCGGCAGCAGGGGTGTGGCGCCGACGAAACAGGAGACGATATCGGTGCCACCGGAAATCGACGCCAGCAGCAGATCGGATTTGACCGCCGCGTAGACCCAATCGTAATCCTCGGGCAACAGCGGTGAACCGGTGGAGAACAGCACGCGCAGGGACTGCAGATCATGGACCTGCCGAGGCTGCAGCTCAGCATTGCGACAGCCCCCCAGAAACTTGGCACTGGTACCGAAATGCGTGACCCGATAATCCGCTGCCAATCGCCAGAGCACATCCAGATCAGGATGGCCGGGATTGCCATCGAAGAGCACCAGCTCGGCCCCGGTAACCAACCCCGAAGCCAGCCAGTTCCACATCATCCAGCCACAGGTAGTGAAATAGAAAAGCACGTCGTCCGGACCCAGATCGCCATGCAGCATCAACTCCTTGCTGTGTTGCAACAGTGTGCCGCCGGCGCCATGCACAATGCATTTGGGCACCCCGGTGGTGCCCGAGGAGTAGAGGATATACAGCGGATGATCGAAGGGCAGGGAGGCAAAACAAAGCTCTGCACCGGCATACCGCTGCTGCACCTGCGACCAGTCAGCAACTGCCTCAGGCAGGGTCAGCTCTGGCACATTGGCGATCATCAGCAGTTGTTCTACCGAGGGTAGTTGTTCGCGCAGCTCCAGCGCCTGCTGGCGGCGGTCGAAGACCTTGCCGCCATAACCATAGCCGTTCACGCAGATCAGCAACCGCGGTTCGATCTGTCCAAAGCGGTCAAGGATGCCGCTGGTGCCAAAATCCGGCGAGGCCGAGGACCAGACCGCGCCAAGGCTGGCACAGGCGAGCATGCCGATAATGGCTTCCGGAATATTGGCTACCACTGTCGCGACCCGGTCACCAGGCTGGATGCCCTGCTCCTGCATCCAGGCAGCCAGAGCGGCCACCTGGGCCAGCAATTCGGCACGGCTGAGGCTGAAATCGCCGCGGGTCTCGGAACGCGCGTGCACGGCCGCTACCGATGGGTCACCCTGCAGGGCATGGCGCAGCAGGTTCTCGGCAAAGTTCAGGCGTGCCTGGGGAAACCAGCGGGCGCCGGGCAGAGCATGGCTCTCAAGCACCGGGCCGGGCGCCGCGCTGGCCAGCACGCCGGTATAGTCCCAGATGCTTTGCCAAAAACGCTCTATATCGGCTACTGACCAGGCATGCAGCGCCTGATAGTCCGCCAGGGGTATTTCTCCGCGTGCTTGCAACCAGTCGCGGTAGCGGGCCATGCGGCTGTGGCGCAGAGCGTGATCGTCCGGGCGATACAGGACAGCAGGCAACTTCATGAGTGTCTCCTGTTACAGGGCTGGTTCATCCTAACATGCGGGCTCGGCGGCGCAGGCAGCCAGCGCCTGAAGACGTTGCTCTCGCTCGCTGTGCGGGAGCCGCGCCAGCGCTTCCACATCCCGGTAGAACTGCTGCCAGTCCTGTTCGGCGTTAGCAAACAACTGCTCGAACGCCGGGATCCATTGATCGTACAGAGCAAAGGGCAACAGACTGGCATTGTTCAAAGGCTCGGCGAAAAAGGGGTCAAATCGGCGGCTGCCATTCCAGCGCTGATCACGCCATTGCCGGTAGTCCAGCTCCAGCTGGGCAAAGGCTTGCGCCTTGCCCTGCAGCTTTTCCTTGTCACTCTGGTCGCTGGCATACAGGTGCTCCAGACGCTTGCGGGTAGCCAGCATCAAGTCTACGAATTCGGTTTGCTGACGCTGACCGGCCTCGTCCGGAGGCGCCAGCCCGCGACTGGCGCGCCATTGACGCAAGCCTTCCTGCTGAACAAAGCTGGCAAAGGACTCGTTGAACGCCGTTTCGTCGCGCAGGTAGAACTGCTGATGCGCCAGTTCGTGGAAGATCAACCCGGCGACATAGTCATCATCCCAGTGCAGCATGGAGCTGAGCAGCGGATCGTCGTACCAGCCCAGGGTCGAATAGGCCGGAATACCGGCCATGTACACATCCTTGCCACGGGCCCTCCATTGCTCAGCCTCTTCCCGCGCACGCTGCTTGGAAAAGTAACCCTTGTAGGCCACACAGCCAGCGAGCAGGTAGCAATGCTCCCGCGGCTCCATCGACAGCTCTGGGGTAATAAACAGATTCCACAATACATAGGGGCGCGGCAGGGCGCTGTAACGGGTGTAACTGGCATTGTCCGGCAGGCCCAGTTGGCTGCTTGCGAACTCTCTGGCCTCAAGCGCCAGTTGCAGGCGCGCCTTTAGCGCAGGATCGGTTTCCGGGTTCTCCAGCAAATCGACCACTGGCACGCTCAGGCGCATGACCTCGCGTTGGCCCTGCCAGGCCTGGTGCACGAAGCTGATACTGCTGCAGCCACTTAGCAGCAAACTCAAAACCACCAGGAACAGGGATCGAAATCTCACAAGTTACGCTCCAGCCAGTCGGCCAATTGTCTTGCCTGGGCCTGCGGTTGCCGCTCCGGTACCCACAGGCTCAGTTTGTTTGCTGTATCAACAAAACCCCAGGGCGCCAGCAGGCGACCACTGGCGACATCATCGGCGACCAGCAGCTCTGGGGCTATGGCCACACCCAGGCCTGAAAGCGCCGCCTCGAGCAGATAGTACAAGTGCTCGAAACCCTGGCCCTGGCGCAGGCTGGCCGGGTCCAGCCCGCTGGCTCGTGCCCAGTCCGGCCAGGCTTGCTGGCGCGACAGGGTATGCAGCAGCGGCTCTGTAGTCAGTTTCTCAGCGGGTTGTTGCGCCAGTGCTGCAGCGCCCGCATAACGCGGGCTGAACACCGGGCCGATACGTTCGCTGGCCAGCTCATGTACCTGCATGTCTGCCGGATAGGGCGGCGCGGCAAACAGCAGGGTGGCGCTGACGCCGGGCTTGCGCGGGTCCATTTCGCCCTCACTGGCTGAAAGATGCAGGTTAAGTTCCGGCAGCTCGGCGTTCAAACGGTCGAGGCGGGGAATAAACCAGCGCGCCAGCAGGCTGCCTGGACAGGCCAACAGAAAGGGCGCCCGCGCTTCGGCCTGGCGGATCTCGTGACAGGCGCTGCGCAAACCATCAAAGGCCTCACGGCTGGCATCGCGCAAACGGCGTCCGGCCGCAGTCAGTTGCACCCCCCTGCCGACTTTTTCGAACAGACTGACGCCCAACTCCTCTTCCAGCGTACGGATCTGGCGACTCACGGCACCATGTGTCACGTGCAGTTTTTCCGCCGCCTGGCTCACGCTTTCCAGCTGCGCGGCGACCTCGAAAGCCTTTAATGCATTGAGAGAGGGCAGGTCACGACTCATGGCGATATGTCACTTTTTCTCACATGTTTGAGCCATCTTATCGGTTTTCCTTGCGCTCTGTCTGCCCTAATGTGGCGGCAATCCAGAAGAGGTAAGCCATTATGCAGACCAATACCAATTTCAGTCGTGGTGCCGACGCCCAGGGCCAGTTCGGCGACTTCGGCGGCCGCTTTGTCGCCGAATCCCTGATGCCATTGATTCTCGACCTTGAGCAGGCGTTCAACACCGCGCTGGCCGAGCCGGACTTTCTCGCCGAGCTGGACCGTTTCCAGGCCGAGTTTGTCGGCCGCCCCAGTCCGCTGTACTTCGCCGAGCGCCTGACCGAGCTGTATGGCGGCGCCAAGATCTACTTCAAGCGTGAAGAACTGAATCACACCGGTGCG
Source organism: Pseudomonas sp. (assembly GCA_046291745.1). Lineage (GTDB taxonomy): Bacteria > Pseudomonadota > Gammaproteobacteria > Pseudomonadales > Pseudomonadaceae > Halopseudomonas. The sequence continues at coordinate 2,408 of JBKBSI010000143.1, read as the reverse complement.
CACAAGATCAACAACTGCATCGGCCAGGTTCTGCTGGCCAAGCGCATGGGCAAGACGCGCATCATCGCCGAGACCGGCGCCGGTATGCACGGCGTCGCCACGGCCACGGTCGCCGCCCGTTTCGGCCTGCCCTGCGTGGTCTACATGGGTGCCACCGATATCGAGCGCCAGCGTGACAACGTCTCGCGCATGCGCCTGATGGGCGCCGAGATAGTGCCCGTGACCTCTGGCACCGGCACCCTCAAGGACGCCTTGAATGAGGCTCTGCGCGACTGGGTTACCAATGTCGACAACACCTTCTACATGATTGGTACCGTGGCTGGGCCGCATCCCTACCCAACCATGGTCCGTGAGTTTCAGGCAGTGATCGGCCGCGAAGCACGGGTACAGATGCAGGCCCGCGAGGGACGCCTGCCCGACAGCCTGATTGCCTGTATTGGCGGCGGCTCCAACGCCATGGGTCTGTTCCATGCGTTTCTGGATGACCCAAGCGTGCAGCTGATTGGTGTGGAAGCGGCAGGCGAGGGTCTGGACAGTGGCAAGCATGCCGCCAGCCTCAAGGGTGGCGTAGCCGGTGTATTGCACGGTAATCGCACCTACCTGCTGCAGGACAACGACGGTCAGATCACCGACGCGCACTCGGTATCCGCTGGCCTGGATTATCCTGGAATAGGCCCGGAACACGCCTGGTTGCACGAGCAGGGCCGGGTCGATTATGCCGCCGTTACCGACCAGGAGGCGCTAGATGCCTTTCATGTCTGCTGCCGTCAGGAAGGCATTATCCCGGCGCTGGAAACCGCCCATGCCCTGGCCGAAGTGGCTAAACGCGCACCGCTGCTGCCCAAGGATCACCTGATGGTGGTCTGCCTGTCCGGTCGCGGTGACAAGGATATGCCCACCGTATTGCGTCTGATGGAGGAAAAGGCATGAGCTCACGTCTAGCCGGTCGCTTTGCCGAACTCAAAGCCGCCAATCGCTCCGCCCTGGTGACCTATATCTGCGCCGGTGATCCCGGCTACGATGCCAGCCTGGCGTTGCTCAAGCAGTTACCCGCCGCAGGGGCGGACGTGATCGAGTTGGGTATGCCGTTCAGCGATCCGATGGCCGATGGCCCGACCATTCAGGCTGCCGCCGTGCGGGCGCTGAATGCCGGACAAACGCAGCTGAAAACCCTGGAAATGGTGCGCCAGTTCCGCCGCGACGACCAGACCACACCGCTGGTACTGATGGGCTACTACAACCCGATCTATCGCTACGGCCCGCAAGCGTTCATGCGCGATGCCCGCGAGGCAGGGGTTGATGGCCTGTTGATCGTCGACCTGCCCGCCGAACATGACAGCGAGCTGGGTCCACTGGCCCGCGAAGCCGGTCTGGACATGATCCGCATGGCCACGCCCACCACCGACGCCAAGCGCCTGCCTGCGGTACTGGACCGGGCCAGCGGGTTTCTCTACTACGTGTCGCTGAATGGCGTGACCGGGGTAGGGCAGGCGGACAACGCCACGGTGCGTGATGCCATTGGCGCCATCCAGCAGCAGACCGACCTGCCGGTGTGCGTGGGTTTCGGCGTGCGTACGCCGGAGCAGGCGGCACGCTTTGCGCTGGACGCAGAAGGAGTAGTGGTAGGTTCGGCGCTGGTCGAGCAGATCGCCAATGCCGATTCGCCGGAGAAGGGGGTTGAAAACGTGCTGGGCCTAGTTGCGGCGCTATCCGAAGCGGTAAAACACGCCCGAAGCTGATTTTTCCCGGGAAGACCTAGCGCCGTCCAGGCCAAGGCGCTCGCCGCCTACACCGCTGTGTCGAGATGGAACTCGACACTCCCGGCACAAACCAGCTCAGCACCTGCGTGCAAACACCTCTCCTGGGAGGGCCGAGTTCCACCTCGGCCAAGGCGCTCACTGCCTGCACCGCTGTGTCGAGATGGAACTCGACACTCCCAGGCAACCGCGCGGGAGCGGAGCCGCAGGTCAGCGCAGCGCCGCCAGTACCGGCGAGGTATCCGGGCGAACGCCGCGCCATAACAGGAAGGCCTCGGCCGCCTGCTCAACCAGCATGCCCAAACCATCCAGACAGCGCGCAGCACCCTGCTCGGCGGCCCAACGGTTGAAGGGCGTGGCTTCGCTGGCATACATCATGTCGTAGCACAGGGTATGTCCGGGGCGGATCAGTTTTGGCGAAATATCCGGCACCTCACCGCCCAGACTGGCGGAGGTGGCGTTAATGATCAGATCCACCGGCTCTTCAATCCACTGGAAACCCGCAGCACTGATCGGCCCCTGATCGACAAACAGTTTTGCCAGGTCTTCTGCCTTGGACACCGTACGATTGACCACGCAAAGCTGGGCCGGGCCTGCCTCAAGCAGCGGTTGAATCACCCCGCGAGCGGCGCCCCCGGCGCCCACCAGCAA
>JBKBSI010000142.1:0-8741 GCA_046291745.1 Pseudomonas sp. | reverse complement strand
TGGTTGCCTCAGTTGCCCAGAGCATGGCACCCGGACGGGTTGGCCCCAGCATTGGACGCTGCGCTGCAGCGAGCAAATCACGTAGCTGACCGGGCTCAAACTCCACATCAACTCCGCCGCCATCACGTGCAGCAATGCGGCGCATCAGATTGCGCGGCTCTTTCAGAGCCTCGTCGATACCAGCATTGGTGGCCAGCGCCTGCGCTCCGCCGAGGCGCACAAGCATCACCTCGAGCGCTTCACGCATCAGCTCTTCGCGCGGCTGCTCTTCTGCCTGGGGCAGTTGGACGCGGTAAAAATCATTGATTACCGCGGCATTAACCACCGCAGGCAACAGCAATACAGACAGTAAAAACAATTTACGCAATGAATTCATGGCGGGGTCCGCTAGGTCATGTCGACGGGCAACCAGCAAAGGCTCCAGCGCGCAGACGGGGATAAAACGCATACATTAAACAAGCAGTGCGGCTGCGGCAACCAGGCTGGCGGGCTAACTATAGCGGATCGTCCCCCCGGCATGGTTCTTGGGCCAGCATATTGCTAAACTAGCGGGCTATATTCCAGAGTGCCTGGTTTGTGTCCAGCCCTGGCAGTTATTCCTATCCTTACCGAGATTCGCGCATGAGCAGCCAAACCCCACCCAAGCCCTCAATCAGCTACAAGGACGCAGGTGTCGATATTGACGCTGGAAATGCTTTGGTCGATCGCATCAAACAGGTGGCCAAACGTACCAGCCGTCCCGAGGTTATGGGTGGTCTGGGTGGCTTTGGTGCCCTGTGCGAGATTCCGGCCGGCTACAAACAGCCAGTACTGGTCTCCGGCACCGACGGCGTGGGCACCAAGCTGCGTCTGGCGATGGATCTGGGCAAGCACGACAGTATCGGTATCGACCTGGTAGCCATGTGCGTTAACGACCTGGTGGTCTGTGGTGCCGAGCCACTGTTCTTCCTCGACTACTACGCCACCGGCAAACTCAACATAGACGTTGCCGCGCAGGTGGTCACCGGTATTGGCGCTGGTTGTGAGTTGGCTGGCTGCGCTCTGGTTGGTGGCGAGACCGCCGAAATGCCAGGCATGTACGAAGGCGAAGATTACGACCTGGCCGGGTTCTGCGTCGGCGTGGTAGAAAAAGCCGACATTATTGACGGCACCCGCGTCCAGGCTGGCGACGTACTGCTCGCCCTGCCCTCCTCGGGCCCGCATTCCAACGGCTACTCGCTGGTACGCAAGATCATTGAAGTATCCGGTGTCGACATCACCACCACCGAACTCGACGGCCAGCCGCTGACCGATCTGCTGATGGCGCCGACCCGTATTTACGTCAAGGCCCTGCTGCAACTGATTCGCGAGACCGGTGCGGTCAAGGCCATGGCACACATTACCGGCGGCGGCTTGCTGGAGAACATTCCGCGCGTCCTGCCCGCCAATGCCAGCGCCCAAATCAATCTGGACAGCTGGCAGCGTCCAGCCGTATTCGACTGGCTGCAACAGCAGGGCAACGTCGACGAGACCGAGATGCATCGGGTGCTCAACTGTGGCGTAGGTATGGTTATCTGCGTAGCCGAGGACCAGGCCGCCGCCGCCATGCAGGTACTGCGTGACGCGGGTGAGGAGCCTTGGATCATTGGCCGTATCGATGCAGCCAGTGCAGGTGCAGAACCCGTTGTCCTGCACCGCCAGGGCCGCTGAGGCAGTGGCCTGTCGCATCCTGGTGCTGATCTCCGGGTCGGGCACCAACCTGCAGGCTTTGATTGACGCCTTTCAGTCGCAGACTGAAACAGCGCAGATTGTTGCTGTAATTTCCAACCGCCCGCAGGCTTTTGGCCTGGAGCGGGCGCGCCAGGCCGGCATTCCGGCCCGCGCGCTGGACCATCATGCTTACCCCGACCGCGAACACTTTGACCAGGCACTGATGGCCGAGATCGACAGCTTTCAGCCCGACCTGGTGCTGCTCGCCGGCTTCATGCGCATTCTCACCCCAGCCTTTGTCGAACATTATTCTGGTCGACTATTGAACATTCACCCCTCCCTGTTGCCCAAGTACAAGGGGCTCCACACTCACCAGCGTGCACTAGATGCCGGAGACAGCGAGCATGGTACTACCGTGCACTTCGTCACCGCCGAACTGGATGGAGGTCCGCTGGTCATTCAGGCGCGTATTCCGGTGTTACCGGGCGACAGCGCAGAAGATCTGGCGGCACGGGTACAGCAACAGGAACATCAACTGTTCCCGCTGGTAGTGCATTGGTTTGCTCGGGGCCGCCTGCAATTACAAGATAACCGCGCCTGTCTGGATGGTCAGCCGATCACCGCTGACGGGCTCAGGTTAGAGAATTTTCAGACCGACATGCGAGAATATTCTGATGCCCTATAGCACGTCGCAGTACGTCTTCCGTCTTCCCAGCCGCTGGCTGGCTGCCGTTTCCCTCTGCCTTGCTGCCACCAGCCTGAACGCTGCAGAACTAATCCCCTTCAGTGCCAGCTACGCCGCCGACATGCGCAACGTCCCAGTCAATGGCGAAGCCACCCACTCCCTGCGCGATAACGGTGACAACACCTGGACCTTGAGCTTTAACGCCAGCATGTTCGTCGCCCGGTTGACCGAAGAGAGCATTCTGAAACTGGAGAACGACCGGGTCGTGCCCCTGCAATACCGGTACGAGCGCCGCGGCCTTGGCCGTGGCAGGGAAACCACCCAGGTGTTTGACTGGGAAGCAGGCACAGTGACCGGCAGCCACCGGGGTAAAGCATTCACTCTGGCGACCGAACCCGGCCTGCTAGACAAGACCACCTACCAGCTAGCGCTGCAACGCGACCTGCTGGCAGGCAAAAAGGATATGTATTATCGCGTAGCTGATGGTGATGACATCGACGATTACCATTTCCGCGTCAGCGGTGAACGCCGCGTCACCACACGAGTAGGCCAGTTTGACGCAGTAGAAGTCGACCGCGTGCGCGATTCGGACTCCAAGCGCCAGACCACCCTCTGGTTTGCCAAGGACTTCAATTATATTCTGGTACGCCTGACCCAAGTCGAAAGCGACGGCCAGCAGTACCGCATCGTACTCAAGGATGCCACGTTGGATGGCGAGCCCGTGGTTGGCACGCCCGTAGGCGGCTAAGCAGTCCTTTTGGTAGCAAGCGAGGGCACCCACACCCTCGCCCGCTACCAGCAACACTCCCTGCCGTCCTCCCAGGCTTACCTATTCAGCGCTTTGATCGCAGGATTTCGGTAGTTGTCTTCAATTTCAATACCCGCAGCCTGGGCCTCAGCCTCAAACTGCGCACGTTGCTGCCGGTACTCTTCCAACAATCCAGGCAGTAGCTCTCGCCAGTCTCCCTGTTGATCTTCACTGAAATGTTGGGGCCAGTAGGCGCTTTCAGCCTGCAACGCCAAGGTAATCAGGTAAGTACCTCTCTCCCCTGGCTCGCTGCGCGAATTGCTGCGCTGCACTGTTACATGCAGATAGGTATGACTCTGGTAAAAATACCAGTGGTAAGTGCTTCCAGCGCGCAACCACTGATCCAGAGAAGCTTCCTGTCGGAAAATCAACCACTCTGACCCCATTGATTTTGTGACCCCATTGATTTTGAAATTGTAGGCATCGGGACTTGATGGAAGCCTTACGTAAAAAACCGAGTGTTTGCTATGAGGTCAGTGAGCAGAGCTACGATGGTTAGGTAGGCAAGGCTATTCGGGGCGTTCATTCCTTATTCTTTCTGCAACTCGTGGTGGAACTTCTCTAGGCCTGCCTTGATCGCTTTTTAATGCACTGTATTTCTGATACATCAGAATAGCTTTATCCCTGCGCCCCATAGCCCAATAGCTATCTCCCAAATTCAAATATGCTACGATTCTTTGTGGGTCCTCCGCGACGACTGCCTCCAATAACGCTACCGCCTCCCTGTAATAACCAGCTTGTTCAAACAGGAAACCTAGGTCATTGGTCCATCGTATGTTATTCGAGAAGAGATATTTATCTGCGATATAGCTTTCCGCAGGACATTCCTCGCCCTCGCCTGGACCGACAATAAATCTACTTACAACCTCCTTGAGAAGAGCTTTATCCTTTACTTTATATGCAGAAATAGCTTGATCAAAATTTTCTGAAATCTGATGCGACATGATTCTTGTCGAAGCTGCACTGCCAGCCTGTATTTCGCGACGAAGCTCTTTTAGCCGCTTAAAAGCGTCAGGCCCGTTAAATTCTTGCAATCGCTGGCCCACTAGCACTGCATCTTCCACGGAAGACACACTTATTAAAGACCGATCACAGAAAGAATGATTATAATTCAGGAAAATATTTGACAGGACCATATCTTCCGATTTTTTGCTATATTCAAAATGAAGATTGAAGTTGTATTGATAATTATCCTCCTCTAACGTCCTTAATAAAATCTTGTACCCCGGCCTGGAAGGATAAACAACTTTGGATTTTTCACCTTGAATATCCATTACATTTGTTGTGCCTGAGAAAGATCGAATCACTGAAACATCGAAACCATCGAAGCTGGCAGGCGAATAAAAATTATCTATAGGGTGCAATGCCATCACTGATTCAGACAAAACTCCATCCTTGGCAAGAACGATTAAAGATGGGCCGGCGCGGGTATCGGAGAGATCACTCGCTACGAGAACTTCTTCCTCTTCTCCATCGCCCGTCAGATCAGCTTCCAGAGATTTTTTTACGTCCCATTGGGATAGCTTAAAAGCAGACTCTCGAGCCAGACAAAGTTCCGCAACAAGCAAGGATCCAAGAAATAAAAAGATCAAACGACACTGAACTTTTTTTAATATCATTATTTCAGAGTCTCATAAATAAAAATTGCGGGACCTTTGTTGTAGCCATCGGCGTGCAGTCTTGCCGCCAACGCTTAAGCAACGCGAATTCTGGAAAGGGATAGCTAACCCCGCAGTCTAAAATAGCTTGATTCCATGGAGTTTAATTTCCACTCAAATCGACGAACAGAGCCAACCATTTAAATCATCTTCCTGTATCAAGAAACTTGGTAATACTAGCTTCGTCCTTGTACAAGCAAGTTACTGCTTGATCAGCGTCCAGATCAACACCTTCGTAACAGGTTTTGAGAGCTTCATCTAAAGGATCACCGGGGAAAAATTTTAAAGCCAGCCTTCCCTGCAAAATAACGGGCAGCTCCAGTGCAGAATATACGCCACCTTGGAACGAATCATTTTCAATATGACTTTTGGTGATAACAAACAATGACTTTCCAGGGCGATTTTCTCGGTGCCCGTCATACAAGAAAACCGAGGCTATTTCATCACCATTAATTTCCCATACATAATTCAGTTCAGGAAGAAATGGTTCAGTTTGAATATAATGAACCTCTCCTGTTGCGGCCGCTGACTCGCGGCTGTCTTTCTGCTGATATCTAAGAAACAAAGCCGTTATGGTGTATCCATTCTCTTGAATATTGACCGGCGGGTGAAATTGCCTATGATTTTTGATTTCATTATCCGCGTTGACTGATTTGGCTTGTAACATCAAGACCACTAAAGCTGCGCATTTAAATACCATGAAATATTTTTTCATTATTGTAGATCCGTTCAAAATTTCTGCGTCTAGCTTCGTAGCTATCAGTATAACGGTTAATTATTCGAGTTATTGCGTCTACGGCTTGAGGTCCTGAACCCTTCGGACACTCCAGGCTGTTCGTTTGCTCACTATTGGTTAATTCGTTCATCCGTGATTATTCCGTGCAATTGGGGTAGACGGTGCATTCTTGACCGTTCATCTTGAAGGTTTTGAATACGGGAGGATCCTGGCAGCTCAGAGTGCTCTGTGCCCTGGCAAGGCTTCCAACCCGTCGGAGTTTCTATCCAGCGCCTGCGAACGGAAGGCCGCTCCTGCGGATCCTCTCGAATCTCCAGTTTTACAGTTTTCCCTCCAAGTTCGTCCCGGCCAAGGGTGACACCCAAGCCCTTGCGTTTTGACAAATCATGATCCTGTGACCAATTTTCATCCGGCTGCGAGCAGTGGAGTAGTTTGTCGATTCCAACGTAGAGGCGACTGATTTGAAACATCCAGCCGCACATGCCGCGCAGGTAGAGCTTGCCTTCATTATCAAAAGCGGGAGCGTTATCTGGCCTGCTGTCAACAATACCAAGCCCGCCTCCATGCCGACTTTGTCGCTTGATATCCTCGCCATAATGTCCTGTAACTTGGAGCCTCACTCGATACAGTTCTGAATGACATGAGCCAATATGGTGAGTGAGAGGAATTTTCAGACTGAACTCGTGGGGATGGTCCTTTAGCTCTGTGTCTTGTTGGGTGGCCATATCTCGGGTTGAGGTGCCGCTTATACCAAAATTACGTACCTGACACTTTTCTTCATCGAGTACTTGATACTGCGCGACGGCCGCAAGCTGAAAGTTGGCAGGTAGCGTTCCCGCCAGCGTGAAATGTTCGCGCCCGCTGCGCTCAGTGAGTGACAAGACACCCTCCTTGGCCATATGCCCGGCAAAGCTGCAGGCTGTGAGGCCAAGCACTAGTGTGCCCAACAGCAGTGCGCGGAGTAGCTGCTTGTCTAGCTTGCTGGCTAAGGTAGGCTGAGCTTCAGCCATACTGGTAGCTGGCGGAGGAGGAAGACTCCTGCCTTGCCAGGCGCTCCGCTTCTCTGTTCAGCTCTTCCTCACGCCATTCGGTCATCAGCTCAAGCAGGTCTTCCCGTTCAGCCTGATCGCCAAAAACTGCAGCAGCCGTGATGGGGATGCTGGCTTGTGCTGCAAGCCTCTGCTGTGCCCCGCTCAAACTTTCAACTTGCTTGCGCTTCATGTCTTCCGCTTCAAACACGCCATCGTTGTAATAGGCCAGAAGCTTCGCATTGCTCATGTTGTGGATGCGAGGATTGGGCTCAAAGCGCATTCTGCGCCTGAACTCGTTAAAGGAGCCGGGCTCCCACCTCTGCAGCTCTGACTTCTCTGCGTTAACGACTAACCCCAGGTCGATCTTTTCTTCTTCTGTAAACAACTGGCCATCACGGCTCAGGCTGGCGTTCCAGCGCAATAGCGTGGTCAAGGCTGCACGGGCATAGCCAGAGTCGCTGAAGTGCTGCGGGGCCGACGCAATTTGCACAAAGAGGTTACGCCGCTTGGCCATGTCGCCCTCAATTGAGAGGTTGGCTATGAAACGTGCACAGTCGCCTTCTTCAAGCGCCCGACAGCCTGGCTGCCAAAGGACTGAGACCTTGCTCCCGCCGCCACGCTTGCGTGGCATGAAGTAGTGTTGCTCTCCATGGTGCTGGTAAGGGTCTCCGTCGAAATTGATAAGACCAGCCAGCAGCAAGCTGGTTGCCTTGATCGGCGGCGCGAGCGAGGCTAGCAGCATGATGATTGAGGGTACGACTACTTTCCATTCCGAATCCATCCAGGTGGCGGGAACAGAGGGTACGAGATCGTTGTTATTGATAATACGGTGGTGAATCAGATCCTTTGCGCTCTCAACAAAAGTGCTATCGCCGGTGCGGGGGGCGCCGTAAGTGTAGAGAATGACTTTGGGTGCCTCAGCGCGACGTTTAATCCAGTCCGCCAAAAGCAAGGCAATCGATCCACCCAAGCTGTGGCCGGTTACTATGATCGTCTGGTCGCTGTAGAAGCGGCGTAAGTAGCTTTCAGTGAAAAATCGTGCCGCAATAAATGCATTATAAAATCCGCGATGTGCGTTACCGGTGCCGTCTGCTATTGGAACCTGCCGCGCGTCAAAATCCCGGAGCCAGTCATCAAAACTGGCACTTCCGCGAACTGTAATCAAAATAATCTTGTCATTATGGGTAATAAACGCCTGCGTGTCCGTGGGAGGATGATGCAAAAAGTGCTGATCTTCAGGAGTGTATTCACTGCTTTGAATTGCGTAGCGTTCGGGATCGAACGGCACTACTTCGAGGCGCTTTGAGTAAGGCACCTCTTCGGACAATAAATGATGGTGAGCAGCGTTGAACAAGGTCGGCTTGATTTGACATGCCAGCTGCTCACGCAACACATTACCAATACTTCCGGCCACAAGGTACGGCGGCGGCAGCCCTGGTCCTTCGCCTTCGCGCACATTGCTGAAAGGCGCATAGGAGAGCACGCACATTACCGCAAGGTGGTAGGCGTTGAGTGCGGAGAACTCGGGTGATGTTGAGAAAATTGGGCTATAGGCCCTGAGTGCCTTGACCTCCAGCACATGGTGCTGGTTTGGCTCAAGGGCAATGCCAGCCTGATCTTTCGTTGCTCCGGCAGCCTGTTTCAGACCTGGGCTGGGTCTTGGCTGCCAGGTATCATCTCGATCTGGCAAGTGTTTGGTGGCCTCGACCAGATCACTGACCTCCACACGATAAAAGCGGGCGTCTTCCTGTGCAGCGCGCTCCTCTGCCAGATAGGTCAGGCTTTCTCCATTGCGGCGCGGGCCAATGGGTGATTGCTCTGCGGCAATTTGTAAATCGGTCAGAGGGAGGGGGTAGCTTTCTCGGATCACAAGTTTCTCATACCAAGGTTCTGGAAACACAGAAGCAAGTGATGAAAGGGTCAGAAGCATCGGGCCACAATACAAGTTCTCGATTAGAACAAACCCGTCACTGTCGAGTACGCCCTCGTAAACTTGATTCTGACTGTCACGCAGGTTGTATTTCAGGCCAGCATAGGCATGAGATTCAGCAAGTTCATCGACCAAACGAAAACTGATCCACTGATTCCTTAAGGGACACTCCAGGCTGTTCGTTTGCTCACTATTGGTTAATTC
>JBKBSI010000141.1:0-8755 GCA_046291745.1 Pseudomonas sp. | reverse complement strand
ATTGCGGGGCCTATGCTGCAGAAGATTATTGGTGTATTTGCCATTCTGGTGGCTATCCAGATGGCCTTCGAGCTCAAGCCCAAGGCCTCGCTGGATGTGCCGGGCAAGCCCGGCCTGACTCTGGCTGGAGGCGTTATTGGTTGGGCCTCGGCTATTTTTGGCATTGGCGGTGGCTCACTCACTGTGCCTTTCCTGGTCTGGCGTAGTGTGCCCATGCAGCAGGCGGTAGCTACCTCCTCGGCATGTGGGTTGCCCATAGCGATAGCCGGGGCTGCGAGTTTTATCTGGACTGGTATGGCCGCGCAGAGCCCCCTGCCGGAATGGAGTCTGGGTTATGTTTATCTGCCGGCGATGGTCGGTATTGCTGCAACCAGTATGCTATTTGCCGGTTTTGGCGCGCGTCTGGCTCACCGCCTGTCGCAACAGTTACTCAAGCGTCTGTTCGCTCTGTTATTGCTGGGCGTGGGCATCAACTTCTTGACCTAGGGAGCCGCAATGCTGGCTTATCCGCAGATTGATCCGGTGGCTCTGTCACTAGGGCCGGTTCAGATTCACTGGTACGGTTTGATGTACCTGATCGGTATAGGTGGCGCCTGGTGGTTGGCGGGTCGTCGACTCAACACCTTTGATCCGAGCTGGAGCAAGGAAAAACTCTCTGACCTGGTGTTCTGGGTCGCGCTTGGGGTCATTGCCGGTGGGCGCCTGGGTTACATCCTGTTTTACGACATGCCTGCCTATATCAACGACCCAAGCCTGATGTTGCAGGTCTGGAAGGGCGGTATGTCCTTCCACGGTGGTCTGATTGGTGTGCTGCTGGCTGTCGCCTGGTTTGCTCGGCGTAGCAACAAGCCGTTTTTCAGTCTGATGGATTTTGTTGCGCCATTGGTCCCTATTGGTCTGGGCGCGGGCCGTATTGGTAATTTCATCAACGCCGAGCTCTGGGGCAAGGCTACTGATGTGCCTTGGGCCATGGTGTTTCCGACCGATCCCCTGCAATTGGCGCGGCACCCTTCGCAGCTCTACCAATTCGCCCTTGAGGGGGTGGCGCTGTTTGTGATTCTCTGGATCTATTCGCGCAAGCCGCGTCCAATGATGGCGGTTAGCGGGCTCTTTGGTGTCTGCTATGGCGCCTTCCGCTTTATCGTGGAATTCTTCCGCGAACCGGACGCGCACATTGGTTATCTGGCATTTGATTGGCTGACAATGGGTCAGGTGCTGTCGTTGCCCATGGTGCTGCTTGGTGCTGCGATGATGGTCTGGGCCTACCGTAACAACGAGGTTAAACGTGAAACAGTATCTTGATCTGATGCGCCATGTGCGTGAGCACGGCACCTTCAAGAGTGATCGCACCGGCACCGGCACCTATAGCGTGTTCGGCTACCAGATGCGCTTTGATCTGGCCGAAGGCTTCCCGCTGGTGACCACCAAGAAGTGTCACCTCAAGTCGATTGTCCACGAGTTGCTGTGGTTCCTGCAGGGCGATACCAATATCCGTTATCTGAAGGAAAACGGTGTTTCGATCTGGGACGAGTGGGCTGATGAGAACGGTGATCTGGGGCCGGTATACGGTTACCAGTGGCGCTCATGGCCGACACCCAATGGCGAGTCCATCGATCAGATCAGCAAGGTGCTGGAGATGATCCGCAGTAACCCCGACTCGCGGCGGCTCATGGTTTCGGCCTGGAACCCGGCATTGGTCGAGCAGATGGCGCTGCCGCCGTGCCATGCGCTGTTCCAGTTCTACGTAGCGGACGGCAAGCTCAGTTGCCAGTTGTACCAGCGCTCGGCAGACATTTTCCTCGGCGTGCCGTTCAATATTGCCAGTTATGCACTGCTGACCCTGATGGTTGCCCAGGTCTGCGGGCTGCAGCCGGGCGATTTCGTCTGGACCGGCGGGGATTGCCATCTGTATGCCAACCATATGGAGCAGACCGAGCTGCAGTTGAGCCGCGAGCCTTTCCCTCTGCCGCAAATGCGTCTGAATCCTGCGGTGACCGATCTGTTTGCCTTCAGCTTTGATGACTTCATTCTCGAAGATTATCAGGCGCACCCGCATATCAAGGCGCCGGTGGCGGTATGAGTCAGCCGCGTGTAGCCCTGATTGCGGCCATGGGTCGTAACCACGTGATTGGCCACAACAATCAGTTGCCCTGGCATCTGCCGGAGGACCTCAAGTACTTCCGCAGCATGACGTGGGGCAAGCCTATCGTCATGGGGCGCAAGACTTTTGATTCGCTTGGTCGCCCGTTGCCCGGGCGGACCAATATCGTCGTCAGTGGCCAGTCCGGGTTGCAGATCCCCGGTGCTTCTGTACAGCCGACGATTGACGCAGCCTTGGAACAGGCATTTCGTCAGGCGGCTCTGGACGAGGTGGATGAGGTGATGGTGATTGGTGGTGAGACGTTGTACCGCCAGACCCTGGAGCGGGCAGATCGCCTGTACCTGACATTGGTTGAAGCTGAACCCGTTGGCGATGCCTGGTTTCCTGCGGTGGTTGCGGCGGATTGGCAACTGCTGGAGGAGCGCCAGGTGTCAGGTTCTGCAGACTATCCGGCGCACTGCTATCAGGTCCTGGAAAGGTCCAGGGGCTGACCTATCACGTCCTCCAGGGAGCGAGGCTTGCCGATCCAGTAGCCCTGCAGGAAAGTCCCGCCCCAACTGGAGAGTATCTCGGCACTGCCCGCATTCTCGACGTAGTTCGCCGTTACTTGCTTGTCCATACCACGGGTCAGACCTATCAGATTTTGCAGATAATCGGCTTGGCTGCTGTCTTCGGTCAACTTGCGGGCGTCCAGTTTGATACCGGTGATCGGTAGCCGCGACAGATAGCCCATGGCGCCATATTCCTCGCCGAAATTGTCCAGCCAAATGTCTACGCCTAGCGCTGCCAGGGTGTTGCACAGCCCCTCTGCCTGACTGGCATGCTTGAGCAGCGTGCTTTCCCGTAACTCCAGTTGTACCAGATGGGCGGGCACCTTGCTCTTGACCAATAACTGTTTGAGCTGGTCGGCAAAGCGTGGCTGCTTGAGCTCGCGGTCACTGAGGTTGATCGAGAGTCGGCAGTCGATACCGGCTTCGCGCCACTGCTTGACCGCATTCAAGGCCTGACCTATCACCCAATGGCCCATGGGTAGGATCAACCCGCTGTGCTCGGCGAGTTTGAGAAAGGCCTCAGGCGTCAGCAGCCCGAGCGTCGGATGCTGCCAGCGCAGCAGTGCTTCCCACGCGTGGGTATGGCCGCTACGGGTATCGACGATGGGTTGATAATGCAGGCGGAACTGGCCTTCCAGCAGGCCGTGGCGCAGGCCCTGTTCGATATCCAGGTTATGCTGCGTGTGCGCTTCGTCCTCCGGGGAATAGAAGCTGTAGCCGTTGCGGCCTCCGGCCTTGGCGCGGTAAAGCGCCTGGTCGGCGTGGTTTAACAACTCCGAGGCAGTGCTGCCATGGTGCGGGTGAGTGGCGATACCGACGCTGGCGGAGATCAGCAGGTGGTGACCGCTCAGGGTAATGGGTTCGCTCAGGGCATGAATAATCTTGCTGGCAATCAGGGCTGCATCATTCGGATCATGCAGGTCGTTCAGCAGGGCGACAAACTCATCGCCGCCGATACGGGTTATCAGGTCAACATCGCGCATGCTGCGGCGCAGCCGGTTGGCGATCACTGCCAGCAGCAGGTCGCCGAGGCCGTGGCCGAAGCTGTCATTGATCTGCTTGAAATAATCCAGATCGATATACAGCAGGGCAAAGCTGGTATGGCTGCGCTTGCCGCGTAGTAGCAAACGATCCAGTTCTTCCTCCAGCATCGCCCGGTTGCCAAGCCCGGTCAGAGGGTCCTGTTTGGCTTGCTGGGCCAGGCGCCCGCCGCTCTGACGGCGAAAGCTGGCGAGTTCCAATGCCCGGCGCAGTCCAGTCGTCGTCAACTCTTCGCGGAGCAGCACTTCGTCTGCGCCGTCACGAATCGCCAGGCTGTCCTGCTCGGTGGAGTGCTCGTCGCTGATCATCAGGCAGAGGGTGTCAGCGGCCACCCGGCGGGCGTCGCGTAACAAGATGAGATCGTTGGGTATCAGGCAGGCGCTGAAGTTGCCCAGGGCCAGGCGGGTAATAGCATCCTTGGGGCGAGTGCAGACCTCGACCTCGAATGGAGCGTCGTCATCGGAGCGGCATAAGGCAAGCAGGTGCTCGCGTTTGACCGGATCCATCTCAACCAGCAGCAATTTGCTTGCAGTTGTGTCCATCGGATTCCATGCCCGGCAGGTTTAGTGGCGCTATGGCTAGCGACACTTTTGACGCCATAATGTTAACGTCATCACAGTTTTTGCACAGCACATATTAATGGCAAACGGCCATTTTCTCCGACAAATGGTCAGAAATAATTCTCGTTCGTCATTCGATTGACTGATTTTGCTCAAGACTGCGATGGCGCCGGGTTTCCGGCGCCTACCTGATTCCGGACTAGCCGTCGAGCATAGCCTTGTCGCGTACCGCACCCTTGTCGGCGCTGGTGGCCAGCAATGCATAGGCCTTGAGCGCGGTGGTTACCTTGCGTGGACGCTGCTCCACTGGCTTCCAGCCCCTCTTGTCCTGCTCGATGCGGCGGTGCGACAGTTCCTCGTCGCTGACCAGCAAGTTAATGCTGCGGTTGGGGATGTCGATCAGGATCTTGTCACCTTCACGCACCAGCCCGATAGCGCCGCCAGCGGCGGCTTCCGGAGAGGCATGACCGATGGACAGGCCTGAGGTGCCCCCGGAGAAGCGTCCGTCAGTCAGCAGCGCGCAATCCTTGCCCAATCCTTTGGATTTCAGATAACTGGTGGGGTAGAGCATTTCCTGCATGCCAGGGCCGCCCTTGGGCCCCTCATAGCGAATAATGACGATATCGCCAGCCTTCACTTCGTCAGCCAGGATGCCTTTAACCGCCGTGTCCTGACTTTCATAGATCTTGGCGTTGCCTTCAAACACGTGGATGGACTCGTCGACACCAGCGGTTTTGACTACACAACCGTCCTGGGCGATGTTGCCATAGAGCACGGCCAGGCCGCCTTCGGCGGAATAGGCGTGCTCGACGCTGCGGATGCAGCCACCTTCTCGATCCAGATCCAGGGTGTCCCAACGGGTCGATTGGCTGAACGCGGTCTGAGTAGGAATGCCGGCCGGGCCGGCCTTGAAAAAGGTATGCACGGCCTGGTCGTCAGTCTGGGTGATATCCCATTCAGCGATCGCCTGCTCCATGCTAGGGCTGTGGACTGTGGGCAGATCGGTATGCAGCAGCCCACCACGGGCCAGTGAACCGAGTATGCTGAAAATCCCCCCAGCACGGTGTACATCTTCCATGTGGTACTTCTGGATGTTCGGCGCGACCTTGCACAGCTGCGGTACCTTGCGTGACAGGCGGTCGATATCGCGCAGATCAAACTCAATCTCGCCTTCCTGAGCGGCTGCCAGCAGGTGCAGGATGGTATTGGTCGAGCCACCCATGGCAATGTCCAAGGTCATGGCGTTTTCGAAGGCCTTGAAGTTGGCAATATTGCGCGGCAATACGCTGTCGTCGCCGTCGGTGTAATAGCGTTTGCACAGATCGACGATGGTGCGGCCAGCGCGCAGGAACAGCTGTTCGCGGTCACTGTGTGTGGCCAGGGTGGAACCGTTGCCGGGCAGGGCCAGACCCAGGGCTTCGGTC
The DNA here is from genome assembly GCA_046291745.1 of Pseudomonas sp. GTDB lineage: Bacteria > Pseudomonadota > Gammaproteobacteria > Pseudomonadales > Pseudomonadaceae > Halopseudomonas. The sequence continues at coordinate 3,078 of JBKBSI010000141.1, read as the reverse complement.
AGACAGTTCATCGAGTTGGCGGTGAACATGCCGGAACAGGAGCCACAGGTCGGGCAGGCCGAGCGCTCGTATTCGGCGACCTTTTCATCCGAGTTGCTTTCATCCGCGGCGACGACCATGGCGTCGACCAGATCCAGGCCATGGCTGGCCAGTTTGGTTTTACCAGCCTCCATCGGCCCGCCGGAAACGAACACCACAGGTACGTTCAAGCGCAGCGCCGCCATAAGCATGCCGGGGGTGATCTTGTCGCAGTTGGAGATGCAAACGATGGCGTCGGCGCAATGGGCATTGACCATGTATTCCACCGAGTCGGCGATGATCTCGCGCGAGGGCAGGGAATAGAGCATGCCGTCGTGGCCCATGGCGATGCCATCGTCCACTGCAATGGTGTTGAACTCCTTGGCTACGCCACCGGCTCGTTCGATCTCGCGGGCGACCAGTTGACCCATGTCCTTCAGATGCACGTGGCCCGGTACGAACTGGGTAAAAGAGTTGGCAACCGCAATGATCGGCTTCTTGAAATCCTCGTCCTTCATGCCGGTGGCGCGCCATAGCGCGCGCGCGCCAGCCATGTTGCGGCCAAAGGTGGACGTTTTTGAGCGATAGTCAGGCATGGGGATGTTCTCGTTGTGCGTTGCAATCCGCCAAGCATAACAATTTGGCGGCAGACCTGCAGCAGGCCTTCAGCAGACCCAGGCAGATGACTGCGCGGCGCGGGCTGGCAAAGGGGCTACAGGGCCTTTTCGAAGACTTTGGAGTTACGCTGGAAGTTGTATAGCGACGCCCGTTTGGCCGGCAGCCGTTCGACGGTGCTGGCGACGAAGCCGCGTTCACGAAACCAGTGCGCTGTGCGCGTGGTCAGTACAAACAGCCGCTCCAGTGTCAGGGCGCGGGCCTGGGACTCGATATGCGCGAGCAACTGATCACCCCGACCACCATGACGGTAGTTGGAGTCAATGGCCACGCAGGCAAGCTCAGCGGCATTGGAGTCTTCCAGCGGATACAGCGCCGCACAGCCAATGATCATGTTGTCGCGCTCGATCAGGGTGAACTGGCCAATCTCGGTTTCCAGTACCTCGCGTGAGCGGCGCACCAGAATCCCGGCTTCCTCTAGTGGTCGCAAGAGTTCCAGCAGACCGCCCACGTCGTCGATGGTAGCGGTACGTATGTGCTCGAAGGCCTCCTGGGTCACCAGGGTGCCGCCACCATCACGAGTGAAGAGCTCGGTCAGCAGCGCGCCATCGTCGCTGAAACTGACGATATGGCTGCGCCGCACACCCTTGTCACAGGCTTTGCACGCCGCTGCCAGCAGCGAGCCAGGCAGACTGCTGCCCAGCGCATTGAGCAGCGGCTGGGCGCGGGTCGGCTTCAACTCGCGCAACAGTTGCCCCTCGGCATCGAAGATACCCGCATCCGGTCCGAATAGAATCAGCTTGTCTGCTTCCAACGCCGCAGCAGCGCTGGTAGCCACGTCCTCGCAGGCAAGATTGAACACCTCACCGGTGGGCGAATAGCCCATGGAGGAGAGCAGCACTATGGACTGCTCGTCGAGGTGGCGGCTGATGGCCTTGCGGTCGATACGCCGCACTTCACCGGTATGGTGAAAGTCCACCCCATCAACCACGCCGATCGGCTTGGCTGTGACGAAGTTGCCACTTACCACCCGCAGTCTGGAGCCCTGGCCCGAAGCTGAAGGCGCGGTGCAGAGTTGAGCCTCTATGGCAATCCGCAGGCTGCCCACGGCATCCATGACACAGGCCAGGGTATCGCTGTCGGTAATCCGCAGATCATTGTGGTAACGCGAACTGATGCCACGGGCGCTCTGGCGCTCCTCAATCTGCGGACGCGAACCATGCACCAATACCAGACGCACGCCCAGGCTGTTTAGCAGCATGATGTCATGAACGATATTGCCGAAATTGGGGTGCGCCAGCGCCTCGCCGGGCAGCAACACCACAAAGGTGCAATCCCGGTGGGTGTTGATATAGGGCGTCGAGTGGCGAAACCAGTTGACGTAGTCAGGCATGGTAGGCAGATCCGTGCAAAAGGCCCATTAAAGAGCTTCAGGCTGCGGCCTGCAAGCGAATTGGTGCCTATCTGTTCACTCAACCTCCCAGCCTGATGATCGACTTGCTGCTAATGCAAGCTGCCAGCTCCAGATAAAATGATAACTGCGTCAACCTTTTGCATTGTCGACGTTGTTGAATGGGGAGAACGGGGATAAATTTCGCCTGCAGTTTGCGAGCACGTCCGTTGTTAGGCCTTCCATAGGGAAGCCCTCTGCTAGAGCCATTCGTCACTAAGGCCTGGCTGCGCATATTTCCAGGAAGGAATGAATTAGGTATGGATACCGGTCTTCAGTCGTTGGTTGCGATTGCGCGATTCCATCAGTTACCTGCCGAGCCAGAGCAGCTTGCACATCAATTCTGCGAGTCAGGTCAGCTTTTTTCTGATACCGAGCTGTTGATTGCGGCCAAAGCGCTTACTCTCAAGGCAAAGAAAATCACCCCGTCGTTGGCTGAGCTCAACAATGGGGCGCTTCCTGCTATTGCCAAGGCGGCAGACGGTAGTTACTTCATTCTGGCCCGCGTGGCCCCCGCCGTAGAGGCTGCCCAGGAAGGTGAGCCGGGCAAGGAGGCTACTGCACTTATCCATGATCTTCGAGAGCAGGCTCCCAGAGTAGTCAGCTTCAGCGAGTTGCAGCAGCTTTGGTCTGGTGAGCTGATCGGGTTGACGCGTCGAACCGCTAGCGGCGAGAGTCTTACGCAGAAGTTTGATATCTCCTGGTTTATCCCCTCCCTGGTGCGTTACCGGAAGTTGTTCGGCGAGGTCCTGATCGCCTCGTTCTTTCTGCAATTGTTCGCCCTGGCCACCCCGCTGTTCTTCCAGGTGGTGATGGACAAGGTCTTGGTACACCGTGGCTACACCACGCTGGACGTGCTGGCGATCGGCTTTATCGTAGTGGTGGTCTTCGAGGCGCTGCTGGGTGGCATACGGAACTATATTTTCAGCCATACCACCAACCGGGTCGACGTCGAGCTAGGCTCCCGGTTGTTCAACCACTTGCTTAGCCTGCCA
>JBKBSI010000140.1:0-8829 GCA_046291745.1 Pseudomonas sp. | reverse complement strand
CTGCCGGGGCAGGCCTGGGCTACCCGCTCTGTAGGAGCGCGCTTGAGCGCGAAAAGGAGGTGATACAGAAGACCTCCCGGCGTTGCCGGGAGGCTATCGTTCACGCCTGGCGGCGACGGAACAGGGGTTGGGGCTGGTCAGTAGCGGCCTGGTAGGTTTCGGAGAAGTCCTTGAGGCTTTGCAGCGCATCTTCTGCGCTGCGGTCTTCGCGGATAACGAAGGCATCGAAGCCGCAGCGCTGCATGAAGAACAACTGGTCACGCAGCACATCGCCAATGGCGCGTACTTCGCCCTTGTAGCCATAGCGGTCGCGTAGCAGCCGGGCGCTGGAGTAATGACGACCATCGCTAAAGACCGGGAAGTTGAGCGCAATAACCTGGAAGTGCTCCAGGTCCTCGGCTATGGCCTCGACTTCCTGATCGCTCTGTAGCCACACGCCCAGACCGCCGTCCCGCGCCTTGAGGGCGTGAGCGTGGTCCAGCCAGAGCTGCAGGGGTACGATCAGGTCGTCACTGTTGGACAGACCTTCCAGCGCGGTATCAGCTGGCAGCAGGTGCCATGTTTCGTCGGTCAGTGCACCGTTCTTAATTATTTGCTGCATATACACGCTCCTTGAACGGGGCCATGCCGATCCTCTGGAAGGTATCGATAAAGTGTTCTTCCGGGGTACGGCTTTGCAGATAGACGTTCACTACCTTTTCTACCACCTGGGGCATCTCGTCGGCGGCGAAGGATGGCCCAAGGATCTGGCCGATGGCGGCATTGCGGCCGCTATTGCCGCCCAGCGATACCTGATAGAACTCGGCGCCTTTCTTGTCTACGCCGAGAATGCCGATGTGGCCCACGTGGTGGTGACCACAGGCGTTCATGCAGCCGGAGATGTTCAGGTCCAGATCGCCGATGTCGTGTAGGTAGTCCAGATCATCAAAGGTGCGCTGGATGGCTTCGGCAATGGGGATGGACTTGGCATTGGCCAGCGAACAGAAATCACCGCCTGGGCAGCAAATGACGTCAGTCAGCAAGCCGATATTCGGCGTGGCAAAGCCCATCTGCTTGGCGCTTTCCCACAAATCGTACAGATCGGCCTGGCGCACATCGGCCAGTACCAGATTCTGCTGGTGGGTCACACGCAGCTCGCCGAAGCTGAAGCGGTCGGCTAGGTCGGCGGCGGCTTCCATCTGTTTGTCGGTGGCGTCGCCAGGGGCTACAGCAGTGGGCTTCAGCGACAGGGTGACGGCTGCATAACCGGGTACCTTGTGCGCCTGCACATTGCGCATGGCCCAGTTGTTGAAGCCTTTCTCGCTGTTGCGCTTGGCCAGATAGCCTGTATCGTCAGCGCTGAACTGCTCGTAGGCGGGGGCACTGAAGTGACGGGCCACACGATCCAGCTCTTCCTGGGTCAGGGTGGCTGGGCCATCCTTGGTGTGTTGCCATTCGGCCTCGACCTTTTCGGCAAACACTGCAGGGGTCAGCGCCTTGACCAGGATCTTGATGCGCGCCTTGTACTTGTTGTCGCGACGGCCATAGCGGTTGTAGACACGCAAAATGGCATCCAGGTAAGTCAGCAGATGCTGCCAGGGCAAAAACGCACAGATTTCGGAGCCGACCATGGGGGTACGGCCCAGGCCACCGCCAACCAGCACCCGGAAGCCGACTTCGCCTGCAGCGTTTTTAACGACGTTCAGACCAATGTCATGCACACCTATGGCGGCGCGGTCCTCTTCGGCACCGTTAACGGCGATCTTGAACTTGCGCGGTAGGTAGGCGAACTCCGGATGGAAGGTCGACCACTGGCGGATGATTTCGCACCAGGGGCGCGGGTCCACCAGTTCATCAGCGGCAACGCCGGCAAACTGATCGGTAGTGGTGTTGCGAATGCAGTTGCCGCTGGTCTGGATGGCGTGCATCTGGACGTCGGCAAGGTGCGCGAGGATATCAGGTACATCCTCCAGCGCGGGCCAGTTGAACTGCACGTTCTGGCGGGTACTGAAATGGGCATAGCCCTTGTCATATTCGCGAGCGATAAAGGCCAGCTTGCGCATCTGCGGCGAGGAAATCAGGCCGTAGGGAATGGCAACTCGCAGCATCGGAGCGTAGCGCTGCACATAGAGACCGTTCTGCAGGCGCAGGGGCAGGAACTCGGGATCACTGAGTTCGCCAGCCAGATAGCGGCGGGTCTGATCGCGGAACTGTTTGACGCGTTCCTCAACGATCCGTTGGTCATACTCGTCGTAAATATACATTCGGGCAACCTGTCGATAGGAGGTTGAAGAGTCAAGGCACGGACCGTGACTCTGAACATCAGGCTAAACATGAGGGCGGCAAGATAGCAAATTTTCAATATGCACAAAAGGAATGTTTATCTATATGGTTATATTCAAAGCTGAGTTGTGCTCGCAGCTATTCAGGTCGGCCAGCGGCCTGGGCTGCAGGTGCAGGCTTGACAACGCCCGTCACAGGGGCTAAACGTTGAAGTGGGCTTTGGCTGACGGTATGATATTCACATTGGCCGTAGCGAAGTTATTGCGCAAGCTAGTCCCAGATAGACCCAGATTGCTCCGCACCCGTATTGGCGTCACCCAGAAAACAATAAGAGGATCACCCCATGAGTGAACAGGATATGCACGACAACACCGATTCCGACAGCCATCTTGATGCCTTCGCCGCCGTGGCGCTGATCATGATTGCCGTTATTACTGCTGTATTTTGGGTAAGCCAGGCCTGAGCAGCGGATCTATCTGCGGCACCCTTCAGGGTGTCATGTGGCGGGTGCCAGGTCAGGCCTGAGCACCCGTGGCGTCAAACCCCCGCCAGATGCAACACCAGCTTTACTACCGCAAAGATAATCAGCACAAACGCCAGTGTGAAACCAATCCCGAGAAAGATGAAGTGGCTGGGTTTGCCCTTGCTGAAGTCCCGCTCGCGCGCCTTGTTGCTTTGCACTCCCAGAGCTGCCGCCAATACGCTCATGAAAGTCTCGCGCAGACTCATGCCCTGATTTTTGTCTTCGTTCTGTTTGTCTGTCACGGCTGCCTCGCTGCCTGGGTGAATAGCTTATCTTCGCATAGCCGGTTGCCGGTTCAAATGCGTATCTTGGCCCAGTGACGCTTGCGCCACATGATGGCAAAGATGACCGAGGTCAGGGCCCGGTAGCCACTCTGGATCAGCCATACCGTCAGTAAGCCGCCGCCCAGTATTGGGCCTGCCAGGTAGGCGAGTGGCAAGAAGATCAGCCATTGGCTGCCCATATTGACTGCCATGACCGTGCGGCTGGCTCCTGCACCTAGCAGCGCCTGGGTAAGCACCAAGGCCGTGGCATCCAGAGTCATGCCGATACCGGTGATGCGCAGGGGCCAGCGGCCCAGTTCCAGTAGTTCGGCATCGCGGGTGAACAGACCCAGAACCCAGTCGGGGGCCAGCCAGAAGGGCAGGCCGAGAAGAAACAGCAGGACGATGGCTACCCGCACCACATCCCAGCCCCAGCGATAGGCTTCTTCGGGCTTGGCGTCGCCCAGGCTGTGACTGACCAGAGTCGTTGCGGCCATGCCCAGGCCGACCCCGGGCAGGATCAGGAACAGGGCTAGATTCAGCAGTACGTGGGCAACGGCCAGCTCGGCAGTCCCGATCTGCGCGATGATCCAGAATAGCGTGGTAATGCCGGTGGCGAAGAAGAACTGTTGTAGCGAATTCGGCAGCGACAGTCTTAGCATTGCACGCAGGCCGCGGCCCCGCGGTCTGCCCCGCAGAAAGCCATGCTCGGCAGCCATCCGCCAGGTCATGCCCAGGTACAGGGCTGCGCCGACAAACATGGCGATGCAGGTACCCAGTCCAGCGCCTGCTGCGCCCATCTCGGGCATGCCGAAGCGGCCAAAGATCAGGCCATAGCTGAGCAGCACATTGAGCAGATGCATGAACACCAGCACCTGCAGGTACATGCCGGTGCGGCGAATGCCGTTCCAGTAACCACGGAAGGCGAAGTTGGCGCCCACCGCGAGAATGGCCAGGCTGCGCCACTGAAAGTAGTCAGTGCCAATGGCCTGTACGGCGTCGTCTTGAGAGAGAAGAGCAATAAAAGACGAGGCGCCCAGCCAGCAGATCAGGGTTAGCGGCATGGCCAGCAGGCAGGCTATGAGCAGCCCTTCGTTGAGCGGTATGGCTTGCGCTTCGCTGCGACCTTCGCCGCGTCGGCGCGCAACCATGGCCTGCACCCCGGCACCCAGCCCCATGACCAGTGAGATGGCCATGAAGTTGAGATAACTGCCCAGGCCTACTCCCGCCAGGGCTTCCTTTCCGAGGCTGCCGACCATGGCGGCATCAACCAGGTTGAGCACACTCTGGCTGAGCATGCCGCCCATGATCGGCAGGCCCAGCCAGGCGATGGTGGCAAGCCGCTCGCGGTTGGGCAGTAACGCCATCCGCGACTCAGTTGTCGTAGGACAGGTTGGGCGACAGCCAGCGTTCGCTGATGCTCAGATCCTGACCCTTGCGCTCACTGTAGGACTCGACCTGGTCGCGGGTGATCTTGCCCACGGCAAAGTATTTTGCCTCGGGATGGGCAAAGTACCAGCCGCTCACCGCCGCCGTGGGAAACATGGCAAAGTGCTCGGTCAAGGTGACACCACAGTCGTTTTGCGGATCCAGCAGGCTGAACAGCGTGCTTTTTTCAGTGTGATCCGGGCAGGCAGGATAACCGGGAGCGGGGCGGATACCCTGGTACTTCTCCTTGATCAGGTCATCGTTGTCCAGTTGCTCGTCATCGACGTAAGCCCAGTATTTGGTACGTACTTCCCGGTGCAGCCACTCGGCGCAGGCTTCGGCCAGTCGATCTGCCAGGGCCTTGACCATGATAGCGTTGTAGTCGTCTTCCTTGGCTTCATAGGCCTTGGCCAGCTCTTCAGCGCCAATGCCTGCGGTGGTGATAAAGCCACCCACGTAGTCGGTCTTGCCGGAGGATTGCGGTGCGACATAGTCGGCCAGGGACAGGTTGGGTTTGGCGTCCGGCTTGATGCTCTGTTGGCGCAGATGATGCAGCGTGGCGATGCCCTGACCCTGTTGGTCAAACAGGGCGATATCGTCATCATTGACCTGGTTGGCAGGCCAGAAGCCGAGTACCGCCTTGGCGCGAATCAGCTTGCCGTCGATGATCTGTTTGAGCATTGCCTGGGCGTCAGCGAACAAATTGCGCGCCGCTTCGCCAACCACTTCGTCCTCAAGAATGCGCGGGTACTTGCCGGCCAGGTCCCAGGAAATAAAGAACGGGGTCCAGTCGATAAAGTCAGCAAGGACCGCCAGGTCGATATCATCCAGTGTCTTGATGCCGGTGAAGGAGGGCGTGGGCGGCAGGTAATTATCCCAGTCCAGCTGCAGCTTGTTGGCCCTGGCCTGTTCGTAGCTCAGGTACTGGGTGCGGGCGCTGCGGTTGGCGGTACGCTCACGCACCACTTCATAGTCGGCACGAATCTTGGCGATATAGTCCGGCTTGATTTCCTTCGACAGCAAGCTGGTGGCCACGCCCACGGCGCGCGAGGCGTCGGTAACATAGATTACCGCGTCGTTCTTGTAATGCGGTTCGATCTTGACCGCCGTGTGCGCCTTGGAAGTCGTGGCGCCACCAATCATCAGCGGCAGGCTGAAGCCCTGGCGTTGCATTTCCTTGGCCACATGCACCATCTCGTCCAGCGACGGGGTAATCAGGCCGGACAGGCCGATGATGTCGCACTTTTCTTCGATGGCGGTTTTCAGAATCTTGTCTGCCGGTACCATCACGCCCATGTCGACCACGTCGTAGCCGTTACAGCCAAGTACCACGCCGACGATGTTCTTGCCGATATCGTGTACGTCGCCCTTGACCGTGGCCATAAGGATCTTGCCCTTGGCTTCCGGCTTGTCGCCTTTTTCCGCTTCGATAAAGGGAATCAGGTGTGCCACCGCCTGTTTCATTACCCGTGCGGATTTAACCACCTGGGGCAGGAACATTTTGCCGGCGCCAAACAGGTCGCCAACGATGTTCATCCCGGCCATCAGCGGGCCTTCAATCACTTCGATCGGGCGCGCGCACTGCTGACGGGCCTCTTCGGTATCCTCGACGATAAAGGCGGTGATGCCCTTGACCAGTGAATGCTCCAGGCGTTTGTTCACCTCCCAGCCGCGCCACTCTTCGCTTTCGGCTTCCTTGACGCTGCCGTCACCCTTGTATTCGTCGGCTATCGCCAACAGGGCTTCGGTGCCCCCAGCCGAACGGTTAAGGACGACATCCTCGACCACATCGCGGAGTTTCTTCGGGATCTCGTCGTAGATCTCCAGTTGCCCGGCGTTGACGATGCCCATGGTCAGACCGTTGCGGATGGCGTGCAGCAGGAATACCGAGTGGATCGCTTCGCGTACCGGGTTGTTGCCGCGGAAGGAGAAGGACACGTTGGACACACCGCCCGAGGTCAGGGCAAAGGGCAGTTCGTCGCGGATATAGGCACAGGCCTCGATAAAGTCCACGGCGTAGTTGTTGTGTTCTTCGATGCCGGTGGCGATGGCAAAAATATTCGGGTCGAAGATGATGTCTTCCGGCGGAAAGCCGACTTCATTGACCAGAATGTCGTAGGAGCGCTTGCAGATCTCGCGCTTGCGAGCAGCGGTATCCGCCTGGCCCTGTTCGTCAAAGGCCATAACCACTACAGCGGCGCCATAGCGCTTGCACAGGCGTGCCTGCTGCTTGAACTGCTCGACGCCTTCCTTCATGGAGATGGAGTTGACGATACCCTTGCCCTGGATGCACTTAAGGCCAGCCTCGATCACTTCCCACTTTGAGGAGTCGATCATGATCGGCACGCGGGATATGTCTGGCTCGCCAGCAATCAGATTGAGGAAGGTGACCATCGCCTTCTTCGAATCGAGCATGCCCTCGTCCATGTTGATGTCGATGATCTGCGCGCCGGACTCCACCTGTTGCAGCGCCACTTCCAGCGCCTCGGTGTAGTTGTCTTCGCGGATCAGTCGGGCAAACTTGGCCGAGCCGGTAATGTTGGTGCGCTCACCGACGTTGACGAACAGCGAGCTGCGATCGATGGTAAAGGGCTCCAGGCCGGACAGGCGGCAGGCGCGGGGAATATCCGGAATCGCGCGGGGAGGGTACTTGGCAACCACTGCGGCAATCGCCTTGATGTGCCCAGGCGTGGTGCCACAACAGCCGCCAACGATGTTGAGAAAACCGGCCTGGGCAAACTCCTCGATAATGGCCGCCGTCTCCTCGGGCATTTCATCGTACTCGCCGAACTCATTCGGCAAACCGGCATTCGGGTGCGCCGAGATATGGGTTGCGGCCTTGTCGGACAGCTCCTCCAGGTAGGGGCGCAGTTCTCTGGCCCCCAGGGCACAGTTCAGGCCCACGGAAATGGGGTTGGCGTGCCGTACCGAGTTCCAGAACGCCTCGGTGGTCTGGCCTGAAAGGGTGCGGCCGGACGCGTCGGTGATGGTCCCGGAGATCATGATCGGCAACTCGACGCCGTCTTCCTCGAATACTTGCTGCACGGCAAAGATCGCGGCCTTGGCATTCAGGGTGTCGAAGATGGTCTCGATCAGAATCAGGTCGGCACCGCCCTCGATCAGACCCCTGGTGGAGTTGATATAGTCCTCTACCAATTGGTCAAAAGTAACGTTGCGATAGCCGGGGTTGTTGACGTCCGGGGAGAGTGAGCAGGTACGGCTGGTAGGCCCCAGCACTCCGGCTACAAAGCGCGGGCGATCTGGCGTTTCGAGGGTTTTTTCATCGCACACCCGGCGGGCTAGGCGCGCGCCCTCCAGGTTCAGCTCGTAAGCCAGATCCTGCATGCCGTAATCGGCCTGGGATACCCGGGTAGAGTTGAAGGTGTTGGTTTCAATGATGTCCGCACCGGCATCCAGGTAGGCCTTTTCCATCGCGGCGATGGCATCGGGCTGGGTCAGGACCAGCAGGTCGTTGTTGCCCTTCAGGTCCGAGGGCCAGTCGGCGAAACGCTCGGCACGAAAGTCGGCCTCTTCCAGTTTATAGCTCTGAATCATGGTCCCCATGCCGCCATCCAGAATCAGGATGCGCTCGCGCAGGGCGGCGTGTAGGGCGGTCAGGCGGGCATTTCGGTCAGACATGGGTACTCCAGACTCTATAGCGCACGGATAAGACACACGAAAAGCCCGCCATTCTAGCAGAAGCCGCCGCCGCGCAGAACGCTGTGCGTGTGTCCATCTGTGATAGGGGTGAATACCCTAGTAAAAAGGTGGGACTTTATTCATGCTGGCCGTTCCCGTACACTATGCCCATCTAGTCATCGAGCACGAGGCAATTCATGGCAGGCATTTTGTTGACCACCGCAGCACAGGACTATCTGGGCGAGCTGCTTTCCAAGCAGGATACCGACGGTATTGGTATTCGGGTATTTATCACCCAGCCGGGCACGCCCTATGCTGAAACCTGCATTGCATACTGCAAGCCTGGCGAGGAAAAGCCCGAAGACCGCATGATCCCGCTTGAGCCCTTCAATGTATGGATCGACGCAGTCAGCGAACCCTTCCTCGAAGACGCTGTGGTTGACTACGCCACTGACCGCATGGGCGGCCAGCTGACCATCAAGGCACCGAACGCCAAGGTGCCGATGGTCAATGACGACAGCCCGCTCAACGAGCGCATCAACTATTTGCTGCAAACCGAGATCAATCCCGGGCTGGCCAGCCATGGTGGCGAGGTCAAGCTGATTGATGTGGTGGAAGATGGTGTGGCCATTCTGCAGTTTGGCGGCGGCTGCCAGGGTTGTGGCATGGTCGATGTGACCCTCAAGGAAGGCATCGAGAAAACCATGGTGGCGC
>JBKBSI010000013.1:0-30638 GCA_046291745.1 Pseudomonas sp. | reverse complement strand
ATATGAACGCTAGCACCCTTGCGGGCCTACTGCAGATCTGCAAAAACCACGGCCTGCTGCCGGTGGCGCTGCGCGGCAGCGAAAACTTCCGGCCACTGGCTCAACAAAGCGGTCTGGTGCTGATGCCGCCGGCCCGTGGCCGCGACAAGGCGGTAGAGCCAGAACCGGAACAGGCGCCACAGCCCAGTCCGAAAGAGGCACCTGAATCCGTAGCCGTCGGCGGCGGACAAAGCAAAATCGTGACGCAGCCGATCCGTTCAGGACAGCAGGTTTACGCGCCCGGTGGCGACCTGATCGTACTGGCACCGGTCAGCGCCGGCTCCGAGCTGTTGGCCGATGGCAACATTCACGTCTACGGCCCCCTGCGCGGCCGCGCCCTGGCTGGCGTGCGCGGCAACACCGAAGCGCGCATCTTCTGCCAATCGCTGGAGGCCGAGCTGGTTTCCATCGCGGGTCAATACAAGGTTGCCGAAGACCTGCGCAAGCTGAACTGGAAAACCGCAGTACAGGTCAGCCTGGAAGGTGACAGCTTGAAGATAGAGGCCCTATGACTGATACTGTGCAACCATTACGGGGTCCCCGCCAGCCGTAGCCCTGAGCCTAATTTCAGGCGCATGCGAAACCTCTTTGCGCCGCTGTGGTCTTGAATACCGCTGCAGCACATTCTTCACCTATTCAACTACCGGACAGGAAGGTCATTTTGGCTAAGATTATTGTCGTCACATCAGGCAAAGGCGGCGTTGGTAAAACCACCACCAGCGCGGCCATCGGTACCGGACTCGCGCTGCGCGGCTTCAAGACTGTCATCGTTGACTTTGACGTCGGCCTGCGCAATCTGGATCTGATCATGGGTTGCGAGCGCCGGGTGGTTTACGACTTCGTCAACCTGATCAATGGCGACTCCAACCTGACCCAAACGCTGATCAAGGACAAACGCTGCGAAAAGCTGTTTATCCTGCCCGCCTCCCAGACCCGGGACAAGGACGCGCTGACTGAAGAAGGTGTCGAGCGGGTACTGAACGAACTGAAAGAGAGCTTCGATTTCATCGTCTGCGACTCTCCCGCCGGTATCGAGAAAGGCGCTCACCTGGCCATGTACTTCGCTGACGAGGCCGTGGTCGTGACCAATCCGGAAGTGTCCTCAGTACGCGACTCGGACCGCATGCTGGGCCTGCTTTCGAGCAAATCCCGCCGCTCCGAGCAGGGAGAGAAGATCAAGGAACACCTGCTTCTGACCCGTTACAACCCGGAGCGCGTAGAAAACGGTGAAATGCTCTCGGTCAGTGACGTCGAAGAGATTCTGTCCATTCCGCTGCTGGGCGTTATTCCCGAGTCCCAGGCCGTGCTCAAGGCATCCAACCAGGGCATTCCGGTCATCATGGACGACAACAGCGACGCCGGTCAGGCCTACAGTGACGCCGTTGACCGTCTGCTTGGCGAGGACAAACCCCACCGCTTCCTGGAAATCCAGAAGAAAAGCCTGCTGCAACGCCTGTTCGGAGGTCGCTAATGAGTCTTTTTGACTATTTCAGAGATCGCAAGAAACAGACCTCCACCGCCTCGGTAGCCAAGGAGCGGCTGCAGATCATCGTTGCCCATGAGCGCGGCCAGCGGTCACAGCCGGACTACCTGCCGCAACTGCAGCAGGAAATCATCGACGTGATCAGCAAGTATGTGAAAATCGATCGGGATCAGGTTCATGTTGCCCTGGAGAACCAGGATGACTGCTCCATTCTGGAACTGAACATCACCCTGCCGGAACGCCCCTGACCTGCTACTGGCGCCCCGCATGGGGCGCCCTGGTGAGCCCATGCCCCTGACCGACATCGGCATCCTCCATGAGGATCCGACCTTCCTGATCGTATGCAAACCCTCAATGCTGCTCTCTGTCCCCGGCCGCGCCGAGGACAACAAGGACTGTTTGATAACTCGCCTGCAGGAGAACGGTTACCCGGAGGCGCGCATCGTTCACCGCCTCGACTGGGAAACCTCCGGACTGCTGGTGCTAGGCCGCAATCCGGACAGCCACCGCGAGCTCTCGCGTCAGTTCCACGACCGGGAAACTCAGAAGGCCTACATCGCCCTGTGCTGGGGGCAACCCGGGGCTGATTCAGGCCACATCGATCTGCCGTTGCGGTATGATCCTCCGAACAAACCGCGACATATAGTCGACCACGAGTTGGGCAAGCATGCGCAGACATTCTGGCGGGTGCTCGAACGCAATGGCGATCATTGCCGGGTTGAGCTAACCCCGATTACCGGTCGCTCGCACCAACTGCGGGTGCACATGCTTGCTATCGGCCATCCACTACTGGGTGACCAGTTATACGCACAGGGTGAGGCGCTAAGCGCCTGTCCGCGGCTAGCTTTGCACGCCGCACGCCTGGGCATTCGGCACCCAGTCAGCGGCGAACCCATGAGCTTTGAAAGCCCCGCTCCGTTCTGAGCCTGACCGTTACCAAGGAGTACCTGCATGACCCACAGCGCAGCCAATCAGGCTTTGGCGGATTTTATCCAGGCCTCACCTACCCCCTTCCACGCCACTCGGGAGCTGACCCGGCAACTGCTGGCGGCCGGATATGAGCACCTGGACGAGCGTCAGGAGTGGGCATTGAAGCCGGATGGGCGCTATCTGGTCACCCGCAACGACTCCTCGCTGATTGCTTTCAGTCTGGGCCGTCGAGGCTCTCTGGAGCAGGGTTTGCGCCTGGTCGGCGCACATACCGACAGCCCCTGCCTGAAGGTCAAGCCGCAGCCCGAGCTGGACCAGCAGGGCCTCTGGCAATTGGGTGTCGAGGTGTATGGCGGCGCCCTACTGGCACCCTGGTTTGACCGTGACCTGTCGCTGGCCGGACGCGTGACCTTTCGCAACCAGACCGGTCAACTGCAAAGCTGCCTGATCGACTTCAAGCGCGCCATTGCCAGCATTCCCAGCCTGGCGATCCACCTCAATCGCGGCGTCAATGACGGCCTGGCCATCAATGCGCAAACCGATCTGCCACCGATCCTGGCGCACACCCTAGAGCCGCAGCGCACACTGCGGCAACTGCTGAAACAGCAGATTCTCGAAGCGCAGCCGGATAGTCAGGTAGACCAGGTACTGGACTACGAGCTGAGCTTCTACGACACCCAGCCACCAGCCACTCTCGGCCTGGACGGCGACTTCTTCAGCTCTGCGCGCCTGGACAACTTGCTGTCTTGCCACGCCGGCCTGCGCGCGTTGCTTGCCAGCAACGGTGACTACCCATGCATGCTGGTGTGCACCGACCATGAGGAAATTGGTTCGAGTTCGGCCTGCGGCGCCGACGGTCCTTTCCTTGAAGACCTGCTGGCCCGGCTGCTGCCGGAAACCTCCGTGCGCATCCGCGCACTCCAGCATTCGCTGCTGGTATCGGCGGACAACGCCCACGCGCTGCACCCCAACTTTCCTGACCGGCATGATGCCAACCACGGGCCGTGCCTGAATGCCGGCCCGGTGATCAAGGTCAACAGCAACCAGCGTTATGCCACCACCAGCGAAACGGCTGCGCAGTTCAGGCATCTCTGTGAGCAGGCTGGGGTACCAGTGCAGAGCTTCGTGGTACGCAGTGACATGGGTTGCGGTAGCACCATAGGCCCGATTACCGCAAGCCGCCTGGGCGCACGCACCGTAGACGTCGGCGTACCGACCTTTGCCATGCATTCGATACGGGAAATGGCTGGCAGCAAGGATGCCGCCTACCTGGAGAAGGTACTCACCAGCTTTTATGACAGCGCAGAGCTGATCTGATCTGATCAAGACTCCGGCGACAGGCATTCAGCTTGCCGCCGGACTGAAGCTTATTCGCTGACCAGAATAACCTTGCCAACAATCTTGTCTGCAGCCAACTCGGCAAAAGCTGCTTCGGCCTGATCAAAACTGAAGCGCTTGGCTACCATGGGTCGCAACTGGCCACTGGCAAACAGTGGCCACAAGCGTTCTTCCATGCGCGCCAGCAAACCGGCCTTGAAATCGGCATCGCGGGTGCGCAGGGTCGAACCCGTAAGCTGAATGCGCTTCATCAGCAGCTTGGCCAGATCCAATTTAGCTTCGCGCCCCCCCATAAGCCCTATAACAACCCAGCGGCCATCCAGCGCCAGCAAGTCGAGATGCTGCTCAGCGTAGGTCCCACCTACCGGATCCAGCACCACATCGAAGGGACCATCGGGTTGTAACGCCATGATGCCGTTCTGACGCAGCGCTCCGCCTTCGGCACCCAACTCCTTGCAGGCCTGCAGCTTTTCTTCACTGCTCAAGGTTACCCAGCACGGATTACCCAGCGCGGTGCAGATCTGCACGGCAGCGGTACCCACACCACTGGCTCCTGCGTGTATCAGCACTTTCTCACCGGGTTGTGCCGCGCCCAATTCGAACACGTTCAACCAGGCAGTACTGAAGACTTCCGGCAAGGCGGCAGCCTCTGCCCAGCCCAGCCCTTCGGGCACCGGCAGCAAGTGACGACCGTCGACCACCACTTCCTCGGCCATGCCACCACCTGCCAACAGCGCGCAAACCCGATCACCCGGTTTCCAGCGGCTTTTGCCCTTGACCTCCACCACGGTACCGGCACACTCGAGCCCCAGTACCGGCGTCACACCAGGGGGAGGCGGATACATTCCCGCTTTCTGCAACAAATCGGCACGATTAAGTCCGGCGGCACTTACAGCCACCCTCACCTGCCCCTCAGCCAGCTCTACAGCGGGCTGCTCAAGCCATTTCAGCTGGCCGCCCTCGGCTTGCAATCCTCTCACGGTGCCTCCATAGTGAAATACTTGTTAATCAAAACGGGAACTCAGGCTCCCTTATTCTGCCTAAACTGGCAAGCGTTAAACCCACCCTTTTCCAGGTAAGCCAACTCGATGAAATCTGTTCAAAGTTTGAAAACCCTGTGTCTGGTCGGCCTGATTGCTATCGGCGCCAGCGCCATGGCAGCCACGGAGCCTGCGAGCCTGGATCTGGAGGCGTTGCAGCCTACCCGCGAGCACATGCTTGCCAGCGTCAATACCGTTGAATTGCTGCGCCGTCATCATTACAACCGTATCCGCCTGGATGATGCGCTCTCAAGCGACATTTTCGACAACTACATGCGCCAGCTGGATCCCCAGCGCAGCCTGTTTACCGCTGAAGATATCAAGGCCTTCGAGGAGTATCGCTATCGCATGGATGATCTGCTGATCGCCGGTGATCTTAGCGTCGGCTTTGCCATACACAAACGGCAGATAGAGCGCCTGAGTCAGCGTATTGATTACCTTGCCAATCTCCTCGATGAGGGACTGGACAAGCTCGACTTCGAGACCGACCAGCAGATTCTGGTCGACCGCGAGAAAGCCGAATGGCCCGCCAACCAGCAGGCCTTGCAGCAGCTCTGGCGCAAGCAGTTCAAGGATGAAGTTCTGCGCCTCAAGCTGACTGGGCAGGATATGAAGGCCATAGAAGAACGTCTGGCCAAGCGCAACAGCGGGCAGAAGCTGCGACTGAGTCAAACCCGTAGCGAAGATATCTTTCAGAACTACATCAATGCCTTCGCTCAGTCCTATGACCCGCACACCCAGTACATGTCGCCGGAAAATGCAGAGAACTTCGATATCAATATGAGCCTGTCGCTGCAAGGCATTGGCGCCGTGCTGCAGAGTGATGACGAGTTCACTAAAATCGTCCGCCTGGTGCCCGCTGGACCCGCCGCAAAGAGCCAGCAGTTGGCACCGGCCGATCGTATTATTGGTGTAGCCCAGGACAAGGATGAAATGGTTGACGTCGTCGGCTGGCGCCTGGACGAGGTGGTTAAGCTAATTCGCGGCCCCAAAGGCTCCAATGTGCGTCTGGAAGTCATTCCCGCGAGCAACCCGCCCAGTGACTTGAGCAGCCGCGAAGTGCTGCTGGTACGCGAATCAATCAAGCTCGAAGATCAAGCAGCGAAATCTTCGGTACTGGAATACGGTGACGAGCAAAACAAGCAACGCATTGGCGTTATTCAGGTGCCCGGCTTCTACATTGACTTTCGTGCGCAACGCGACGGTGATCCGGAGTATCGCAGCACCACCCGTGACGTACGTCGCCTGGTTCAGGAGCTAAAAGAAGATGGCGTAGATGGCATAGTGCTGGACCTGCGCAACAACGGCGGTGGCTCCCTGCAGGAAGCCACCGAATTGACCGGGCTGTTTATTGATCGCGGTCCTACGGTACAGGTGCGCGATACCAAAGGCCGGGTCCAGGTACTGGACGACAACGAGCCGGGCATACTCTATTCCGGACCCATGGCTGTGTTGGTCAATCGTTTGTCCGCCTCCGCGTCCGAGATCTTTGCCGGTGCCATGCAGGATTATGGCCGCGCAGTTGTGATTGGTGAGCCGACCTTTGGCAAAGGCACAGTGCAGTCGATTCAACCGTTGAACCACGGCGAACTGAAACTGACGCTGGCCAAGTTCTATAGAGTATCGGGCCAAAGCACACAAAACCGTGGCGTGATTCCGGATATCATTTATCCGTCGCTGCTGGAAACTACCGAGATTGGTGAGAGCAATCTGCCCCGGGCCCTGCCCTGGGATACCATTGCACCCGCCACTTATCAGGCTGATCGCCAGTTGACCCCGTTCATCAAGCAATTGGCCGACCGTCACAATGAGCGCGCCGCAACTGACTCCGAGTTCACTTATACCCTCGCGCGAGTCGATCTGAACCGCACTATGCAGGAACGCGAGTACCTGCCCCTGAACGAGTTCAAACGCCGCGAGCAGCAGCAACTTTTTGATGAGAGCCTGCTACTGCTGGAAAATCAGCGCCGTGAGGCACGCGGTGAAAAGCCGCTGGCCAAACTGGAGAAAGAAGACCCACTCCTGGAAATGAGCCCAATGGCGATGGGCGCCGATGACGATGAAGAGGCCGAGGATGACCCCTTCCTGACTGAAACCGGTAATATCCTCATTGACCTGCTAAAGCTCAAGCAACAGGTCGCCAAGGCCGGTTGATATATCCCACTCGCCCCTGTACGCAGCGTGCGTTCGGGGGCGCAGCCTAATATCGCTCCCCGGAGCTATCAATTTGAACTATGATGATTCAATGATAGTCGCCTGAAAGGGGGAGATGTGAAAGCGACCATTCGAGCCAGCAGCTTGCTGACCAGCGTGTTCCTTGCCCTGGTACCCGGCATCTGCCATGCAGAACGGTTCAACTGGGGGTTTTCACCCACAGACCCCGAACCCTATGTCATTACCCATAACAACAGCCTGACCGATGGCCTGACCCATGGCATCGGCACCCTGGTGGCTGCACATCTGGGCTGGGAGGTAACCTTCGTTGCCACACCCAACGCCCGGGTAGATGACGCCATGCGCACCGGGCGTATCGATCTGATCTGCAATACCCAACCCGCCTGGCATGAGCCCGCCGAAGAGTACCTGTGGACCACTCCGCTCTATGAAGATGCCGATATCATCGTCACCTCAACCAACAGCCCTGCCCCGGATGGCCTCAAGGCGCTCCACGGCAGCATTGTCGGCGCTTCGCTGGGCTATCACTACGCAGATGAGCTAAGCCAGGCTTTTACCAGTGGCGCTATCGTCAGGCGCGACGTGCGTGATCTGGGAACACGGCTGCGGATGATTGAGCGCGGACGGTTGCACGCGTCTGTGGACCTGCGCCGGGCAGTCCGCTTCCACGTGCGCCAGCAAGGGTTGAAGAGCGTGCGGATCAGTAACTGGACGGTGGAAGAAATGGCGCTAAGCTGCGCAATTGCAAAACTGGACAAAACCAAGGCCAACAGCTTAGCTGAAGCTATCGAAGCGTTACTGGAACAGCAACGAGTGCAAGAGGTGGTCCGTCGCTTTGACTAGACCGCTTTGACTAGACAGTTACCCACAACATCTGTGGATAAGTCTGTGAACAAGACCTGGGAAAATCGCCCCAAGCCTGCAATAGCGCGGCTGCTGTTAAAGTGAATGTTTTTTAACCATCAGAAAATTCGTTTAAAATCAACAAGTTAATAATATCAAGGATTAATCAGCAAATCCTTGTCAAAAAAACAGAGTGTTACCTCGGAATGTGCATAAGAGTAACACCCGGGTCCCCACTAGCTCTGTTCCGGGATTCCACGGATGTTACTCCAGCACTATTCAACTCTACCTAAGCTACTCACTCACCCTGGGGGGCAATTTCCAACAGTTCCATCTCGAACACCAGAATGGAATTCGGCGGAATGACCGGGCTTGGGCTGCGCGCGCCGTAAGCCAGTTCGCTAGGAATGGTCACCTTCCACTTGTCGCCCACGCGCATCATCTGCAGCGCTTCTACCCAGCCAGGAATAACACCATTAACCGGCAGCTCGACTGGCTCACCGCGGCTGATAGAGCTGTCAAAAACAGTCCCGTCCAGCAGCTTGCCTTCATAATGCACAGTCACCACGTCGTCTTCACTGGGCCGCGCACCGTCGCCGTCACCTTCGGAGATGATTTCGTACTGCAGACCCGAAGAGGTGCTTGTCACGCCCTCGCGATCAGCATTATCCGCCAGGTAGGCTTGATTAGCCTCCATGGCTTCGTCCGCAAGACTTGCAGAACGCTCAGTCGCACGGCGCTGCAGCTCGGCAAAAGCTTCTCCGAGTTCGTCCTCGCTGATACGCGGCGTCTCGCGCGCCAGAGCGTCGCGCATACCCAGGGCCAGAGCCTCAGGATCAATATCGTCGAGGCCATCATTGAGGAGACTCTCGCCCATGTTCAAACCAATACCATAGGAGGCCTGTTGAATAGGAGAAGACAGTTCCAACTCCTTTTCCTTTTCACCACAGCCAGCAAGGGTGAGAACACTGAATGCAACGCTCGCTGCCAGTAATTTACGCTTCATGCTTACCTCAATCGATGGGCCCGATACGGGCGAAATAAAACCCCGAGCTTATCAGGGGTTACCACCGCAGGCTACCGGCACCAATGCAAACTGCCCCGCAAATTCGGCGCCGAGCCCAGGATTAATCAGGGTATGCAGTCAACCAGCATCAAGAACTCGCAATAATGATGAGTCAAACTGGAAGGTGGCGGCCTGGGTTTCGTCCAGTCCAGACCGCCGTTTTTTTTACGCCTGCGCCTCAAGCTGCTGTTTTAGCAATGACTTGATGACGCTCAAATGGCGCTCTTCCTCAGCCAGTGCCTTTTCAAAACCCTCGGCAATATTGGGATGACCAGCCTTGTTGGTCAGCTCGACCAACAGCTCCCAGCCAGCGTGATCCGTCAGTTCCAGGGTCAGCAAAGCATTTAGCGCCTGCGCGACGTTGGTCCGCGGATCGCTGAGCACCTGCATGATGCCCATGGACATTACGCCCACTACATCGGCACAGGGTGTCATCGCAGTCGGGTCGGCACCCAGCGTCTCGATCGCCTGCTTGACCAAAAGCATATGCGCGACTTCATCATCACGAATACGTTGCAGGGTCGGGATCAATTCCTTGTCCCCGGTTTCCGTGCCCTCGAACTTGGCTAGCACCGCTTCGTAGAGCCGCACGCCGGTGCGCTCGTAGGCCAGACGTTCACCCAGCTTATCCACCAGCAGTTCCGGTTGTTTACCGAGCATCTTGTCAAAGCCGCTTTTGAGCAAGCCCTTGACTGAGCCGGGAATCGGCACAGTGCCTATTGGATCTGCCTCGCGACGCATTGCTTCGCGGGCGGCGGCCAACTTCGAGGCGTTGCCCTTGATATCCGGCGGGTACTTTTCCACGGCTTCGAGTAACGCCTTGGTGTCGTCGGGTGACATCTGCGTGCCGGTGACGTTGTGGCCCAATTCAGCTGCCTTTTCCATAACCACCTCCTAGGATTTCTTCTTGTTCAGTTCAGTACCGGGAGCCCACTGATAGCCAGCGGACACGATTTCGTTCGGCACGCCGTCAGCGTGCAGTTGCCGGCGATACGCCTGCGAAGCTTTACTTTCATTGGCTCTGGGCACGTACTCGGTGCCATTGGTGCGTAGATCGGCCTCTTCTTCCAGCACCTTGCGGACAAAATCGCGCTGACTCTTGAACTGGATCATCTTCGGCAATTTGCCGCCCAACACCTCGGCAGGGTCACGTCGCTCAAGCTTCTTGAACAGGTCGCATGCAAGATTCAGATGGCCCAGTTCGTAATCCATGAAGCGTTCCCATAGCGCCTTGATACGCGGGTTGTCTTCTTGTTCGGCGCAACTGGCGTAGGCGTAGACCTCCATGGCCTCGTGCACCAGCCACTTTTCCATAAAGCTCTCATCAGGGTCCTGAAGGGAACCGTACTGCGTGACGTGCTGTTCCTCAACCGAAGCAATTTCGGCATACAGCTGACGTGCCAGCGGGTCGGCAAAGGTCGGACCGATAGCCATGTAATAGTCGTGGGTCTGGTACTCGGCACCGGTAATCAGGGCAGCATGGATCTTGGTGATCAGCTCGGCCTGATTTTTGTCGTAGCTATTGCGCAGGTCATCTTCTGGCGCGCGATGGTGGAAGCTGGTGGGACGCCCAGGGACGATGTCGGTGTAGCCCTGCAGAATGTTGTTGGCGTCCTTGCCTTCCAAACGATCAAGCATCGCCGAATAGCGGTACAGATGATCAAAGTCCTCGAGCAGGCCAAAGCGATAAGTCTGCGCCTGATAAGGATCTGGCTCATTCTGCGCGACCGCTGCGGTCACCTCTATCGCCACCTGCTCGTAGGCAACCGTGGTTTCCAACGGCGAGTGGTCCGCAGACAGCAACCAGTTGATGGCTGTGGCCTGATGCTGCTCAACACGACGCACCTGCGCCAACGGCAGTTGCAACTCGCGGTTAAAGCGCGCACCAAAGTGTTTGAGCCTCAGGGCGTCGGTCTCGACCCCGTTCATCAGAATAATTCTTACCCGGGTAAAGGCGTCATCGTCGAGCTTGCTGATTGGCCTGCCGGCCATTTCCTTCCAGGTGAACTGCTGTTTTTCCAGCGGGGTACCGCTATGGTCAAGTATTCCGGTTAATCCGTGCATGGTATCTCCTGCGCATCATGCTGAATGAGAAATGGCGGAGCCAAACTACGCTCGGCCCTAAAGGTGATCTGGACTGATCACCTTGCTGCCCCGCTGCGTGGGCTCTGTCCAACAGGTTTAACGGGTACCCGCAAGAACATGGGTCAAGGGAGTAGGCACGTCAGCGACGACCTTCGTTCAAGTAGTTTTCTAGATCGAAAAATCACCGAATGACCTATCGTTATTCCCGTTTGCCGTCGTCAGAGCCGCATCAGCCTTCTGTGGAGCGCTAGCCACAGGGATTTGCGGGAGGCGATTTCCATCCACGCGAAAACCCCACTACAACTACGCATGAATAAATCAGTTGAATTTATTGGACTGTCGCGGCTCAGAGAAGGGAGGCAAGTGCGCCCGTCTTGCATGACAAGTGCCGCGGAGAACAACAGATGCTGCTACAGGACACCCGAAACTCGTACCACCAGGCTCATACCCCTCTGGCCGGGATTTTCTCGAAAACCAGAGCACTCTATGAGCAGTTGCTAGCCGCACCCCAAGCTAAGGGCGCACACACTGCCGCCAGGCTGTTCCTTCAGGAACACCTGGACATCGCCGCGGAAATGGAGTGCGAATTACCCCGGCAGATCGAGGCACTGGAAGAGTGGGTGACAGCGAGAACCATCAAAGTCGGTGAGGACTACGCCGCCTATCTACAGGAACGCCAGTCAGGCAAACCCCGACGCTTTTTCTCCAGCAAGGCACATGCGCTGCATTTCTTGCGAGCAGTAGCACCCACCAAACTGGTGGATGGCTCCTGGCTGTATGGCACCCTCGCCCATTGGCAGGATCCGCGTTTCCAGCCACTGATCCAGACCTATCTGGAGGAGCTGGGTGACGGCGTGGCGCAGATGAACCATGTGCTCCTGTACCGTCAGCTGTTAGCGAAACAGGGCTGTAACGGCCCCCTCTCGCTGCCCGACGAATACTATGTGCAAGGCACGCTGCAGTTGGCTCTAGGCCATCACGCCGAGGAGTTTCTACCTGAGGTCATAGGCTACAACCTTGGCTATGAACAACTACCACTGCATTTGTTGATCAGTGCCTTTGAGCTGCATGAGCTGGATATCGACCCCTACTATTTCACCCTGCACGTGACTATCGACAATGCCCACAGCGGGCACGCACGCCAGGCCGTTCAGGCGGTACTACAGCAAGCCACAGGCAACGGCTGCAGCGCAGAATTCTACCGTCGAGTTCGCAAGGGCTTTCAACTGAGCGAACTGGGGCTCAGTAGCAGCTCGATTATCAAAGGCTTCAATTTGCAGGAGGAGCTGGTCCGCTCTCTGGAGCATAAAAGCACCTTCGGTCAGCAGGTTCATTCAGATTATTGCAAGCTCGAAGGCCGGACGGTGAACCAGTGGCTCGCCACACCGGAACAGATGCCTTCTTTTCTTGCCGCGCTGGAAAACCGCGGCTGGATCAAGCGCGGTAGAAACCCGACAGAAAGCCGATTCTGGCAACTTGTTTCCGGGCCAGACGCGTTGATGTTTGGCGTATTTACCGAGTATGAACAGCGCCTGCTATACGAGTGGATAGCCGATGACTGGCTGACCGCTAACGAAGCCCAGGGAAGCCAGGGCAAGCCATCCTTTTGCCCTGCCCCTGGCAGCCGCAAGCAGACGAGCGGCTCAAATGTCCCGCCCGAGCTGCCGGACCATATCGAGGTCCTGCAACGGCATTGGCGACAGATGCCCAGGGCAGAACGAGTGCGGGACCTGATCGCACAGATGTCACCTTCACTGCACGACACGCCAGAAGGGTTGCTCGCTACACGCCTGTTTCGCGAAGCAATGTACCAATAGATGCACCGCTAACAGACCGAGGATTATCATGACCGCAGCTATTGCAACAACGCCAGCCATCGAGTCCACGCCGATTGAACGCAGGCTAGAAGCCTTGGTAGAGCTCGGCCGAAGCCTTAAAGACAGTGGTTATCAGTTTACTACGGTGACCCCGTTGACCCACGCCTATAACAATGAGCGCTACGGTCAGGGCTGGGCCAGGGACCTGCGCGACGTCTTTGGCTGGGCCAGGCCCTTCCTGCCGTCACTGCTACCCTCAACTGACTTTGACCTGATGCTGCAAGCTGGTGTTGTGCGGCCTTACGGCGAAGGCTGGCGCAGTAGCATCCGCTGGTCGAGCCTGGGCAAGAATCTGTTTGTGCATTCCGGCTACCCCACCAGCACTACCGATGCGGTGTTCTTCGGTCCGGATACCTACCGTTTTACTCGAGTGTTGCAGCAATGGCTGGCGAGCAATCCGGCCTCACCGAGACGCGCAGTTGATATCGGCTGCG
The DNA here is from genome assembly GCA_046291745.1 of Pseudomonas sp. Lineage (GTDB taxonomy): Bacteria > Pseudomonadota > Gammaproteobacteria > Pseudomonadales > Pseudomonadaceae > Halopseudomonas. The sequence continues at coordinate 17,328 of JBKBSI010000013.1, read as the reverse complement.
GCTCCGGAGCTGGCGCCGTAACCCTGGCTTGCGCACTGCCCGGCTGCGCAGTAATCGCTACCGACATCAATCCCCAGGCGTTACAGATGACCGGCATCAACGCGAGACTGGCCGGAGTCGAAAACCTGACACCAGCACTGTCCAATCTACTGAGCGATGTGGATGGCCAGTTCGATCTGATTGTCGCCAATCCCCCCTACATGATGGATGCCTTGGAACGCGCCTACCGCCATGGCGGTGGCGAACTGGGTGCGGGTCTATCGATCAAGATTGTGCTGCAATCATTGAAGAGACTGCAGCCTGGCGGGACCTTGCTACTGTATACCGGTGTAGCCATGGTCAATGGGCAGGACCCTTTCCTGCAGCACGTGAGCAAGATTCTGCAGCAGGCCGCCTGTGAATGGCACTACGAAGAGCTTGATCCGGACGTGTTCTCAGAGGAGCTGCGGCGACCCGAGTACGCCAGCGTCGAACGTATTGCTGCTGTCTGTCTGCGACTTACCCTCAGATGACGTGTCGTGACCGCCTAACCCTTGCTTTGCCGTGCTGCACGCCAGCTCCAGAACGCTGGAAATCCATACGCACGGCATTCATACCGTCCGTCGGACAGGTGCAATTAACCCTCGCCCCCCGGGTCAGTTACTGCATGTTACAGCGGAGCAACAACCCATGAGTGAAGAAAGAAAGATAGACGCATCAAGGTTATTGGCGCGTTACCAAGTGTCAACAGAAACCACCCCCAACGGCGATCTCATGGTGATCCTCGAATGCCCTGACAATAAGCGATACAGACGTCTGGTCCCGAGGGATCTGAAGAACGTTTCTGATTTCGTTAACCGCTTCAAGCTGGATTTGCTGATCGACCAGGGCGACCTGCCGCGCCGCGAGATTCTCAAAGCCGTCTGCAAGGAACAGCTACCCGATTATCTGCCCGGCGCGACCAAGACCACACGCTATGCCAGACTCTGGGAAGATCGCAAGTTAAAGCCCCAGCCCTGATCGCTCCGGACGCCAGCCCGAGCATGCGCTATTAGACCAATAGCGCAGCGTATTGTAGTTGTATATAAAACCCCACCAGCCTGCTACCGCAACTCAAACTATAGCTCTACTGAAAAAACATACTTACCATGAATATATCCTGAACTTTAATAGCGCACGCTCTTCTACTGTAAGGTACTCATTAATATAAAAGGCAACTATATGAAAACCACTACAGTGTCCCGTGCACTATATATCTCCGCTTTAAGTTTGACTCTGGCTTTAACCGGCGCCCAAGCCGTAGCAGGTGGCTCATCCAAGCATGACGCCGACAACGGTGCTCACATGGAAGGCGAAAGAACACCACAGCAGCAGCGCGACGAACAGATGCGCCGCGATAGCGATGACGACCTTGGAACAGGCAGCGATGCTCGCCCTGGCGAAGGTGCTACTGACCCAAGCGGCACCGACGCTACCCGGCACGTACCCGGTGCCCCAGAGCGCGGCACCAACCCGGCTACCGAGCCTGGCACAGGCACCAGCCAATAATCAGTGATCGCGTAGCTTTCATCGCTGCAACCACCCCCAGTCAACAGGAATACCCATGAACAAATACACCACACTCAGCTCAGCCCTGGTCCTAGCTTTGGGCCTGAGCGCCCCCGCAGCCTTCGCAGAAAGCGCCAGCCAGCAGCCTCCGGGCAGCGCACAGAATACCCGCGAAGCCACAGCTACAGCGCCTTCAGCAAGCCCTGCCGAGCATCAGCGCCGCTCTGAAAGCATTGATGCCGAAGACTTTGTCGAAGAAGCATCGGCCAAAGGCATCGCTGAAATCGAAACCGGCAAAATGGCGCTGGAGCGCGGTACCGAAACCGTGCACAGGTTTGCCCAGAAAATGATTGATGATCACACCAATGCGAACGAAAAGCTCAAGGAATTAGCTAGCAAGCATGACTTGGACATCTCGGATGATCCGACCCTGATGGATCGCGCCAAAGCCATGACCTTGCGGGTCCGCGACGGCGAATCCTTTGACCAGGCTTATGCCAAGAATCAGGTCAATGCCCACGAAGAATCTATCGAGCTATTCCAGCGCGCGAGCAATTCGGACCTAGCCGACATAAGTAACTTTGCCAATGAGACGCTGCCCAAACTGGAAGAACATCTCAAGATGGCGCGCGAGCTGGCGAGAAAAACTGAAGCCGCCGATAACTAAGTTGTCTGCACAACTGGTAGAGCGCGTTATATAGGATCTTATTCTTTAATGCCTAGCGTGGTAAAAGAATAAGAACCCTGTCAGTTATTACGACTTAATTGAGCAGGCTGATTATTATTGAACTTGTTACATCTCAGCCTTTCTACCGCAGTGCATCACTATCATCGACCAATCAACAGTATGAGGTGAACAATATGAAAGATTTCAAGATCCCTACATTACTTACCACCACTGCCTTTTCCATAGCTGTAGCCTTGGCGGCACCCTATTCGTTGGCTGACACCACTTACGGTGCCCAGCAGCAGCAACCCCAGGGACAGCAGCCCTCTGATCAAATGGATCGTGAGAGCGAGATGCGTCGTGAACGTCAGGGGGCCACCAGCCCGGGCGCACCTAACGACATGGGTACCGACACTGGCCCGACTGGCACCGGCACGGCACCTAGCGGCACAGGTACAGGCTCCGATGGCATGGGGACTGGCGGCACGGGAACCGGAACTGGAACAGGAGCTGACGGCACTGGCGCAGGTCCTGATGGCATGGGAACTGATGGTACCGGCACTGGAACTGGAACTGGGATGGGCCCAGGCGGCACTGGAGCGGGCCCTGACGGCACGGGCGCTGATGGTACCGGGACTGGCCCGGGGACGGGTAGCGGTGCTGGTGGAGCGCGTGGTGCAGGGGGCAACTAAGGCTTGCCTTGCTCTGACGCACCCGTAGGGAGTTGTTTAGCAATTCCTCAAGTGCACCCGCAGCAGCTATACGCTCGCAGCCACGGCTGAAGGATGTTTACCGCATCCAGCGTATAAACAAAAAAAGCGACCCATAAGGTCGCTTTTTTTTACAACCGCAATCGCGATCGCTTACAAATATGGCGCAGTGGACGGGACTCGAACCCGCGACCCCCGGCGTGACAGGCCGGTATTCTAACCAACTGAACTACCACTGCGCGTTACCTCGAGTGGTGGGTGATGACGGGATCGAACCGCCGACCCTCTGCGTGTAAAGCAGATGCTCTCCCAGCTGAGCTAATCACCCAATTACTCTCGAAGTGGGGCGCATTCTAGGCAGCTTTTCCCCATCTGGCAATACCTTTTTCAAAAAAAAATCTGCCCTTTTCAATATGTTAATAATCCTGCCGCATTGGCTGGTCGAAGCCGCCGGGGTCAGGCAATATTGCGACTTTTGTGCCCCGGACTCCAAGGACTACCCCTATGTGGTTTCGAAATCTTCTGCTTTACCGCTTCAGCCAGACCATCCCCTTTTCCGAAACTGAACTGCTCGACGCGCTGTCTGCCCGCCCTGCGCGGCCCTGTGGAAGTCAGGAAACCCATACCCTGGGCTGGACGACACCCTTCGGCCGACACTCAGAGAACGTACTGCAGGTCGCCAATGGCTACTGGCTGATTGCGCTGCGCAAGGAAGAGCGCATTCTGCCCGGCAGCGTGGTGCGCGAGACCCTGGGTGAGAAGGTCGAGGAAATTGAAGCCCGTGACGGTCGCAAGGTATACAAGAAAGAACGCGATACCTTGAAGGACGACATCATCATGTCCTTGCTGCCCCGCGCGTTCACCCGCACCCAGACCACTCTGGCCTGTATTGCTCCCAGCGAAGGCTGGATTGCGGTCGACAGCTCCAGCAGCAAGCGTGCAGAAGATCTGCTCAACCTGCTGCGCGAGTGCACCGGTAGCCTGCCAGTACGCCCCGTCAGCGTCAAAATGGCGCCTGCCGCCAGCATGACCGACTGGGTCAAGACCAGTCAGGCTCCAGAAGGCTTGGTGATTGGCGACGAGTGTGAGCTGCGCGACACCAGTGAAGGCGGCGGCGTAATCCGTTGCAAGCGACAGGATCTGGCCAGCGACGAGATACAACAGCACCTGACCGTAGGTAAACAGGTCAGCCAACTGAGTCTGCAATGGCAGGAGAAGCTGTCCTTCAGCCTGGATGACAAACTGACGGTTAAACGCCTGCGCTTCGAAGATTTGCTTCGCGATGAGGCCGACGACCAGGGTGGGGACGATATGGCCGCGCAGTTGGATGCCAGCTTCACCATCATGGCCAAGTCACTCTCCGAGTTTATTCCGTCGCTAACCCAGGCTCTCGGTGGCGAGGAAATCCCACAGGGAATCTGATTAGCGGAGACTGCAAAAAGCTATCCACAAAATCTGTGGACAACTTTGTGGATAGCCTGCAGCAAACCCCTTCCCACCCATGAAATATCGGCTTACAGCTTAGAATGGTCAAAATTTGATCAGTTTTTATTCCAATAAAAACAACACCTTACATTCAGCTCATGCAGATCAATGACTTACAGCCCAGTCTGGCAGTAACCTGGTAGACAAGCTCTTAAACTGTGCACAATGTCAACCGCCCGCGAGCAAAAACCCGCTTCACTGCACCGAAAAAAGGCAGCAAAAAGCCTCACCCGCACACGAATCGCAGCGGGATTATGGCTCCATTCAGATCAGGGAGTTGTACGCTGTTCCAACCAGCGGCTAGCGTCGCGGGCGGCATCACTGCGTGGGTACTGCTGGACCACATAACGCAAGCGCGAAGCGCCAACCTCTCGACGGCCAGCCTCAATGTCGGCAATCGCCAATTGGTAATCGGCCTTGGCCATACCTTCATGCAGCATTTCAAGACGCGGCGCCACTTCAGGCCGATAGGCTGACTCGGGGTAGCGACGCACAAAGCTAACAAATGCCTCATGGGCTCGTCGGCCAATACTCAAGCGGTCGTTGGCGTCACCTTCGGCCAGCTCGAAACGGATGAATTCAGTCAATGCCAGCAAATAGACGGAGTAATCAACGTTCGGCGCATTGCCATGGCGCGTAACATAGTCGCCCAGCAGTCGCTCAACCGTCAGAAGCTGGCCTTGCTGCAAACAGATATAGGCGGCTTCCTGCTCCAGTTGGGGGTTGTTCAGCGCGCGTATCTCGTTTGCCAGTTCCTGGTCACAGCGCCCCATGCTGAGCTTGGCCCGCACATCAACCAGCGCAGCCTCATCCACCCCTGCGGATTTGGGAGTACTGGCGCAGCCGACAAGGCCAATCATAAACGCCAACAACAGAATAACTCGCATCACATCAACTCCAGATTCGTGGGTATTGTTCTCAACTATTGCAGCTGGGCTTGCCAGCGAACCCACCCCTGCGCGTCCGGCTGACCGAGCAGGCTCAAGCCCCCCACCAGACCCGCTTCAGCCTCAGGACGAGCCTGTAACCGGGTGTCCAGAGCCATTGCCTGCCCAGGGCGCCAGCGTGCATTACCCTGGAGCCCCAATGGGCCTCCACGATCGGACAGCGTCAGCACCAGCCAGCCATCGTCGCCCTCAAGATCCGCCGCCAGGGTACCCAGTGCCATGGCCGTAGGCAGCCCCCCCGCAGCACTCTCCCAGACCAGTTGGCCTTCAGCCCGGCCAACGTACTCCATATCCTTCAATTCCAGCAAGGGCACATCCAGCAGCCAACTGCCCCCCAGGATAAAGGGCGCCCGGTTAACCGTTGCCATACTGGCAGCATCAAGACGCCCAGTGACGTCTCTGAGTGTCAAGGCGCCCATTCCGGCATGCAGTTGGGCGCTGACGTTGCCATTACGCGGTTGCCACAGCAGGTCCAGGCTGATAGCCGCACGCAGCAGTCCCATTGGCTGCCAGCTCCAGCGCAGGCCGCCCTGATCAACGCGGTTTACCTCGATACGGTTCACATGCCCGGACCAGAGAGTACCGGTCAAGCCATGCAGGGTAACCTCTGCAGGTAATTGGCCAGCCATGCGCTTCCAGACGAAGGAGGCGGGCAGGTTCCATACCAGTGACAGCAAGTAAAGCACCACGCTGACCGCGACTACTTTTTTTACACTCCATCCCTTCAGCATCAGCGCGGCTCCACCAGTACGCGGGCCGACACCACACCGGGCTCGTTGCCCGCATCAATAGACAACTGACTGATTTTCAAGCCCTGGCGTTGCTCCAATTCGGCCAACCAACTCACCAGCGGATCAAAGCCAACACTGTCAAACCATAGCCGAGCGCCCTGCCCCTCAGGCTGTACACGCTCCATCGCACTCTTGATCCCAGAGGCGTTGGCAGAGACTTCAACCAGAGTCAGCACAGAACCGGCACCCACTCCACCGGCCTGGCCGCTACCCTGCATCGACTGACGCCGCCGCACTTCCGTTGACACCTGCTGCATCCAGTTGAAGTCAGCGCTCAGGCTTGCCACGTTCTCGCGCAAGCTGGCCTTGCGCTCGATCACCGGCTCGACCACCATCAACCACACCACAATCAGCCCGAGCAAGCCCGAGCCAACCATAAGTACTATACGTTCACGCTGGGCGAGACCTGCCCACCAGTCATTCATGACTCACCCCTTGTTATTCTGAGCCTGGCGGTGACACCTTCAGCGCCAGAATCGGCGCCTTGCAGGTTCTCCGACAGGCCGGGCTTGCTCGCCAGCTCGGACCTGAGACTCTCAAGCTCGGCAAAGGACGGCATTTGCAACTCGATTTCCAGCTCGCCCAGTGTGGCTCTGAATTGCTTGATACTGGCGCCCTTGCTGGCCTTGACGGCCGCCAGCACTTCATACAGCAACTGACCGCTACTGTCGGCACCGTTGGCACCGGCGTTGCCTTGCATTACCTGGCGGAACTGTTCTGCCGGGAACGGCGTCATCCGGCTATTCGGCAAGGCACTCTGGAATACACTGCTGATTCCGGCTTGCAAGCGATCCTGCTCACGCGCCAGCAACCACCACTCGATACTGAACTGAGTCAGCAGCACCCCGAGCAATACCGCCGCAGCAATCATCGCAGAACGTGCTTTGCGCCATGGTGGCGCCGCCATACTCACGGCATAGGGGCCGGTCAGCAGGTTCAGGGGTGCCACGGGTTGCAATGCCACCCGCAGTGCCTCGGCTACGGAAGAGCCGGGCTGACCCACACTGACGTACTCGGAGTCACTGAGGCCGAGTGCCTTCAGATCATAATCGCTGACCTGTACCTGCCTCTCAGCCTCGGGCATATCGGCGAGCCTGCGGCGCAGCCACAGCCCCAGCAACGCCTCATCGACGAAAACCGGCTCCTGATCGGCGGCTACCACCAGCGCCTGACCTTCGGCATCGGGCCACACGGAAGGAAGGATGCGTAAGCCTTCAACGGGAGCGTCTTGGGTGTGCAACACCGCCAGCGGCAAGATAGCTTCCAAGCGCCAACCCAGATCTGCGAACATCCCTTGCCATGCCAGCATGCTGCTGTGCTCTACCACGGCGGCGACAATACGATCATCGTCGCGGCGCGGGCCGCCGACACAGTGCACTACCTCCAGATCCTGGCTCAGTTGGTCCTCAAGGGCAAAGGGCAGAGCCGCACGAATGGCCGCGGCACGCCTCACCGGCATGGTCAGCCGGTACAGGCTGACCGCCGTAGACGGCGCCAGCGCACGCACACGCTCGCTGGCAAAGCGCCCATGCAAATCGCTCAGCTCGGACTGACCCTGCTCCAGCAACTGACCATCACGTTCCAGCCGCCACCAGTGCAAAGACTGAGGCGTCTGGCCCTCTTCGTGCTGAATTTCCGGTAAAAGCACTATCAACATAATTTGATCCGTTATTGTCAGGGCTCACAGGCCGTTTGTTCTCTGAGGACCACTTTGCCATTTGGCGCATCCAGCAACGAGCACTGGTAGAAGCGTCGCTCGCCAAACTCAGCCACCAGCTCCAGCCGCATGAACCAGGGCGCCTGTTCGGGCGCCGGGCGTCCGCTAAACACTTCTTTCATCAAGTCCGAGCTGCGCTCCATATCTATCGGACTCGCCTGCCCCGGGTAGACCGTTACATAGGGTGCCAACGCCTGCCAGGCCTCGCTGGTCATACCAACCACCGAGTTGATCTCGGAGGCCACCAGCATATTACGGTTACCCGACACCCTCGGCGGGTTGGCCAGGCGATAGACCGGGTCATCACTTTCTGGATCCATCCAGTCGGTTACCGCCACCGCCAGTTGCGCGCCCGGGGGCATAGTCACACCACTTTCTGCCGCCACCCGATCGACCAGACGGGCAAAATATCCCTGCTCGGTCTCATCGGCCCCCGCCAGGGCATTCAGGTTGTAGCGGCACTGCAGGTTGTCGACCGTAGCCTGTATGCGAATCTCATCAACACTGAACGGCAAGGACGGCGAGCGACAGGTCTCCCACAACAACTGGTCCGGCCCTTCGACCCGCTCCAGCATCTGCAACACCATCTTTTCGCCACCCATGGCTATCTGCCGTGACAGGTCACGCTCGAACACGGCGCTGGTGCGCCGGATATCCACCTGACTGCGCATGGCCATGGCTACCGCAGCGCTGACTGCCAGTGCCACTACCAATAACGCCGTTACCAGCGCCACGCCCCCCTGTGCACTGCGGGCGGTCACAGCCCCACCGCCATCAACCGCCGGATCTGACCGTAGCCGGGCAACTCCAGCACTACTTCTACGGCCAGGGGCAACTGGGTGGAACCCGCCTCACTGTCAGCTGGCGGCCAGGACTCGACCCGGTCCAGGCCGCTGGCGGTCCTGACGATAAAAGCAAAGCCGGTTTCCACCCCCATCAATTCGTCTTCGCCAACCAGCGTGCCGAATGGCTGCACTCTGGCTGTTTCCCCATCCACAATATCCACGCCGGGCCAGAGCTGGCGCTCGAGGCCGCGATCAGTGATGAGCCAGGCGCTACGACGCAGCCGCTGGTCACCACCTGCTCCGGCCCTGACCAGTTCCAGCAGGCGACTGTCGCCACCGCCACGCAACCGCAGAGACGGCATGCGGTCACCGTATTCATCGCGTACAGATATATTCACCACCTGCGCCAGGTCTCGCTCCAACACGCTCAGGGTTACCTGCAGGTCTGCCAGCCGACGGGCGTGTTCTTGGGTAACCTGATCTGCTGTCAGTACCGAGCGCAGGCCGCCGTAGGCGACCACGCTCATCACCGCAAATACCGCCATGGCCACCAGTACTTCCAGCAGGGTAAAACCCTTGATGCGAAAACCCTTGCTGCGTTGCGACCCGAGTCTGCTCATGGCAATACAAATCCGCTGACTACAGCCCGCTGTTCCTGCTCGCCGCGATCCAGCATCCACAACCGCACATCAATGCGCTTGACTGCAGGCAACACGATCGGCGCCTGGGGCACGTAGTCAGTGATATCTACCCTGTAGCCATAGCGAAACGGCCCCATTTCCACATCACCACTGCGATTGCCCTGCGCCACCGGGCGCATGCCGGCCTCGTACTCCGCCAGCACATTCTGTCCCGCCCAATGGGCCAGCGTGCGCTCCTGCAGATAAAGGGTGTTGCGCGAATGGTCCGAACCACCCTTTATCAATGCTGCCAGCGCCACCGCCAGAATAGTCATGGCGACCAGCACCTCGAGCAGCGTAAAACCACTATTCCGGGAGCGCATCCAATACCTCCACACTGCCCTCAAGGCCAATCTCAATGTACCTGACCAACGGCTTGCCCTGGACCTTCAAGGTTATCAGCGAGGGCGTCATCTCCCCGGTATTGCCCATCTGTACATGCGGCTCCCAGCCCTGAGTCTGGGGCAGCGGCCGACGTTGGCCATCAATCTCCAGATCCAGCTCGATCAATTGGTTCTCCAGCATCCAGGGTCCAAGCTGGGGATCCACCACTGGTCGCCATTCACGCGTGGCATCATCCAGTACCACCAGCTCAAGAAAGCTGTAACCGTCCCGGCGCAACCCCAAGGCGCGATCAGCACTCCCGGTAATCAAGAGCTCATCCCGGGCCAAGCGCAAGACGCCAGCCAGGCGCTGGGTTTCGGTACGCAACTGGCGTTCCGCGCCGTCACCGATCGACAGGGTCGCCAGACTGGCGATCAGCCCCACCAACACCAGCACCACCAACAGCTCCATCAGGGTAAAACCTGACTGGCGCATGACGCTGCGGATAGGAGCGGGCGTCATGCTCAGCGGTTCTGATTGTCGTTCTGATCGATGTTCCAGTTACCGATATCCGCGTTGGCACCCTCACCACCCGGACGACCATCAGCGCCCAGACTGAAAAGGTCGTACTCGCGGCCATCGCGACCGGGACGCATATATTGATAGTCGTTACCCCATGGGTCGCGCTGCAGGCGATCGATGTAGCCACCACTGCGGTAGTTGCGCGGCGCATTGGCACCGGTCGGCTGGCGAACCAGGGCGTCCAGACCCTGCTCGGTGGTGGGATAGTTAAAGTTGTCGAGACGGTAGAGATTCAGGGCGCTTTCCAACGCACGAATGTCGTTCTGTACCTTGGTAATCCGCGCCTGATCCGGACGATCCATGACCCTGGGTACAACCACGGCCGCGAGGATTCCGAGAATAACCACGACCACCATGACCTCGATCAGGGTGAAGCCGCGCTGTGCGCTGGCGGTAAGGCGTCTTGTGTTCAGCATAATCAGTTAACCAGTTGGTTGAGTTCAAAGATCGGCAACAGAATGGCCAGTACAATAATCAGTACGACCCCCCCCATTGCCAGTATCAGCAGCGGCTCAAAGACCCCCATCACGATCGCAATACGGGCTTCGAGCTCACGTTCCTGGGTTTCAGCAGCCCGTTCGAGCATGGTGTCGAGCGTACCACTGCTCTCACCACTCTTGATCAGACTAAGTGTCATGGGCGGAAAATAGCCGCTGCGCTCCAGCGCATGGCCTACCCCAGAGCCCTCACGTACGCGTTTGGCTGCATCGGTAACGGCGTCACGCATGGGCACATTGGTAATCACACTGGCACTCATGTTCAGCGCGTCGAGCAGCGGTACACCGCTGCCAGCCAGAATATTCAGCGTACGGGCAAAACGCGCGGTATTCAGGCCGCGGATCAGCCGACCGAGCAAGGGCACGCGCAGCAGCCAAGCATCCCAGCTGTAGCGAAATGCGCGCTTCTTGAGCATTTGCTTGAAGGCAAAGATCCCACCAATCAACGCTGCCAGCATCACCAAACCCCAGTTGCGCAGGGCGTCACTGGTGGCGATCAAGGCGCGGGTCAACCACGGCAGCTCCTGATTCATGCCCGCAAACACCTGCACTACCTCGGGCACTACATAGGTCAGCAGCGCCACCGTCACCAGCAGCGCAATCACCGTGAGAATAGCTGGGTAGAACATCGCCAGCTGTATCTTCTGACGCATGGCGTTTTGCGCTTCAACGTTGTCCGCCAGTCGCTCAAGCACCAGATCCAGCCGCCCGGCCTGCTCGCCCGCAGCCAGGGTAGTTCGATAAATAGAGGGAAATACCGATGGAAACTCGCCCAGCGCATGGGCCAGGGGCAAACCCTCCATAACCCGGGTGCGTACTGCAGAGAGTGTCGACTTGACCTTTTGCGTTTCGCTTTGCCGTGCCACCGTGCCCAGCACTTCTTCAATCGGCATGCCAGCCCGCGCCAACGTAGCCATCTGCCGGGTGGCCAGGGCCAGCTCCAACGGCTTGATGCCGCGCTGCATGACCGGCATGCGCATAACCGTCTTGCGCTCGGCGACCTGATTGACCGACATCGGCATCAGGCCTTGCTCACGCAACCGTCCGCGTACCTGGCGTGACGAGTCGCCTTCCTCAACCCCCTTGCGAGTGCGCCCTGCCGGGTCCAGTGCTACGTATTCAAAGGCAGGCATGATTAATCCTCCCTGGTAACGCGGAGCACTTCTTCCAGGGTGGTCTGACCGGCCAGAACCCGGCGCAGGCCGTCCTGGCGAATACCCGTATGGGACAGACGAGCATGCCGAATCATCGCCTGCTCACTGGCGCCATCATGGATAAGCCCGCGCAGAGTATCGTCGACCTCAATGAGTTCGTAGATGCCCGTACGCCCCTTGTAGCCGTTATTGTTGCACTCGGGACAACCCACGGCGCTGTAAAGCGTCGGCGCCTGCTCTGGCTCCACACCCATAAGCCGACACTCACTGGCCGTCGCCGTGTGTGGCTTACGGCAGCTCGGACAGAGCGTCCGTACCAGACGCTGAGCCAGCACACCGTTCAGCGTGGAAGACAGCAGGAAGGGTTCAATCCCCATATCACGTAGACGGGTAATGGCACCCACAGCGGTGTTGGTGTGCAGGGTAGAAAACACCAGGTGACCGGTCAGACTGGCCTGGATGGCGATCTGCACCGTTTCCACGTCACGAATCTCGCCGACCATGACCACATCTGGATCCTGACGCAGGATGGCTCGCAGGCCGCGGGCAAAAGTCATATCGACCTTGGTGTTGATCTGCGTCTGGCCAATACCATCGAGGTAATACTCGATTGGATCCTCAACGGTAAGAATATTCCGACTGCTGTCATTCAGTTGCATCAACGCTGAATACAACGTGGTGGTTTTACCCGAACCCGTTGGACCGGTGACCAGTACGATGCCGTGGGGACGACTGATCACCCGTTCCATAGCGTCATAATGATCGGCCCCCATACCCAACTGCCGTAACTCCAGGCGCCCTGCCTGCTTGTCCAATAGACGCAGCACTACCCTTTCGCCATGGCCGGAAGGCAAAGTTGAAACCCGCACATCCACCGCGCGGCCAACCAGGCGCAGACCGATACGACCATCCTGCGGCAGACGTTTTTCGGCAATATCCAACTTGGCCATAACCTTGATACGTGAAACGATCACCGGCGCCAAGGCGCGGGGTGGTTCGAGAATATCGCGCAATACCCCATCTACCCGCAGGCGAATGGACAAACGGTTTTCAAAAGGTTCTATGTGAATATCCGAGGCATTTTCCTTGACCGCTTCGGACAGCAGCGCGTTGATCAAACGAATGATCGGCGCCTCGTCCTGGGACTCGAGCAAATCCTCCGGCTCTGACAGTGACTGAGCCACGGACATCAGATCGGCATCCTCACTCAGGCCTTCAACAAACTGCATGGCATCGTTGGCCGAACGCTCATAGCGATCGCGCAGACGCGCGGCGAAGGCGTCATCATCCAGCACGTGGGGCTTGAGTGGATGCCCGGCACGGCGACGCAACTCGATCAATGCCTGTGGATCACAGTCGGCACGCACATACACATCAAGGTGGCCTTCATGCACCTTGCCCGGCACCACGCCGAAACGGCGGGCAAAGCGGTAGCCGGTCTCCGCCTGGAGGCCAGGCTGGGCTATCAGGCCGGTCAGATCCGAATCGCTCATGACATCCCCTATTCTGCTACTGGCGGAGCAGGAATACTGATCTTGGAGGGGATGCCGCCCTGGATCGCGTTCTCGAACGGGGCAGGCAAGCTCAGCAGATAGTTCCAGTCTGGCAGTAGTGGGCGGCTGTCACGCGGAAGCAAGCCACCAGTACGCGCCTGCTCGCTGATCTGCTGGTCACGAATGTAGCTGTACTTGGAGTGTGTCAAGCCTTGCGCCACCGCACCATCGCGAACAATCACCGGCCGCAGGAAGATCATCAGGTTGCGTTTTTCCATCCGCGCCGTATCGTAACGGAACAGGCGACCCAGACCCGGAATATCACCCAGCCCGGGGACCTTGTCACGGGTTTCCACCAACTGGTCGTCGATCAAACCACCCAATACAATCAACTCGTTGTCATCAACCATCACGTGCGTGGTCAGGCTGCGCTTGTTGGTGATCAGATCCGCAGCATCGTTAGTGCCTGGGGCTATCTGCGACACTTCCTGGAATATCTCCAGGCGCACCGCGCTGCCTTCGTTGATCTGCGGCTTGATCTTCAGCTTGATACCCACATCCTGGCGCTCGATGGTATCGAATGCCTGGCCGGAGTTCTCAACCGAACGGCCAACAATAAAGGGTACGTTCTGACCCACTACAATCTCCGCTTCCTGATTGTCCAGCGTCATCAGGCTTGGCGTGGATAGAATGTTGCTGGAACTGTCGCCCTGCAGGGCATTAATCAATACCGCTATTTGCGCACTTCCTATACTGCCCAGACCGCCAATAGTGGCGCCGCTACCCAGCGAAGGTGGTGTAGTAACAGTCCCGTCCAGAAAGGAATTGACCCCAGCAGCCAGATTGACGATCGAGTTGCCGCCACGATTGAAGTTGATCACCCCCACCCCAGCACCTTTTCGCTACCAATCCCCCATTGCACACCCAGTTCCTTGGCGCGCTCGTAGGAAACCTCGGCAATAACCGCTTCAACCAGTACCTGAGCGCGGCGGATATCCAGTTGGCGAATAATGGAGCTCATCTCGCGCGACAGCTCGGCCGGACCATGAATGACCACCGAGTTGGTACTCTCATGGTGCTGAATACGGATCCCTGACTGCTGACTACCCATACTGCGTGACATCCCGCCCTCGCCACCGCTGGATTGCATGTTGTCCTGGGGCTGGTCACGACCTTCGACGATACCGCGCAACACCTCCGCCACCTCTTCGGCGTTGGCGTAGCGCAGATAATGAACCTGGGTAGCGCCGTCTTCGGCAGGCATATCCAGACGCTCGACAATCGCCCGTAGCGCGGCCCGGCTAGAGGGGTCGCCACGCAGAATAACGGTATTGGTACGCTCGTCAGCAATAGTACGGGCGCGTTTGGTGAAATCCTCGCCCGGTGTTGGAGCGTCCAGGGACTGTACTATGCGCACCACATCGTGGGCCGATGCGTGGGCCAGAGTGACGATTTCAAAATCTTCCATGGACTCCAGGTCGATCCTTTCGATCAGCCCCTGAATACGCCTGACGTTGGCCGCCGTATCGGAAATGACCAGCGTGTTGGATTCTGCTGCGGCAGCCAGGTGTCCGCCCTTAGGCACCAGAGGCCGCAAAATACGCACCAACTGGCCGGCGTTGATGTGCTTTACGCTGATCACGTGGGTAATGATTTCATCACTGCGGCTTTCAGAAACCAATGGCGAAATCTCGTTTTCCTTGGCCTGCACCTCGGGAAGAATACGTACAACACCCTGCTCGCCCGTGACGGCAGCAAAACCGTAGGATTTCAGCACGCCGAGAAACAAATCGTAGAGTTCGCCACGCTTGACCGGCGTGCCCGACACCACATTGACCTGCCCACGCACACGCGGATCGACAATAAAGTTGATACCGGTTTCCTGGCTGACGATTTCAATCAGACCGTTGATCTCGGCATCACGTAGATTGAGCACCAGCTCTTCGTCAGGATCCCCAACGGAAAAAGCGGCTGTCTGGGCTTGCACAGCAGTACTGAGCAAGTTCAACCCCAACACCAGTGGCAAGGTACAACGGGCAATCCGGGACAACATCGGCATCGTGTATCAATCCATCGTTATCGTTATAGACATGGGCTCACCGCTTCTTTCCAGTAGCAGGGTAACGCTGTCCCCTGTCAGTTCCTGGAGAATGTCACGGTAGTCGTTAATTTCTGAAACCGGTGTTCCTTCCACGGCTATCACTACGTCTCCGGGCTGCAGTCCGGCCGCTTCGAATTCACGGGCATTGCGCGACGGACTGACCTCAATCCCATACATGGCGCCGTCAACCATAACCGGGGTAGCCGACACCACATCCAGGAAGCGCTGGGGATCGTTCATCCAGCCTTCACGGTCTAGGCGTGCCTCACCACCGTCGCCGGCCAGGGTCATACCGGGATCAACCTGGGGAAGAGGCGCTGCACGTCTTGCCGCAGTTCGCGGTGCAGTCAAGTCACGACGTTGCAGGCGCAGTGTTTCAAGCTTGCCTTCACGGGCCAGAATCACCCTATCAGGCAGCACCTGATCGAGACGTACATTACCGGGAAGCGAGGCACCGACTTTATAGTATTTCTCCGGCTGTCCTTGGGGCGCCAGAATGGCACCGCTGCGCGCCGGGTCAGGGTCTGCCAGCACACCCTTGAGCACCCAGCTCAGTGATGTATCAGGCGCGTTGACCACCGCACTGGTGTTTGCCGGAGGGGCGCCAAATACAGAAAGAGAGGCCAGCTCGCGAAAACCACGCAGAGGGCCGTTGGCCTGAGAGCCGCTCGCGACATCGACGGGTGCCGAGTCTGCCGCAGGCAGAACGCTGGAGGGCTCGACAACCACCCAGGTCAAGCGCCCAAGCATGATCGCCACCAATGCGACCAGCACCAGAGTCAAGATCTTCAACAGGGGATCCAGAGGTATTCGGGCATCCAAGGGCATGCAATCTCCAGGGCAAAGACAGAGGCCGTTCAGTGCGGCCAAGATCAGTTAGCGACATATTACTGACCTTTCTTTGCAAAATTATTGTTATACGCCTGAAACAAGCGATACAGACGACCCGATTGTCACGAAATTGCCATCCCCCGACAACCCCCTGAACGGGTTAATCAGAGCCTTTTGTTTGAAAAAGCAAAGCAGTTCGCCCTAAGCACAACGCCCATCACCCATTCGGGTGAGTTCTTTGACACAGTGATAAGAACAACTAATAGGGACCTATCTCCGTTCACGCGATCCACTCGATGTTACAAAGCGGTGTCTTGCCCTGAGACAATATTAAGGCTTTACTTGGGAGTGCAGAGCCAGTCCTAGCAATTTGACACCATAACAACAATTTTGGCCTTGCCGTCAGGAGAATAATAATGAATGCATTAAAGAAAACAGCCTATTTAGGCATTGTCATCAGCGCTGTTGCCCTCAGCGGATGTTTGAGCGGCGGCGGTGGCGGTAGTAGCATTGGAGCTCCTGCCGTACAAGTCCCTATCGAGGAAAAAACCCAAGCCCAACGCATAGCTGACGGCGACTTCAAAATCGCTCAAGCTGATATAACAGCTGATTTTGCCCCTATCGAGGGAGCTGAGCAATTCGCGGGCGTGCTTGACGGTGCAATCTACCGCATAGAAGTGCCTGACAACTGGAACGGCACACTTATCATGTGGGCCCACGGATTCAGGGGTGACGAACCTTCCAGACTAAGGGTAGACAATCACCCCCTCCGCGAATACTTGCTTTCTCTCGGCTATGCCTGGGCTGCGTCAAGTTACAGTGCAAACTTTTATGATGTCCGGGCTGGCGTAGTCGACACGAACAAGCTTGCGCTCTCCTTCAGCGAGCTGACTGGCCTGCAGCAACCAGATCGCTATCTTATTTCTGGTTTTTCCATGGGAGGCCATGTAGCAGGCGCAGCAGTCGAGCGCGAGAACAAGCTGGCGCTGGCGCAAGTCGACCTTGACGTCGATTATGAAGGCGCACTACCGATGTGC
>JBKBSI010000139.1:0-8892 GCA_046291745.1 Pseudomonas sp. | reverse complement strand
CTGCTCGCGGGCGCGGGCAATATGTATGACTCCGGACTCCATGGGTTCGCGCAGCATTTCCAGCACCTTGCGGTCGAATTCCGGTAGTTCATCGAGAAACAGCACACCCTGATGAGCCTGGCTGATCTCCCCCGGGCGTGGCTGGCTACCGCCACCGACCAGCGCAGCAGCGGATGCACCATGATGGGGCGAGCGAAAAGGTCGTGCTGGCCATTCGTGCAGCGGTTCACTGTTGCACACCGACTGAATGGCTGCGACTTCCAGTGCTTCTTGCTCGAGCAGCTCCGGCAATAGCCCGGGCAGGCGGCTGGCCAGCAGGGTCTTGCCGGTACCGGGCGGGCCGAACAGCAAAAGATTATGTCCACCGCTGGCGGCTACTATCAGTGCACGCTTGGCCTGCGCCTGGCCCTGTACATCGGCCAGATCAGGCAGGCCCTGACGTTTGGGTGGCAGGCTGGTGCTGATGCTCGGCTGCAGCTGTTGTTCGCCGCGCAGGTGCTCACATAGTGCCAGTATATGGTCGGCAGCAATGATGCGGACGCCGCGCACCAGAGCGGCTTCGGCGGCGTTGGCGCTAGGCAGCAGCAGGGTGCGGCCCAGTTCCCGACAGGCCAGTGCGGCGGGTAACACGCCGCGCACTGGGCGTAGTTCACCTGACAGGGCCAGCTCACCCAGGCACTCACACTCGGCCAGGCTATCTGCGGGTATCTGACCGCTGGCGGCGAGCAATCCCAGGGCAATGGCCAGGTCAAAGCGTCCGCCTTCCTTGGGTAGATCGGCGGGAGCCAGGTTGATGGTGATGCGTTTAAGGCTGGGAAAGTCCAGGTTGGCGTTCTGCAGGGCGCTGCGCACGCGGTCCTTGCTTTCCTTTACCGCGGTTTCCGGCAGGCCGACCAGGGTCAGGCTGGGCATACCGTTGGCCAGGTGGACCTCGACGGTAACTTGGGGCGCCTGAATACCCAGTTTGGCTCGGCTGTAAACAATGGCCAGGGACATGATCGCTCCTTGATCGGTCCGCCTGGTGGGGTCAGGCGGCTGGGGTGTTGTTGCGCTGCTCCATTTCGGTCACGCGCTTTTCCAGTGCTTCGAGTCGCTCGCGGGTGCGCATCAGGACTGCCTGCTGGGTCTCGAACTCGTCACGGCTGACCACATCCAGCTTCGACAGGGCGCTGTTCAGCATAGCCTTGAGATGCTTTTCCAGCTCGGCACCCGGGAGGCCCTTCTCGCTCATCAGCAGACGCGAGGCCTGGCTGCTAACCGCGTCAATAAAGGCTTTGTGCAACATGGCGGCAGAACCTGTTTGGTGAAATAAGGCCAGCCAGATATCTCTGGATGGGTGTCGGAAGATTCTATCACTACCCTGTCTTAAGGTCTCAATCGGGTGTCAGTCGATGCGTGCCCGAAATAAGCACCCTAAAAATGCACCATGCGTCATTTTGGTGCACCAAAAAAAGGCGTAGCTTGCATTGAAGAGCGCAATATTGACTTAACTATCTGAATATAAACATAAAACCAAAACTGGCAGGCTTTCTGCAAAGTACTCAGAAGCTGAATCAGGTGGAGTAACCTTTTCGCGCACGTCACCTCAAGCCAGCATGACTTTGCAAAAAGCCATCCAAGGAGCATAAGAAGATGAAGCAGTTGACTATGGCTCAAACAGCCGTTGCCCAGTCGGAATCAGTTGGCCGACCGGACAGCTGTGACAACATCTGTGCATTGTCCGTTTCTAAAAGCCTCTAACTCGGCATAGACTGGTCCTGTCCCCCAGGGCAGTCCATCAATCGGGAGAAACAAAATGAAATTAGTAACGGCTGTTATCAAGCCTTTCAAGTTGGACGACGTGCGTGAAGCACTGTCCGAGATAGGCGTTCAGGGCATCACCGTGACTGAGGTCAAAGGTTTTGGCCGCCAGAAAGGTCACACCGAACTTTATCGTGGTGCAGAGTACGTGGTTGATTTTCTGCCCAAGGTGAAGATCGACGTGGCCATCGGTGACGACATGCTGGACCGCGTCATTGAAGCCATTACCAAGGCTGCCAACACCGGCAAGATCGGCGACGGCAAAATCTTCGTGGTCAACCTGGAACAGGCTGTCCGTATCCGTACCGGCGAGACGGGTACAGACGCAGTCTGACCAGTCAGCTCGTTAACTGAATGCAGTAACTAAGCCTATATGGGGGGCTTACTATGGAAGATATCGTCCAAATCAAGTATGCGCTTGATACGTTCTACTTTCTGCTCTGCGGGGCACTGGTCATGTGGATGGCAGCAGGTTTTGCCATGCTCGAGTCCGGTCTGGTCCGCGCCAAGAACACAACCGAGATTCTGACCAAGAACATTACGCTTTATGCAGTAGCATGCGTGATGTACCTGGTTGTCGGTTATCACATCATGTATTCCGGTGACGAAGGCGGCATTATTCCTAGCCTGGGTCTGCTGATTGGCGCCGAGAACACGGTTGAAGAAGTGCTTGCCAGCGATGGCGACATCTACTACTCCAACCGCGCTGACTTCTTCTTCCAGGTGGTGTTTGTTGCCACGGCCATGTCGATTGTCTCGGGTGCCGTTGCCGAGCGCATGAAGCTGTTTGCCTTCCTGGCCTTCGCAGTCATCATGACTGGCTTCATCTACCCGATCCAGGGCTACTGGAGCTGGGGTGGTGGCTTCCTTGACGCTGCTGGTTTCAGCGACTTTGCCGGCTCCGGTATCGTACACATGGCGGGTGCTTCTGCAGCTCTGGCAGGTGTGTTGGTTCTGGGTGCTCGTAAGGGCAAGTACGGTGCCAACGGCCAGATCAACGCGATCCCCGGTGCCAACCTGCCGCTGGCAACACTGGGTACCTTCATCCTGTGGCTGGGCTGGTTCGGCTTCAACGGTGGTTCGCAGTTGATCGTGTCCAACATCGAAGACGCCAACGCGGTAGCCCAGGTGTTCGTCAACACCAACGCTTCTGCTGCCGGTGGTCTGATTGCGGCGCTGCTTACTGCTCGCATCCTGTTTGGCAAGGCTGACCTGACCATGGCACTGAACGGCGCACTGGCCGGTCTGGTCGCCATCACTGCGGAGCCACTGGCTCCCGGCGGCTTCCAGGCGACCCTGATCGGTGCGGTCGGTGGTGTGCTGGTAGTCTTCTCGATCCTGGGTCTGGACAAGCTAAAACTGGACGATCCGGTCGGTGCCATCTCCGTTCACGGTGTGGTCGGTATCTGGGGTGTCTTGGCGGTCCTGCTGACCAACGACGAGGCCACCATTGGCGCTCAGCTGCTGGGCATCATCACCATCTTCCTCTGGGTCTTCATCGTTAGCCTGATCGTATGGACTATCCTCAAGGCGGTCATGGGTATCCGTGTCACCGAAGAGGAAGAGTACGGCGGTGTGGATCTGTCCGAGTGCGGTATGGAAGCCTATCCGGAGTTCACCAGCAGCAAGAAGTAACGCTGACTGGAACATCTCTAGCAGTACTCAGCAGGGCGCCTTCGGGCGCCCTGTCTGTTTTTGCGTATCGCCAACCGGGTGAATTACCACCCAACTCCCAGTACTGACCTAAACTTACCAGACGACGTGGGGTCCTAGCGGTATCGGATTCTTGTTGAGTGGAGAAGTATATGGTGGAGCAAAAACAGATGAAGGCAGAAACCTTTGAGCAACTTGTAGACTGGACCAGCGGTTTGCACAAACACCTGGCCGAGAGCCTGGAGCAGGGGGAAATCCAGGCCCAAGGGGAGAAGGCCCAATGGCTGCTGCATTACCTGGCCGAACATGAGCGCACCTTGACCGACGTGGTGCAGCGTATGAAAGAAAAGGCCGACCCCAAGGCATTGAACACTTGGTTGTACGAGCACCTGAGCGAAAAGATGCCGCCGGCTAACGGTAGGCAACTGAGTTTCTCCAATATGGACTTTGAGGAAATCAGTGCGCAGATCTTTGAAATACACAACCAGTTGATCGAGCTGTACCGCTCCATGTCTGGCCGTGCACCCACTCCCGAGATACGTGAGCTGATGGAAGAGCTGCTGGACCTTGAGGAGCATGAAACCCTGCGCCTGGCTGGGCAGGTAGATAGCGTCAGAGGCATGTGAACGGCGGTATGTTTTGGATAGGTGCAAATCTGCACCTTTGTAGGGAGGGGGTCGCACTCATATCGGGCGTCCTGGTCCGCAGTCGCTAACCCCCTGCTACCCTGCGGTTTTCTGGTGTTCACTCCAACTCCATGAATTTTCTGGTTCTTTTTGCCAATTAGGCAAACTGGCACCAAGCATGCATTGGTCAATAGTGAAACGGGATGAGTCGGCATGACTCATGACGCATCACACATAGGGAGTGGTACCTAGGCGAACTAGGGTTCCGGTCTGAATTGCTCAGATGCTGGTCCGAGAGTTTTCCGGTTCTCAGGAAGAGAACTACACGGCGGGATAAAAGCCCGGGAGAACGTCATGACGACGCGTCCCCGTCTTTTTATCAACGTGTAGGAGTTGGACCATGACCGCCCCATTGATCTGTTCTATCCGCAAGACGCTGGTTGGCGCCAGTCTGGCCGCCGCCGTATTGATTGCCCCCTTTGCTGCCCAGGCAGCCGAAAAACTCACCATCGGCACTGTGGTGTGGGCCGGTTACGGTCCCTTTTACGTGGCCGATGAGCTGGGCCTGTATAAAGAATTCGGCCTCGATGTACAGCTGCAGTTCTTCAATGATCCGGCCCTGATTCCTCCGGCCATGGCCAGCCGTGCAGTGGACGGCGGCATGCTTACCTATGATCAGGTGGTCGGCTCGGTGGCCAAGGGGCTGAAACACAAGGTGGTCATGCCAATCGACTTCTCCGATGGCGGCGATGCCATTGTTGCCGAAAAGTCGATCACCTCGGTGGCTGATTTCAAGGGCAAGCAGGTCGGCTTCAACCCGCTGTCTCCATCCGACTTCCTGTTGGCCTATGCCCTGCAGATCAACGGCATGAGCGAGGCGGATATCCGTCCGGTGAACATGACGCCGGAAGCTATTCCCGCCGCCATGGCTTCCGGTAATCTGCCGGTTGGCGTGACCTACGAGCCGAATGTGTCGCAGATTATTGGCATGGGCACTGGTGATCGTTTCCATGTGGTGTATTCGTCCAAGGAGGCTCCCGGTCTGATTACCGACGTACTGGTATTTGACCAGCGTGTGATCAGCGCGCGTGGCGACGCCATCACGGCGATGATCAAGGGCTACCAGGCGGGCCTGGAATATATGGCCGCCAACCCTGAAGAGTCGGCGGCCATTATCGGCAAGGTGCTGGGCGTCAGTGGTGAGGAGGCGATAGAGCAGATGGAGGGCGTCTACAACATTCCGCTAGAGGAAATGGCGCAGATCTTTGAGCCCTCCGAGTCGACCATGTCGTTCTACGGCAGTGGTGCGGTGATCGCCGACATCCTGGTCAAGAACCAGCAGATACCGGCAGCGCCCGATTTCGGCGACACCTTCGATGCCAGCTTCGTCCAGGCCCTGAGCGAGTAAACCAGACGCCAGCCCGCCCGCAGTGGCCGCTAGCCAGCGGTATCGAGCGGGCTGTCAACCGGAGGACCCATGTCCAAGTCCAAACCCCTTTTCCGTTACGCCGATGGACTGCTGCCTAATACGTTGGCCATGACCTACAGCCTTGTCGGTTATGTGTTGGGGCTCAGCCTGTTGTTTGCCGATGCCTGGTTGCTGAAGGCGGCTGGCACCCTGCTGCTGGCCCACGCGATGATCATCGGTGCCTACCTGATGCACGAGTTTGCCCACGGCACTATCTTCAGTGTGCCAAAACACAACGCCTGGGTCGGGCAACTGTTCAGTTGGATGACCGGTGGCTGCTATGCGGAATTTCAGGATCTGCGGCGCAAGCACATGCGTCACCATGTCGACCGCGCCGACGTGCTGACCTTCGACAGCAAGGTGTTTATCAACGGCCTGCCGGGCTGGGTGCGCAAGATTATCCTGGCGCTGGAATGGGCCTATATTCCCGCCGTAGAGCTGCTGCTGCATGGCTACGTGGTCCTGCTGCCCTTTATCAGCAGCAACGAGAAGCAGCGCGCGCGCCGCGGTGTGGTCGCTCGGGTGCTGGTCATCCGCCTGCTGGCCTTTGCGTTGCTGGGCTGGTTGTCGCCACTGGCGCTGGTGCTCTATGCGCTGGCCTGGCTGATCATGATCACGGTGCTGCGCTTTACTGATGCCTACCAGCACACCTACGACGCCTTCGCTGTACTGGAGGAGGACGGCGCCATTCCAGAGGACAAGCTGCGTGACCGCGCCTACGAGCAGCAGAACACCTTCAGCAACCTGGTGTCGCTGCGCTGGCCCTGGCTGAACCTGTTGGTGCTCAACTTTACCTATCACAACGCCCACCATGAGAAGCCGGTGGCCCCCTGGTATCGCCTGCCGGCCCTGCATGCACAGCTTTATAGCGACGGCTATCGCCAGGTGGTGCCCATGCGTGAGCTGGTCGGCAGTTTTCATCGCTATCGCCTGCGTCGGGTGACCGACGACGACTACGGGCACTTCGGTGACGGGCCCAAGCGCGCCGAGGGCTTTTACGGCGCCGTGGGTGTGTCCTTTCTGACGGCGGTCTAGCCATGCAGAGCCTCGATTATCGAGATCGCTGCGTGGTCATCAGTGGCGCCGCCAGCGGCATCGGCAAGGGCCTGGCCGAAGCTTTTGCTGCCCAGGGCGCGCACCTGTTGCTGCTTGATCGCAATGCCGAGGCCCTGGCACTGGTCTGTGAGCAGTTGGGTGCCCATGTGCAGGTGCAAGCCTGGCCCGTTGACCTGAATCAGGATGACCAGGTATCGGGGTGCGCCGATGCCCTGCGGGCGGACGGCAGATCCATCGACGTGCTGATCAACAATGCCGGTATGGAGCTGCCGACACCGCTACTGGACAGCGACGCAGATGCCAATGGGCGTTGGCAGGCGCAACTGGATAACAACGTGGTGAGCATGGTGCGCCTGACCCGTGCCCTGCTACCGCTGATGCGCGATGGCGGCAGCATTATCAACCAGAGCTCCATCTGGGGGTTGAGCGCGGTGGCGGGGTTCTCGGCCTACTGTGCCAGCAAGCACGCGATTATCGGCCTGACCCGTTCACTGGCCTGGGAACTGGGAGCGCGGCGGATTCGCGTGAATGCGGTCTGCCCTGGCTGGGTCGCCACCGATGCAGCGATGGCTTCGCTGCGCAGCATGGCTCAGGCCAGTGGCCGTAGCGAAGAGCAGGAACTGGCGCAGATTCTCGCCGGTCAGGTGGTGCCCGAGCTGCTGACCCCGGCGCAACTGGCCGGGACTTTTCTGTTTCTTGGTAGCCCGTTGGCCCAGGCAATAACCGGCCAGGCGCTGGTGGTCAGTCACGGCGAAATAATGCACTGATAAGGAGTTCGGGACGATGAGCAATCCCTTTATGGATCAGATCAGTTGGGTGGAATACCAACAGCGTGTTGAGGCTGGAGCTGTGGTGTTTCTGCCCTGCGGAGCTACCGAGCAACACGGTCCGCATTTGCCTCTGGGTACCGATGCGCTGTTGTCCACGGCGATCAGTGCCGATGTTGCCAGGCAGCTCGGCGGCCTGGTCGCGCCAGCTCTGGCCTACGGCTACAAGTCTCAGCCCAAATGCGGCGGCGGGCAGCATTTTTGCGGTACCACCAGCCTGGACGGCGGCACCCTGAGTGCGCTGGTGCAGGACGCCGTGCGCGAGTTTGCACGCCACGGGGTAAAACGCCTGGTGCTGGTGCTTGGGCACTACGAGAACCAGTGGTTCGTCGCCGAAGGCATTCAACTTGCCCTGCGCGAGCTGGGCCGCGATTGCGACCTGGAGGTCATGCGTCTGGAGCACTGGGATTTCTGCCAGGAGCAGACCCTGGCCGATATCTTCCCCGATGGCTTTCCCGGGTTCGCGCTGGAGCACGCGGCGGTGATTGAAACCTCACTTATGCTGCACTACCACCCGCAGATGGTCGCCCTGGAGCAGATTCCAGATGATCTGCCCGCGGACTTTCCGCCCTACGACATGTACCCGACCCGCACCGAATGGGTGCCGCCCTCTGGCGTGCTGTCCTCGGCGCGTGGCTCAACCGCTGAAAAGGGCGCGCGCATGGCCGGGGATATAGTTGATGGCATTGCTGCGGCGGTGCGCTACGAATTCAAGCTGGGGGCCGCATGACAGATGTACTGGGGTTATGGCCGCTGCTGACGGCGACGCATCGTTATGACAAGTCCTACTCCACTCGCGGTCGCGGCTTGGGTACTACCATCGAAGCACCGATTCTGGCCTATCTGATCGAGACGCGTCAGGGTCGCGTGCTGTTCGACGTCGGTTGCGATTACCACAAGCTCGCCGATCCCCAGGCGCGTCAGCGCTGGTATAACCCGGACGATTTCCCCATGGGGGCGCCGCAGATGGACGAGCAGCAGCGCCTTGGCGCCCATCTGGCACGTATGGGGCTTGGCCCGCAGGACATCGACCTGGTTTTTCTCAGCCATCTGCATTTCGACCACGCTGGTGGCCTTTGTGAACTATGCGGTGCGGAGGTGCACGTGCATGAGGACGAACTGATGGCCGCACGCGAGCCCGCAGATGATGCCTATTTCGCCGATGACTTTGCCGGTGACATCCGTTGGCGTTTACAGCAGGACGAGTATGACCTGCTGCCCGGCTTGCGCGCGATCAATACACCCGGCCACACCGCTGGGCATATGTCGCTGATGATTCAACTGCCCCAGGGTGCGCCAGTGATTCTGGCTGGTGATGCGGCCGACTTGCAGGAAAATATTGATGACGAAGTCGCGCCGGGCCTGTGCTGGCGGGACCGGGAGGATCTGGCCTGCGAAAGTATTCGCAAGCTCAAGTCCCTGGCAGCGGAAACCGGTGCCGACCTCTGGCCCAATCATGACA
>JBKBSI010000138.1:0-9004 GCA_046291745.1 Pseudomonas sp. | reverse complement strand
GCCAGCGGCTTGCGGCCGACTTTGCTGCAGAAGATTGAACTGGCGCTGTATGACCAGCGCTTGAACTTCAGCCTTCAGGAGCAGCAGGATCCGCGGGTTGTGATCATAGATGTGGATGAGAAGTCGCTGGCCAGTATTGGTCGCTGGCCCTGGTCGCGCGGCAAGATTGCCGAACTGGTGGACGTTCTGTTTGATCAGTATCAGGTCGCATTGCTCGGATTCGATGTGCTGTTTTCGGAGTCCTACACGCGGATCGAGCTGAGTGATGTTCAGCAGTTGTTGCGAGATGGCGGTGGTCTGGAGGAAGTAGCCGCGCTGGCGGCCATGTCCGGTGACGCGGCCTTGAGTGAGCGACTTGCTGAGCATCCAGTAGTACTGAGCATGATGTTCGATCAGATGGACGCCAGGATACGCATGGGTGCGCTGGGAGCACCGGTAACGCTGCAAGGCGAGCTGCCGGAGAATGCGCCTGTGCCAAGGCCCAAGGGTTACGTAGCCAACCTCCCGGAATTGGCCCAGCACGCTGAAGCCGGATTTTTCGATAATCCTCTGGTTGATCTGGATGGCGTCTATCGGCGCACGCCGTTGCTGCAGTTTTACCAGGGCGATCTTTACCCGTCACTCGCCCTGGCGCTGTGGCAGGCATTGGTACTCAGCAAGGATGTTCGGCCCGTGGTCGAATCCGATATTGCTGGGCGTTATCAGGTGCTTACCGCACTGGACGCAGCCGGGCTGCATATTCCGGTGGATCCCCGTGGGGCGATGTTGATTCCCTACCGCGGCGGGGTCGGCAGCTTTCCCTATATTTCTGCCTCTGATCTGCTGGATGGTTCGGCCGATCCCGCGTTGCTCAGTGGGGCCATTGCCATACTCGGCACATCGGCGGGCGGGTTGATGGATCTGCGAACTACGTCGGTGGGACATCTTTATCCGGGGGTAGAGGTTCACGCCAATATACTTTCGGCGATGCTTGACCAACGCTTCCTGTACGAGCCGGACTTTGTCCAGTCTCTGGAGCTGTTGGCACTGTTGTTCTGCGGTCTGCTGCTATCGCTGCTGTTGCCCTATCTCTCGGTTCTGTCGGGTAGTCTGCTGTCACTGTTTCTGTTGGTGGTGGTGGTGACCTTCAACCTCTATGCCTTCACCCAGTATCAGTGGGTGCTGCCCCTGGCTACGCCGCTACTGCTGATAACGCTGCTGTTCATGTTGCTGCAAACTGCGGGCTTTTTTCTCGAGGTGCGCAATCGTCACAATCTGGCCCGGGTATTTGGCCAGTATGTTCCACCTGAGATAGTCCGGCAGTTGCAGGAGAGTGGGCAGGCCATTCACCTTGAGGGTGAGGACCGGGAAATGACCGTACTGTTCTCGGATATAAGGGATTTTACCTCCCTGTCCGAGAACCTCTCCGCGACGCAATTGGCTCGCCTGATCAATCTGTACCTCAGTGGCATGACGGCCATCATTCATCGGCATCAGGGAACCATCGACAAGTACATAGGCGATGCGGTGATGGCTTTCTGGGGTGCTCCGCTAAACGATCCAGAGCATGCCCGGCATGCGCTGCAAGCGGCATTGGCAATGCTCGAAGCGCTACCCGGAATCAATCAGGCGTTGCAAGCCGAAGGCCTGCCCAGCCTGAGTATTGGCGTTGGCCTGAGCGCTGGGCAGATGAGTGTAGGCAACATGGGCTCCAGTTTCCGGGTGGCCTACACGGTGATGGGCGATACGGTGAATCTGGGGTCGCGACTCGAGGGTTTGACCAAGTATTACGGCGTACAACTGTTGGTCAGTGAGTCGGTGTCCCAGCAGGCTTCAGATTATGTCTACCGTGAGGTCGACAGGGTAAGGGTCAAGGGCAAGGCCAAGCCTGTCGGGGTGTTTCAGCCGATGGGGATGGCAACTGCCTTGAGCAATGAGGACCTGGCCTGGCTGGAGAAATATCAGGTTGCGCTACAGGCCTACCGTCAGCAGCAGTGGCAGGCCGCCGCCGCGGGTTTTGCCGAGTGCCTGGCTCAGCGCCCAGAGGATAAGGTGTCAGGGCTCTATCAGCAGCGCATCAAGCACCTCTCCGAAACTCCGCTGCCAGCGGACTGGGATGGTGTTTTCGACCACCAGAGCAAGTAACCCGCTTTAGCGCAGTAGTCCCGGCAGGGTGTCAAAATCAGGTTCGTCAATCTGGTGCGCAGGCATGTATTGCTCGGCGTACTCGCGATAAGTACCTTGACGCACGAACAGCGTGAAGAGTTCAGCATCCAGCTTGCCTGCTGCGACATTGCGGCCGATGATATTGAGCGCTTGGGATAGCTTCATGCCCTGTTTGTAGGGGCGATCCGGTGCCGTGAGCGCTTCGAAAATATCGGCTATGCACATGATACGGTCACGCACGGACATCTGCTCGGCGTTTAGTCCGCGCGGGTATCCGCCACCGTCAAGGTGTTCGTGGTGATTGCCGGCGATGTCTGGCACATTCTGCAGGTAGCGGGGGTAGTGCAGGGAGTGCAGCATGCGATTGGTCACGACGATGTGATCGCGCATGATCTGCATTTCCTCGGGCAGCAGGGTGCCGCGACTGATTGACAGGCTACGGACCTGCTCCTCGTCCAGCAATTTGTGCACCTGGCCATTGGTATCTTGCCATTGCACCTGCCCAAGGCTCTGTATGCGCTCAATGTCGGCCTGGTCGACAAACTCGCTGCCCTGGTTGACCTGGCGCAGAAAGCTCAGGTCGGCTTCTATTTCCTGGTGTTGAGCAATGCAGGCGGCCATCGCCTCTGGGTCGCCAGGGCTGTCCTGCAATACCTTGATCAGCAGAGCCTGCTGGTATTCGCGCGCGCGGCTGGCAATCAGCTCCATGCAGTCAAATACCTTTTCCAGCTTGGCACTCTTCTCGATGATCGATTCGGGAGTGGTGATCTTGCCGCAGTCATGTAGCCAGGCGGCAATCTTCAGTTCGTAGAGTTCCTGCTCGTTGAAGTTCAGCTCCGCATATTCCCCTTCGTTTGCC
Organism: Pseudomonas sp.; assembly: GCA_046291745.1. Classification (GTDB taxonomy): domain Bacteria; phylum Pseudomonadota; class Gammaproteobacteria; order Pseudomonadales; family Pseudomonadaceae; genus Halopseudomonas. The sequence goes on along the minus strand of JBKBSI010000138.1, from coordinate 6,000 downwards.
AGGCACACGGCTTTTGCCAGTAGCATGGCAATTTCCGGGACCTTTTGGCAGTGGCGCCCGGTCACCGGTGACTTGTGGTCGATGGCTTCAGCAATCAGCTTGATGAAAGACTCGAACAGATTCTTCTGGGCCTCTATCAGTTCGCGCTGGGTCAATATGGTGGCAGCGATGGCGCCCAATGATTCGAGCAGCGATTGGTGTTCGGCGTGGAAAGGAATGACCTGGCCCTGGCTGTCGAGCGCGTTGATCAGTTGCAGTACACCTATGACCTGATCTTCGTGATCCTTGAGAGGCACGCAGAGAAAAGACTTCGAGTGATAGCCAAGCTGGGTGTCGAACCGGCGGGTTCCGGAGAAGTCAAAGCGTTGGTCCTGATAGGCATCATTGACGATGATGGTGCACTGGTCGACCAGGGTGCGCACTACTACCAGATCTGACAGGTTGCCGCTTTCATCGCGCAGGGGTATCGGCGGTACGTCGGTAGTCTCGTTGCGCAGGCCAAGGCTGCGATTACGCAACACGTTGAAGTGCAGCATGCCGTCCTTGTAGGTATAAAGAGTACCGCCGTCGCTGTTGAGCAGATCCATCGCGGACTCGACGACCTGCTCGAGAATGCGTTGATCATCGGGCTCTATCGAGAGTGCGCGGGTCAGGAGCGAGAGATGGCTGGCAACAGCCAGTGCATTAACCTTGTTGCTCATCACAGCCTCTGCTATGGGTCCTTGGTCAAATCTTGTTATAACTCTTCCCTTGACAGGGGTCGAGAGGAGTCAGCGCGTTTTGTTCAACTTATTCAAATCTTCACCATATTTAGCCTGGTTTTGTTTCAATGCCGAGACGGAAGTGGAGGCTAGATGGCCTGGGCATGGGCGTCTCAGAGCATGCTGATACTGTTGCGCTGCCTGATACTGGCCGCCTTGTTCGGCTGGACAATGCTGTCTGATCCGCTGCAGGGTTGGCTGTTTCTACCACTGTGGGTGCTCGCCAGTTGGTTGATTCTGAGCAGTAGTCTCGAGGCTGCGCGGCTGCGGCGGCGGGCCTGGTTGGAACAGTACCTGCTGGTGGGTTCTCGTTGGCATCGCTTGCTGCGTGGTGGGCTGGTGATGCTGTCCTGGCATCTGCTGCTGGCAGCGCTGCTGGCGTTGTTCATGCTGGTCAGGCTGTTGCAACTGGAATCCTGGCTATGGCTGCTGCTGGCGTCCTCCCTGGCGCTTTTATGGATGCTCGAAGCATGTCTGGCAAGTGCTCTACGCGATCATGCGAAACCGCAATTGCGCGCGGCACTGACGCGGCGTCTGCTGGTGCCGATGGCTGCTGGAGTTCTGGTAGTGGGTTATTTGCTGGTGATGTTGAATCTATCCCAGCCGGATATGCGTGGCATGGGGCTGGCGCAGGCGCTTGCCGCTAACCTGCCTGGTCAGTACAGCAGTTTGCCGTTACTTTCCCTGTTGCAGCGCAGCTACCAGTTGTTCGACATCACTTTGCAATGGTCCCTGCAGAATGCGCTGGGCGATCGGGATGCCAGTGGTACACTGGGGGTATTGGCCTGGAGCCTGTTGCTGGTCGGTGGTGGTGCCTTTATCTGGGCCTGGACCCGGTTATTGGTAGGTGTCGCCACATTGCGGGCCCGCACCGATATGGCTACTGACTAGCCGTCCCATAGGAGGACTGCGCATGACATCCGGCAAGTCCCACTCTGCACGTACGCTGCTGATCAGCGTAATCCTGATCAGCCTGCTGTTTGCCGCGCTGACTGCGGGTGTGCGCTACCTTCAGCAGCGTACCGCCGACAACCAGCTGTTTGCGGTACTTATCAATAATCAGCAACTGCTGCTCGATGGTCAGACCCTTGAGGCATTCAACACCGACCTGGCGCGGCTAAGCGATCAGCATGCCGAGTCCATGGAGCTGCATATGCGCCAATGGCTGGAGCGCTGGCTGGACGAAAGCTTTGCTCTGGCTCACCAGGCGGTGCCGGGCTACCTGGACTGGTATTACTCGATGCCGGGTTCTTACAGTCGACTTTTCCATGCGGTCAGCGGTGATCTGGATGGGTATCTGCAGCAGCGCATGAGCGCCGAGCTGATCGACCGCTCCGGCCTCGATGCGCGTTTCAGCAAGCTGGAGCCGGCCATGACTGCTGAACTCCAGCGTGTTCTCGGGGCCCAGAGTCAGGGGCTGCGCTCACAGTTGCAGAGCCTTTACGCTGATCGCCAGACCTCGGTTGCGGGGGATTTGCCGCAGATCGAACATACCCTGGATATCGACCGCGCTCTGACCCTGGCCTTTCAACCCAGCGAGGAGGATCTGGCGCGCTGGCAGGTCAGTTCGCAGGCGTCCCTGGCTGCTGGAGCGGGTGCCTTTGCACTGGTAGCGCGGCGGGCACTGGTGCCACGGCTGATGAGTTTGTCCGCGGTGCAGGGAGCAAGACGGGTCATGGCCGGTTTCGTGGTGCGTCTGGCCCCGCGCATGGCCATGGCCATCAGCGCTGGTGGCAGCGCCGCTGCGGTGACTGCACCCAGTGGCCCCGGTGCTCTGGTTGCTGGAGGCGTGGCCTTTATTACTGCGGCGGGGACCATAGTGGTGACCGATTTTGCCTTGCTCAAGGCTGAAGAGTTGGCCCTGCGGGAGCACAAGCACGAGCAGATCAATGCTGAGCTGCTGGCTACCCAGGTGGCCCTGCGTGACCAGCTTTGGGAGCAGATAGAGCGCACCCGCGTCGGTTCCCAGGCTCTGCTGCAGTCGCGCCTGGCCGAACCCTACGAGGCCTTGGGGCAGGGCTCGCGCTTTCATATCTTCGGTAAGCGTCAACCGGACGCGTAGCAGAGATTATTCAGTACGCCCCTGGTTACGGCACAAGTATTGCTTGGCTGCTGTGAGGTCGAGCCTCTTCGCTCGGCAAACAGATTCACTCGCAAACAGTTCACGGGCAAACTGGGAGTGCAGCCATGTCTACGGCACTGGATTTCACGCTCGCCGCCAGGCGCAGCGAGATGCACGGTTTGCGCGCGCTGGAACTGACCTGTGAGCTGGTGGCGGGGGTCAGTCGCCTGATCCATGCATTGCAGCGCGAGCGCGGCTTTTCAAATATCTTTCTTGGCAGTCATGAGCAGCGCTATCGCAGCGGTCTGGATGAGCTGACTGCGGACAGTGTGGCGATGGAGCGGCTGGTGACTGACTGCTTCAGCCGCATGGATCTGGAGTCCAGTTGCGGTGCAGACAAGGCACGGCTGTTCAACCGCATCGCCTACGTGCTGCATTGCATGGAGGGTTTCCCCGAGTTACGGCGGCGCATCCGTGCTCAGGAGCTGACACCGCTAGAATCTACCCGAGCTTTTACCCGACCTATCGGCGGTTTGCTCAGTGTTGTGTTCGAGGCCGCTGATACGGCAGTCGACCCGCAGGTCACGCGTAATCTGGTCGCACTATTCAACTTTATGCAGGGCAAGGAACTGGCGGGTCAGGAGCGCGCCGCAGGGGTGGCAGGTTTTACTGCGGGTTTTTTCGATAGTCAGTCGCGTGATCGTTTGGGCTACCTGGCGGACGCGCAGAAGCGCTGTTTCGAGAGCTTTGCCGAGCATGCCGAGGTGGGCTTGCTAGAGGACTGGAATCAATTGTGTTCGGATCAGCTTATGGCTGAGCTTGCGCGTCTGCGCCAAGTGGCGCTGCGGTCCTCGGAGACCAGTCGCATTGCCTCTGCCCTGGCTGAGGTCTGGTTCGAGCTGGCAAGTCAGCGTATCGACGTGATGAAGCAACTGGAGGACCGCATGACCGCCAGGCTGCATGCCCTGTGCCAGAGCAAAATTACCCAGGCGCAGGCCGATCTGGAAAATCACCGGGCGCTACTCAAGCGTTTGGCGCAGATGGATGAGCAGGCGGGCGAGCCAGCAGCGCGGTTGTTCAACGTCCAGGCTACCGAGCTGGATTCGGTTCCCGCCGACAATATGGGCAGCCAGCTCAATCGTTCGGTATTGGATGTATTGCACGCCCAGAGCGTGCGATTGCAGGAGTTGAGCGGCCAGTTGGAAGAGGCTCGACGCTCGTTGAGCGACCGCAGGCTTATCGATCGGGCCAAAAGCCTATTGATGGCGCAGCATGGGCTCAAGGAAGACGAAGCCTATCGCATGCTGCAAAACGCCGCTATGGAGCGTAGCCAGCGCCTGGCCGATGTAGCCCAGACCCTGCTCAACTACGCCGACCTGCTGCGTGGCAAGCAGGCTGGCCCCTCCTGATCGATTACAGCCGCTCTGTGCACCCGCGCCGAGCATTTCTCCAACAATTGCCCTGATAACGTGCGTGTTTGCTCCGGCATCAACCGGAGCGAGATCCGCTGCCGTCGCATGACCTTGGTTTTTAATCCTTTTTTTAAATTGGCACGTATTCTGCTTTGCATGATCAGGCCTGAGTTGTTGACTGGCCTCCACATATGAATATGGGCAACGGCGTCCACCATGATTTCGAAATCGGTTTCGGAACATGAGTGCACGCCGTTTTTTTTGTGTTTTTTTTAAGGGGAATGATCAATGGACGACAAGACAATCAAAGACGCAAAACGCAGCCCGGGCTCTTTAAAGCGTCGGGATTTTCTCAAGTATTCCATTGCTGCGGCCAGTGGCGTCGCGCTTTACAGTTCGGTGCCCGCAGGTGTGCGCTCCGGAGCCTGGGCAGCGGGAACCGACGGGCTGGAAACCACCAAGGCGAAGCTCGGCTTTATTGCATTGACCGATGCCGCACCACTCTTTGTCGCCGACGAGAAGGGCTTCTTCGCCAAGCACGGTATGACCGGCGTGGAAGTGCTCAAGCAGTCTTCCTGGGGTACCACCCGAGATAACCTGGTGCTGGGCTCAGCCCGTAATGGCATTGATGGCGCGCACATCCTTACGCCCATGCCCTATCTGATCAGCACTGGGGCCATGACGGCCAACAATATCCCCACCCCGATGTACATTATCGCGCGCCTCAATTTGGGTGGGCAGTGCATTTCGGTGGGTCAGGAGTATATGGACCTGAAGCTGGGCGTGGATAGCGAGCCCTTCAAGGCCGCTCTGGCGGAGAAAAGAGCCTCTGGCAAAGCAGTCAATGCGGCCATGACCTTTCCTGGCGGTACCCACGACCTGTGGATCCGCTACTGGCTGGCGGCGGGCGGAATCGACCCGAATAGGGACATTTCCACCATCGTTGTGCCACCGGCGCAGATGGTCGCCAACATGAAGGTCGGCAGCATGGATACCTTCTGCGTGTGCGAGCCCTGGAACGAGCAGTTGATCAACCAGAAAATCGGCTATACCGCGCTGACCACTAGCGAGTTGTGGCACAACCACCCGGAGAAGGCGCTGGGCATGCGCGCCGACTGGGTAGATGCCAACCCCAACGCGACCCAGGCGCTGCTCAAGGCGGTAATGGAAGCGCAGATGTACTGCGAGGATCCAGCCAATCGTGAAGAGGTGGCGAAGATCTGCGCCAAGCGCCGTTGGATCAATGCACCCTTCGATGACGTGGTAGAGCGCATGAAAGGCAACTTCGACTACGGCAACGGCAAGGTGGTGGAAAACAGCCCTTATCAGATGCGTTACTGGAATGATAACGCCTCCTACCCCTACAAGAGCCATGACAAGTGGTTCCTGACTGAAGATATTCGCTGGGGCTATCTGCCGCAGGATCTGGATATGGATGCGCTGGTCGACCAGGTCAACCGTGAGGATCTGTGGCGTGCCGCAGCCACCAGCCTGGGTGTGCCAGCCGAGCAAATACCAACTTCGACTTCGCGCGGTGTCGAGACCTTTTTCGATGGCAAGGTCTTCGATCCGGAAAATCCCAAGGCCTACCTGGATAGCCTGGCTATCAAGGCCTTGAGCTGAATATGACGTCTGATTTGATGAGGGATTTGCCCATGAACGCCAATGTAAAGATCGACGCCACTGGCGCACTGGAGTTGAAGCCGGATCTCCGGCATAACATCGAGTTGCCCGCATGGCTGCAGCACTACGGTGGCATTTTTAT
>JBKBSI010000137.1:0-9007 GCA_046291745.1 Pseudomonas sp. | reverse complement strand
GTATACAGTAGGAGCGGGCTTGACCGCGAAGAGGGTTTGGTAGGAGCGGCGGCCCCGCCGCGAACAGGGGTTGGTCTCCCCGGGAGGGCCGAGTTCTACCTCGGCCAGCGGATTGGGCGAAGATCTGGAGTTTACCGGCGGCGCCGATTTTGATCGAACGGATCTGGCTCAGTTGAAGCCGATCCTGACTGCGCGCCTGGAAACCAAATACGGGCTGAATGTGACGGTCAGTGAGCCGCAGAAGGAATCCGGTAACGTAGATACATGGAAGCTGAAAGTGCAGATCCGGCCCGAGGCCAGGCACCTTCCGGCCCAGCGAATCAATATCGATGTATGCGCCATTCCCAGCTACATGAGCCAACCCAAAGTGCTGCTAAACCCTTATGGCGTGGACATGGGGACCCAGGGTTTGATTTTGAATGCGGAGGCTCTGGAAGAGGTCTATGCCGACAAGATGGTCGCGTTTGCTCTGAGACGGGGGCGTATCAAGAACCGTGATCTGTGGGATTTGCTGTGGCTGAAGCAACAAGGTGTTGAACCTGCTTTGGAACTGATCCCGGCCAAGCTCAAGGATCATCAGGTCACGGTTCAGATCTTTCTTGACAGCGCGCAAGCACGGGCCGAATCGCTGGTCAGGGATGAGCAGACCAAGAAAGACTTTCGCAAGGAAATGCAGCGATTTCTGCCTGCGCAATTGGTTGCAGGCACGGTTAATGACGATAGATTCTGGGCGTATTTGACCAGTGAAATCCCCCTGCTGATCAAGCAGGTAAAGCACAGCCTCAACGGCGGATCCGTCGCGCCCCGGTTTCTAATGTAGTAAGGCGCGCGCGGTTGGTTTGGGAGAGCCCCTTCGCGGCGAGGCCGCCGCTCCCACCGGTTGGGTGCAAGGTGCGGTTCTGGTGCGAGCCCAGGGCTTGACCGCGAAAGGGGTTTGGCTCCGAGCATCCTGCTTCGCGGTCAGGCGACCGCTCCCACCAGGTGGGGTGTTGCTATTGGGGTTTGGTAGGAGCGGCGGCCCCGCCGCGAATGGGTTTGGTCTCCCCGGGAGGGCCAAGTTCCACCTCGGCCAGCGGAGCCGCAGCTCACATCTGTGTCGAGGTGGAACTCGACACTCCCAGGGGGCTGGTGCTAACTCATCCCGCCGTCAAAATATGCCGCAACCCACCACACTCCACCATCGGATCATCGCAGTTTATGACGATCTCTGACCTGGCCAGCACGTAGCTGCGGCCGGTGATGGTGTTTTCCACCATCTGGTGCTCTTCGACCTGGCGAACGCCTGTCATCTCCCCAATAAACCCCGTCTCCCTCAGCGATACGGTCTCCAGTCGGTCACCCACCGTTATGCGCCCTTCGTGGTGCATTAGCGCAAGGCGGGCGGAAGTGCCGGTGCCGGTGGGGCTGCGGCAGATGAAGCCGGGGTGTACGTAGGTGGTAGAGCGCGAGCGGTAGAAGTGGTCGGCGACCTGCTCCACCGGGCCCATGAAATGCAAAAACGGCAGCGGCCCGACGTCGCCCAGTGTGTGGTGCGAGAAGCCGCGTTCTGCCTGCAGGGCCTCGACTATGGCGTAGGCACAGTCGTTCAGTGCGCGTTCTTCCTCCCGGGTGAGGGCAAAGCCCAGCTCGGTCGCATCCACTAACGCATAGAAGCCGCCGCTGTAGGCGACGCTGTAGTTCACATTGCCGATGCCGGGTACGTTGATGCTGGCGTTGTGCGTGTGGATATAGCTGGGCAGGCCTTCACAGGTGACGGATTCGACTACGTCATTGCGCACCATGGCTTCGATCTGCACCAGCCCGGCGGGCGATTCCAGGGCAAAGCGCTGACGACCTTCCTGCTTCGGCACCAGGCCGCTTTCGAGCAGGGCGGTGGCGGTGCACAGGGTGTTGGAGCCGGAGTAGATCGGGTAACCCATGACCTCCATGATGATGTAACCGGCCTGCGCCTCGGGCAGGGCTGCGGGGACGATCAGGTCGACGGACATTTCCGGTATCCCGTAGGGCTCGTTGAGCAGCAGTTTGCGCAGGCCGTCGGCGTCGTCGCGCAGGTAGTGCATCTGCTCGCGGACGCTGCTGCCGGGCAGTGGCTTGATGCCGCCGATCACGATGCGGCTGACGTCGCCACCGGCGTGGGTGTCGATCAGTTGGATGGTCAGTTCGTTATTCATGGGCTCTCCGGCAGGGCGTAGGGCGCGCCGTGTTGTTGCCATTGGCTGTCGGGCACTATGACGATCTTGCCCAGGTAGTGGCTGCTGCGCTGCATGAAGTAGTGCTCGGCGCGGTGCAGTTCGGACAGTTTGAAGGCGGCGTGCAGCACGGGTTTGAGTTCGCCGCTGCGGATCCAGGCGATCAACTGTTCGGCCTCTTCACGGGTGCCGTGGGAGACGCCGAAGATCTGTACCTGGTAGAGGTAGATGCGCGTCCACATGATCTCGCTGATATTGCCGCCGCTGGCGCCGGCGATGCTCAGGCGCGGGTAGCTGGTGCGGCTGTTCATGTCGAAGATCATGCTGTCGATAAACAGGTCGGTCATCTCGCCGCCAATCAGGTCCATGACTGCATCCAGCGGTTTGCCGCCGGTGAGGGCGCTGACCTGCGTGCTGAAGTCCTGCATCTGGCTACGGTCGAGCACTGCTTCTGCGCCGAGGTCGAGCAAAGGCTGGGTCTTGTCGCGCTGGCTTAATGCGTAGGGTATGGCGCCCATCAGGCGGCACAACTGAATCAGCGCGGTACCCACGCCGCCGCTGGCGCCGGTGACCAGAACCCGCTCACCCGCCTGGATATTTGCCGCAGTGAGCATGTGCAGTGCGGTCTGGTAGGAGCACATGCCCATGCTGGCCAGTTCGGCGTCGCTCAGATCGGGATTGGCGATGTGATGGAACTGCTTGGACGGCACGGCAATGTACTCGGCATAACCGCCGTCGGCGCCGTGGCCGTAGTAGTCGGGCGTCAGGTTCAGATCGCGGCGCTCGGTGGCATACAGATTGAAGTCCAGCAGCCCACGTTCGCCGATACGCCCGGGATCTACCCCATCACCCACAGCCACCACGCGGCCGACCACGTCGGCGCCTTGAATACGCGGAAAGCTCAGGGTAGGGCTGCCGCCCATCTGGAAGGAGGTGGTTTCGGTTTTGTCCTTGGTCGGGTACAACCCTTCGCGGGCCTTGCGGTCTGTGTTGTTCTTGGCCGTCGCGGTGACCTGCACCAGCACCTCGCCGCTGGCGGGTCGAGGGGTAGGGTGGTCGGGGCGGTAGTGCAGCTTGTCCACGCCACCGTGGCCGGTGAGCAACATGGCTGCCATGGTCTTGGGGATGCTGCTTGAGTCGCTGCTGTGGATGCTGCCGGTGTTGCGCGGTGATAACGGATCATGCGCCATCGTCTGCCTCCTGGGTTGATGCTGGGTGATGCCTTGCTTGTGGCCTGTTCAGGCGAGGACTCGGTATGGGCCGATAGATTCCGATAGACCAAGGCCAATTCCCAACTGAGACCCCCGTCGCATTAATACTACCCGACGTGGCACTCGGTACTGGCTTTGGGCTATATTCCCGGGCCCATTGCTCTCGCTCAACCCTTTCCGGATAAGGACATCCCATGCATCCCTCAGAACAATTCATTTCCCTTGCAAAATCCCACGGTAGAGCCGAGCTGCTCAGTCAATGGCAACACAGGGTGTTGCATGCAATTTTTGCTCGCGACGCGCAGGGGAAAGTTGCTCCTGTCGTGGTGGAAGAGGACCAGCGAGTGCTTCTGTTTGCGTCCCATGATACCGACGAGCTGGATCAGCTGTTTAGCGAGGATATGTTGCAGGAGCGAGGCGTTGAGAGGGTTTTTATCAGCGCCACATTGCAACAGTTGGCGCTGTTTTGTAACAGCCAAGGGGTGCTTTTGAACTGGGCTGGTCAGCGGTTGATAATCGACGCGGATATGCTCCGGTTTTTTGCCTACTCCACGATTCAGCACACCAAGGAGATGGGCAAAACGCTTATCGAATCCCAACTGCTTTCCTTTACCACCGACGCGAAGCCGACCGACCCATCGCATTATTGCGATGGTCAGCACTGGACCCTGACTGCCCTCAACCCAGCCCACCCGCATGCGGGCGACTATCCCGATAAATGGATGGTCAGCGGGTTGAAGGATCTGCTCCTGATGCCCGAGGAATTAAACGCACAGGTATTTCACCGTGACGACCTGAAGCCGCGCCTGCAAGCGCTATATGACCGCTGGGCCACCAGGCCGCCGACGCTGCCAGAGGCCGCTACCGAGGCCGAAATTGCCGCCAGTGAAGCCACCGCTGCCCAAGCCGTAGCAACCGCATCCGGGCCGGCAAGCCCGGACCACAGCGTTCCTGCCTCCAAAGAGACAAAAGCACGCCCCGTAGCGGCCGCACCACCCACCCCGGAACCCCTGAAAGGCGGTCCACGCTGGCCGTTGTATGTGTTGTTTTTTGCAGTGCTGGGGGCGGTGATCTTTATGGTTTTTTCGCTGTAACTGGCTCTACAACGACACCATCATTACCGTTGCCAGCCAATCTGTAGTGACGGGGTGAATACCAGCAGGGAAGCTTATGAGCTTAGTAACATTGGTCAAGATCACGCTGATGGTTCTTGTTGTCACGACCTTTATCTTGAGCTGGAAGACCTATCGAGCGGGCAGGCTGGCGTCTGCTCAAAAGCCAGTTCGCGTGCTGGCTTCCCGGCCTGCTATCAGAGAATTGACTCGGGAGGAGAGGGAGGCGTTGCCAGATCCGTTGGAGGTTCCGTGGCTATTAAGGACGGTGGTACCGGTTCAGGACGGCAAGGTTTACGCTCTGCATGGGGTTCTCCGTCTTCATAATCACAACGTCAAGGATCCGACTGGTTGGCATTACATTATTGAGGATGTTGTGGTCGGCAATGTCGAGGTCATCTTGCCCTATGATGCCGAGCGGCATCTGAATTTGTGGGCTAACCGCGCTGAAGTAGTTTTGGCCGGTGACTTTGCAGTGGTCGTACGCTTGAACGATCGCTTCGAACTGGTTGCGGCCAAGCGCCGCCATGATCTTTGGGCTAAGGGACTCCCTGGGGTCATTGAGGAGCCTATTGGTTTCAAATGGGTGACGGCCGGCGGCAGCCCCATGTTCCCGAGTGAACGCCAAGCCTTTATTGATCAGTACAATGGGCAAGCCGACGAGCCTCCGAACGCGGTACGAAGACTGTCACAGCGGGAGGAAACGCGGGCAGAAAGACTGGAGCGTGCGGGCGTGGGTATCCGTTTCAAGTCGGCGTTCTTCTATCTGCTGGCCTTTACTTGTTTGGCCTTTGCGATAGGTGCGGCGAATCCCGCCATTCAGGTGATTATGCTATTCGTGGGGCTGGCGCTTTTCATATTGGCGTGCGGCTTCTTCAGGTCCAGTCTGGATCGGCGCAAGCCGGTGATGGTCAATCGTGTCGAGGGTGTTCTTTTTCTACCCGACAATCCGACCGAATCCAATCAACCGAGCAACCAGGCAATCCTTGGTGGGCGTCTGGCTTTCACGGTGCCGCCACATTGGATGAACCGGTTCAGGCGGCTAAATGGTGAGCGGGTAGAAGTGGAAGTCAGAGTGCCTGATTTCACTGCCGTCGCTGTTGGCTCGCGCTTGTCCCTGCAGGCGGAAATCGCGAAACAGCCGCTGGTTTTTTGGGGGAGTCATTTCTTCCATCTGCTGCTGGCACTGGGCTTGCTGTTCTGGATTGACAGCATTTCGCCGGACTTCAGCAGAGACGTGACCTGGGCCTATCACCAGCTTAATCAGAATCCGGAATTGGCTTACGGTCCAGTCAAAGAGACCCTGACCACCACCGGCATCCGGTTGCTGTGGTTTGTGTTGGTGAGCGTGATGATCGCGATCCACTTGCCCATGCTTGTCTGGAAGATGCTTGCCAAGCGGCGTCGGGAGGGGAGACTGCGAGAGGCTGATGGGGTGCGGCGGGGCTAGCCTACCCCGACATTCCCGCACCCACCTCCGTCATTCCCGCGAAGGCGGGAATCCAAACGGTGCCCGCAGCAAACGCAGCCCGGCGCCGCTAACCAATCACCCCGGCCCGCGTAACAGGCTCTGCCGCCATGGTGCCGACCAGGGCCTGTGTCATTAGGCAATCTTCCCAGGCTCTGTGCGCTCTGCCAACCGGTAACCGCTGCGCCCGACAGGCCTCGGTCAGGGCTTTCCAGCGCCAGCCGTCAGCACTCTGGGCGCTGGTGGTGGGTTCTTGCCAGAGTTGTGCATAGGCATGCATCACACATTCCCAGGTCGTGCCGTTCGACAGCTCTATTCTGGCCGGTCTGCGTGAGGTAACGGCGGGGGACTCCAGACCATATAGCCGCGCCATTACATCCAGACGGCCAAAGTCGAACGCTGCACTGTAAGCCAGCACCTGTTGCCCCTTGAGCACCTGCCAGATCTTGTCATGCACCTCTGGCCAGGTTGGCGCATCGGCAACCATCTCGTCGGTAATGCCGTGCACTGCAGTGCTTTCTTCCGGGATAGGTTGAAAGGGCTTGATCAGCGAGTTGAACAGCAACACGCCGCCCATGGTCATGATGGTGATCTCGATAATCTCTGCGGCCTCGTTCAGGCCGCAGGTTTCACAATCCAGCACCAGCGCATCCCGCAGAATCCAGCCCCGAGCTCGCTGGATAACTGATTGCTGCAGGGCGTTGTACGCCGGGAAAGCAGGCAGGATTGCAGAGTTCACCATCGCAGTCATTTCATCGTTCCTGATACGTAAACAGGCCACTATTTCTATTGCAGAGACGCAGCATGCGCTCCAACCAAGACATCTGTGTGAAGCCTCCGTGACATCTGTGTCACGCCGACTCAGGTACGAGCCTGAAATGTGTGGGTTGGTTCCATGACATTTTTGGTAAATCGTTGCGAAGCGGGGTTTGCAGATGTTCCGCCACGGGCTCGACGATGAGCGCGGCCGTTTGACTGTTCTGAAAGGGACTGTCTAGGCTGTTAGTGCCAATGGGTTATTCAGGGAGAGAATCTATGAAAACAATAGGGATGGTTTTGCTGTTGCTCATTTGCCCGATGGCTGCGGCCTCGACCCTGGGCAGTATCGGAAAGGTTCTGCTCCGATCTATGGACGGGACTTCGTCAACTGTTCCCTCTGGTTTGGTGATGGAGCATCAGGTTATCGCTCGCCATAAAGGGTTTGAGCGTGCAGCAGTAAGGATTGGCCGCGACATGCAACCAGCCGAGCGTGAGAAAGCTGCCGAATTGCTCGAGAACCTGCTGATCAGAGAGTACGGGCGAAGAGGGTTTACGCAGTCCATGATGCTGGCCTGCAGGAGCTGTGTGCCGACCTACCTGGCGGACGATATAGATGCTCGAGCCATTGACCTGCTCGCGCAGTACACGGACTTGGTTGCAAAGATTTCACTGGATAGTACGGACATTACCATCCTCGATAGTAGCGGCCAGCCGATCACTTCATCAGCAGCGCAGCGTGCTGCCCTGAACTTGCTTGAGCGTGATTTGAGCATGGCTGCGCGTTCTGCAGAGCGTGGAGCCCCGGATTCTTTTTACGACTCCCTGCTGAAGCGGCTCAAGAGCGTGAATGCTGACATCAGTATTGATGCAGAGGCCGGCACGCTGGCCGTTCGCGGCACAGCTGGAGCCATAAAGGGGAGCATCGTCAATCTTGATCTTAACGCCTTCCTGGGGAAGATGAAAAACTATCTTTTCGGTGGGGGCTTGGGCGCGCTCGGCTACGGAGCGATTAGCTCAACGGGTGATGACAAAAAGGAACCGGTTCCACCTGTTCAAGTGCAAAGGATGGGGATTCTGTCAAAGCTCAGTAGTCAAGAGCGTGCCAGGCTTATGGAAAGAGCAGAGGCGGAGTACATCTATGACCTGTACCAGCAGGCTTATCTGAGCTCAGCCGAGACCGCGCGGTAAAATGTGCTGGCCGACGCTCAGGTCTGGGGGCGCAAGATGATCTTTGCTCCCGCTGCGCCGCCATCTCATTGATGCCTTGCATCATTTCGTCGAACAGATTGCGCTTGTTCATCCGGTACCTGACCTGCTCAGGTCGTTGGAAATCGTCGCTGTCAATTGCTGACGACTTTACTATCCCAAACGGATAGGCTCAATACTTACTAAGCCGGAGCATCTCCAACTTCATGTCTTGCTTCAGCGAAAACGCTAGCGATAGGTACTTGTTGCTGTTTGGACCATATTCGTTTTACCGCCTCGCTCTGACGCTTTAGCAGCTCACTGGGCTTGGCCCACTGGTCCTCTGGTAAAGGCTCCGACCATTGCGCCATTTTTTCCGGAATTGCGGTTTGTCGGCGGCGCTGCAACCACAGAGCTTCTCGTTCTGCGATATAGGCGGGCAGGGTCCAGAGGGTCATGATGTGATAAAGGTACCAGCCAAATATCATTAACCCGCCCACCTCGCCCTTGCGGTGGCGTCGATGCAAGCGGAGGCGAGCGTTTCGGAATGTATGGCGTCCCTCATAGGGAGGGTCGCCGGGCTTGTGAAGATCATCTGCTACATGAATGTCTTCAAGGCTATGAACCTCGTATTCCATGTAAGCACGTATTGCTTCCCAGGCGCTGACGGCCAGGGGGATGGCGGGGTAGGGGTATTCTACAACGCAGTCGCGACCACTGCTTTTATGGTGGAATCCGATACCCAAGGCAAACTGACGTTGGACACCGTATTGGGTTACACCTTGAGCTTCAGTAGTCCAGGCAGAGAGGGACTCCCAAGGTACGATATAGGCTTTGCTTTCGCCTGTAGGAATAAAGCACACCTCCCGGCGTTGGCGGTTGAAGCGGGGTGGAACTACCCCCTGCTCGTTGATGCGGCCGAAGTACCAAACCGATAGCCCTATTAATAAAATGAAGAGATTTCCGAAAATGGCGACGTTGAGGAAGCCGATGAGGGTGTTATAAAAAAAATCTTTAGCGTCAAACCAAGTATAACCGAGCAATAGAGTACCAATACCCGCTACTAGTGGAAGTAAAAGCACA
>JBKBSI010000136.1:0-9055 GCA_046291745.1 Pseudomonas sp. | reverse complement strand
GACCCCACCAAAGATGATCAGACCCGCGATCATCGCCAGACCAATGCCGGAGTAGAACACCGGAATATTGAAAGCGTCATTCAGCGAGGTGGCAACCGCATAGGACTGCAGGGCATTGAAACCGAAGCCGAAGGTGATCAGCAGCAGAACTGAATAAACCGCCGCCACCCACTTCCAGCGCGGACCCAACCCTTTGGAAATGTAGTGTGCCGGACCACCCCGGTAGGTGCCGTCCGGCTCGGCCTGCTTGTAAGCCTGCGCCAGAGAGCACTCGAGGAAGCTGGTGGCCATGCCCATCAGGCCAACCATCCACATCCAGAAAATCGCACCCGGCCCACCAAGGGTAATGGCCACGGCGACGCCAGCGATATTGCCCCCGCCCACTCGACCGGCAACCGACAGCACCAGTGCCTGGAAAGAACTCAAATGTCCGTGTTTGTCGCGCTGAAACGCCTGGCTCGCACCCAGTACACGGAACATGCGGGTGAAGTAGCGAAATTGAACAAAACGAGAAGCGATAGTGAAGCCGATACCGACGATCAGCAGCAGGGCTAGCAGGACCTTGCCCCAAAGCAGATCATTGAATAAATCGAGCATGGCAGTCTCCGTGATTGTTGTTTTAGGAAGTGGTCCATTTAAACAACCCGGCGACGCTGTTAGAATTTTGCTTTCTAGTACCAGAGTGACGCTAACTGGCGCTATTGCAGCATCAACTCGCGCCATCGCTGATTGACGCACCTGAACACGGAAACCGTTTAATGAGCGACACCAGACCGCACGACAACCTGGCCCAGAACCTCAAGCTGCTATGCAGCTACTACAAGTCCATAGCCGAGGTATGTCGGCGGCTGGATATCAACCGCCCGCAGTTCAATCGCTACCTCAGCGGTCAGCACCAGCCTTCGGCCAGCACGCTGCGACGGCTTAGCGAATTCTTTGGTGTGGAGGTACAGGAAATCCTGCTGTCGCATGAGCAGTTCGCACGTCTGGTGCAGGTGCGTCCGCGCTACGAGCGCAGCAAGGTCGATGCTACCGGCACCCTGCTCGAGCACATGGCGCAACTCGGCAAGTCCAGCGGTGAGCTGGAGCGCTATCTGGGCTACTACTTCGAGTACTACCTGTCGATGTCTACCCCTGGCAAGCTGCTGCGTAACCTGGTCTGCCTGGAGCGGCGCGAGGATCAGGTGGTATTCCAGCGTACCGAGCGAATGCAGCCCAACCCCCATGAGCCTCCGTACCACAACCGTTATCAGGGCGTCGCTTATCTGCTCGCCGACCGCCTGTTTCTGGTCGACTATGAAACCCTAAACCGCCGCGAAATCACCCAGACCATTCTGTTTCCCAGTTTCCGCAACCGCGTCACCCGCCTCACCGGGCTCAAGGTCGGTGTTTCCGACAGCAGCCAGCGCATGCCCTGCTGCGCCCGTGTGCTCTACGAATACCTCGGCCCCAGCGTACGCCTGCGCAAGGCCTTCAGCCTCTGCGGTCTGTACGACAGCCAGGACCCGAGCATCGACCAGTCAATCCGCGAGGCGGTCAGCAACGATATGGCGGCAGGGCAGACATTGTTCCAGGCAAGGCACTAACCCCCTGCGCCTTGCCCCTTCAAGTAAAAAGCCCCGCATAGCGAGGCTTTGGTCAGACGGCATAATCCAAAATTTTGTTGCCTTGCCCAAAGTTTGGGCGTACAAAAACTAGCACGCTGACCGATACGGTACTTTCGGCTCGCTAGACGAGTTATCCAAATACCCATTATTGGCAAGCAAGGATTCGATCGTCTTTTCGCTCACATTAAAATGCTCTGCCGCATCCTCAAAGGAAGACTCCGAATATTCACCAGCCAAATATCCAACCAACGAATTAATCGGGCATAAGAACTCGGCTGCGAAGGAACGCTGACGTTTCTGCTTAGCCGTCGCAACATCCGTTGAAACCAACCAGCCGTCATCAGCTTTGGGGCGATCCAGTATTTCTCCAATCAATCGAGCAAACTCAAAGCGCTTTGCGATCGGGTGTTTTTTGCGGGGAACATATTTGAGTCCATTACCACTCATAGGTGCAGCAATCGCAACCTTGCTTCGATCTGAAGAATCCCAATCCTCTACTTGCCTCTCGGTAATACCTAAAAGTTCATAGATTTCAGCGTTCTTAATGGGCTCTTCGCTATTACCAATTTTTTTGCGAAGTTGTCGTGCAGAATCAACCCCGCGTTCCCATGGCTTGAGCGACCTTGGACTCGGTTCTAGGTCCTCAGCACTTATCTGAGGCCTACCTTGGATACCGCTCTGCGATGCCAGATCGCTGATCTCAGTGAATCCAGACCTGCCCTCGCTCCGACGCCCAAATACCGGAGCCAACTCCGACATGGCAGTAGCACCTGTTTCTTTCTGTAGCGTCAATGCCTCAGCGATTACTTGCTCCGGACACTCATCAGGGTCGTAGCCCATCTGCGCCTCAAGGACTCGGTAGCGCGCGGATTCGGGACATCCCCGGTCTTCCCGAATCAGAGTCCATAGTTCAGCAAGGTCGGTGCTGTGGTGCCCTAACGCCCGCAACCTGGTAATTACGCGCTCGATAAAACCACCAATCCGACGCTGAAAATCCGCAAGCGGAACGGCTCTAGAAACATCAAGACCATAGAGATATTGAACAGACTGTCCAACCGTCTGTACTTGTTCAGCCCAAACATTCACAGACTGCCCGTCCGCAGCGAATATGATTCGAGGCCATACGTAACCATGATTGGCCGCCCCTAACTCATGGGCCATCCGCCAGTCCAATAGCGGCCTGACATTAAAATGCGGTAGAGGCTCGAAGTTAAGCCGCCACCAAGATGATGCAAGCCACAGCGCCAACGGATAAGCCGAAACAAGAACGGAATCGCGCACGGTGCTCGACCACACATCCTCATTACGTGTCAGACAGATGCTATCCAAATGAATTGCCAACTGCCCCGATGTATCACGAAAGATCGGAGAGCTGCTCTCAGAAGACAACCAGTCAATCGAAAAATTGATCTCAGCCATGACGCTTCCATCGAGAAACAATCTCAGAGGCAAGAGGATCGCTGTCAGGCATCGGATAACCGTGATATTGACCGGTTTCCGAGTTTTCCAACTGGGCCTCCATAGGCACACCCTCATCAGTGACAGACCAAATATTCTTCGGCCAACCGCTATTCTCTCGGTCACTGACAAGTCCCTTATCGATACCTGCCTGTAGCAACTTCAGCGCCTCTGCCCGAGTAAAAATCCCCGCAACATCACACAAAGACTTTCCCTGCCGCGGATCCGTCGGCGGATCCAACCCAAAATCGCCAGGGTTCATCTTATGCTCGGGATTACCACCATACGAGACATTTATTTTCCACACATTGAGGCGCTCTGCTTCCCAATAACATGAATCTGCAATCCGTCGCTTGGGATTGAATCTCTGGTATCGTCTTTTCATACGGGCATCCGGCGCATCCATGCAACAATTAATACCGAGTATAAAGTAAGCAACGTTAAATCAACACATCTGCCCTAAGGAACGGCTAATCAATTCATTCAAGGATCGCCTGCGCTCTTCTTTTTAAGATAAGCGCAACTTGATCTGCCTGGAGCGACGCGATGAGCGGGTGGTGTTCCAGCGTACCGAGCGGATGCAACCCAACCCGCATGAGCCGCACTACCACAACCGCTATCAGGGCATCGCCTACCTGCTCGCCGACCGGCTGTTTCTGGTCGACTATGAAAGCCTCAACCGCCGCGAAATCACCCAGACCATCCTGTTCCCCAGCTTCCGCAACCGCGTCACCTGGCTGACCGGCCTGAAGGTCGGTGTTTCCGACAGCAGCCAGCGCATGCCCTGCTGCGCCCGCGTGCTCTATGAATACCTCGGCCCCAGCGTGCGCCTGCGCAAAGCCTTCAGCCTCTGCGGCCTGTACGACAGTCAGGACCCAAGCATCGACCAGTCAATCCGCGAAGCAGTCAGCAACGACGTGCTCCCCGGGGCAGACACTGTTCCAGGCAAGGCACTGATATCTCGTTCCGGACCCTCTTGGCAGCACCTCAGGTGCGGAACTGCTGCACCATTCCCTGCAGCTGGGCGGCCAATTGGGCCAACTCCTCGCTGGTGGCCGCGGTCTGCTGCGCGCCCTCGCTGGTTTGCTCGCCAATGCGGCTGACGACCACTATGTTGCGGTTGATTTCCTCGGCCACTGAGCTCTGCTCTTCCGCCGCCGACGCGATCTGCGCGTTCATGTCATTGATGCTGACAACCGCATGAGTAATGGATTCCAGAGATTTGCCAGCAAGCGCAACCTGGGATACACCCTCCTGAGCCTGCTGATGGCCTGTCTGCATCACCTTGACCGCATTTGCGGCTCCACTCTGCAGTTTTTCGATCATGTCCTGGATCTCGGTAGTCGACTTCTGGGTGCGTGAAGCCAGTGTGCGCACTTCATCGGCCACTACGGCGAAGCCGCGACCCTGCTCACCGGCACGCGCAGCCTCGATTGCCGCGTTGAGTGCCAGCAGGTTGGTCTGTTCGGCGATGGCACGGATCACGTCGAGTACGCTGCCGATGCTGTCGCTGTCCTTCTCGAGCTGACGAATCACTTCGGCTGCTCTGTCCACTTCTGCAGCAAGCGAGTTGATTACCTCAATAGTGCGATTGAGCACCTGCCTGCCTTCCGCGGCCTCGCGGTCGGCGGCATTCGCAGCCTGGGCAGCGCCAGCAGCGTTACGCGCTACATCCTGTACGGTGGCGGTCATCTCGTTCATCGCCGTAGCTACTTGCTCGGTTTCCGACTGCTGGCGGCGGATGCCGTCACTGGTTTGCACATTGACCGCCGAAGTTTCTTCAGCGGCCGCAGCCAGTTGGCCAGTAGCACTGGACAACTGGCTAACCATGGAGTGGAAGCGCTCGCGCATTGTATTGAAGGCTCTGGCTACCCGAGCCAATTCATCCTTACCTTTGTAGTCAACCGTCACCGTAAGGTCGCCAGCAGCCATGGCCGAGCTGGCTTGCTCGAGCTGTTCGACGGCACGGCCAATACCACTGATGGTGACCCATGCCAAACCTACGCTGAATAGCACGGCGATCAGCATCAGCGCCATGCCAGCGTTGCGCACCTGACTGTATTCGCGTTCGGCATTGGCAAACTCCTGCGCGGCAACGTTCAATTGCAGCTCAAGCAAGCGATCGGCATCTTTAGTTGCCGCCTCGAAGGCAGGATAAAGCGTGTTGAAAAAGATCGTGTTGGCCTGAGCGAAATTGCCGCTGCTGACTGCCGCAGCTACTGGGCGGAGTCCCTCGTTGGTATAACGGTCGCGATTCTGGGAGAAGCTTTCCGCCAGGCGCCGCTCTTCGTCGGTGAGGTGAGTGGCCATGAACTGCTGCCAGATGCCGCCGATGCTTTCGATGTTGCGGTTCATGCCGTCGATGTAATGCGTTACCGGCGGGCGGGCGCGAGAGGCCGAAGCCGTCTGATTGGCCGGATCGTACTGCAACGCGAGCAGCATCAATGCTCGGCTTTCCTGCATCAGCTCAATAACCTCGCCGATCTGGCCGGTTGGTACCAAGCGATCGTCATAGACGGTACCTAGGGCTTCGTTACTGTGGCGCATGCCGGTCATTCCCAGCGCACCGATGACCAGCATTAGCAGTGTAGCCAGGCCGACCAGCGTTATCAGGCGGCTCTTGATTGTGAATTTTTGCAGAAAGTTCATGTATGCACCGTAAGGGTTATTGGCCAGCGCTACCATTAGCGCTGATGGCTATCGGCTATATAGCGATAATAATTAGACGGATTAAAGCGAAAAGTAATAAAAAGTGTTTCCGTTTTCTGGCTGCTCAGGATCTATCTAAGGGGCGTTATCGGTGAGTACGCGTCAGCGAGAACAAACTGCCAGATGACTTTTTCATTACATAACGAAAGCCCCCCCTGCATTCACGCCCACCAAGAAGCACAAAGCCCCGCATTGCGGGGCTTTGATACTTCTCTCCTACCTATTCCAACCTCAGTGACTGATCATCCACGGCCGTGCCGAGGGAAACATCTTCTCGCCGTTGGCCGTCCAGAACAGCTTGGATTTGCCGATCTTCTGGTGGTTACAACCGCACCCCTTACCGTGCTTGTGCTCATGCCTGGCCTGCTCCTCCGCGCGGTACTCGGGCGTGGACATGATCGGGCTGTGGATGGCCTTTTCATTGCGGGCGTGTGCCTTGCGTTCAGTGTCATCGACCTTGAACACGTTGCTCGGCAACAGGATCACCTTGGCCGAGAGATCGCCGCACTCCGGGCAGGGTTGCGGCTGGTCGAACTCGTCCATGGTTGCCAGGGCATAGAACAGGCCGTGTTCGCGGCATTTGTAGTCATACACTGGCATGGCGGTTACTCCTTGTCCTTGGACAGCGGTACATCCATGCTGCCGCCCGGGATCTTGGTCGGGCCGCTGGCGTTGGGGTTGATGTCGAAGTCGAAAATGCCGGTGGGCAGCCACAGCGTGGCGCAGGAGTTGGGCACGTCGACCACGCCGCTGATATGTCCTTCCACCGGCGCACAGCCAAGAATCGCGTAGGCCTGGGCCTTGCTGTAGCCAAACTTGGTCATGTATTCGATGGCGTTCAGACAGGCCTGGCGGTAGGCAACGTTGACGTCCAGATAGTGCTGTTTGCCCTGCTCGTCGACAGAGATGCCTTCGAAAATCACATAGTCGTCATAGCGCGGCTTGATCACGCTAGGCTTGAAGATCGGATTCTTGATCCCGTACTTGCTCATGCCGTCCTTGATCAGATTGACGCGAATGTGGATCCAGCCAGCCATCTCGATGGCGCCACAGAAGGTAATCTCGCCGTCGCCCTGGCTGAAGTGCAGGTCGCCGACCGACAGGCCGCCGCCGTTGACGTAGACAGGGAAGTACACCTTGGCCCCACGGGACAGATCCTTGATATCGCAGTTGCCGCCGTGTTCGCGCGGCGGCACGGTGCGTGCGCCCTCGGCCGCGGCTGTCTTGGCCTCTTCACCGGTCATGCGGCCCATGTGCGCGGTATCGGCATAGGGCAAGTTGACCAGTCCGGGTACGCGCTCGGGGTCGGTTTCGAAGAGTTCGGTTTCGCGCTTGTTCCACTCGTCGAGCATTTCCTTGGACGGCAGGCAACCGATCAAGCCGGGGTGGATCAGACCGGCGAACTCGACGTTGGGGATATGCCGGGACTTGGTGAACATGCCGTTGAAATCCCAGATCGACTTTTGCGCCTCGGGGAAATGATCGGTCAAAAAGCCGCCGCCGTTCTGCTTGGAGAAGAAGCCGTTGAAGCCCCACTGGCTTTCGGCAAAGGTGCCGATATCGAGGATGTCCACTTCCAGCAGGTCGCCGGGCTCACAGCCCTCAACGCCGATGGGGCCGGAGAGAAAGTGCACCTGGGACAGATCCACGTCGCGCACGTCGTCGGCGCTGTCATCATTCTTGATCTGCCCGCCAGTCCAGTCATAGCACTCGATGATAAAGTCATCACCGGGCTTTACGGTGGCGACCATGGGAATGTCGGGGTGCCAGCGGTTGTGGATTTTGTCGTTCTCGTAGGGCGACTTGGTCAGGTCAATCTTGATTATGGTGTCAGCCATAGTCACAACTCCTCAGCGGATCGGTTGGGGTCGGGTGAAATCGTCCCAAACACTATTGTTGAATCCGCCGCGGGCAACCATTCGTGAAATGACACCCCTACCTACGTCATTTGACGTAGGTCTGTTGATTTGACCGGCACACAGCAACTCCACCCCAGCAGTCGTCGCCAATGGGATGGAATTGAGATTGAGGGAACAGTGCCGAGCTGGAGCAGCTATTCGTACGGACGCACCTGCAACTGCCCGGCCACCAGCTCAACGACAAAGGCGCTACCTTCCGGGTGTGCCAGCAGTGCCTTGGCCAGCCCGGGCGCCAGTTCCTGCCGCACCCGCCGCGCCAGGTCGCGGGAGCCGTAGCGTTGGTCGTAATCGCGGCACAGATGGTCCTTGGCTGCGCCGCTGACACTCAGCGAGGCCTGTTGCTTGTCCAGCCGACGACGCAGCTTGTTCAGCTCCAGATCGAGCAGTTGTTCTGTTTCGGATGCGGGCAGGCGCTGGTAGTGCAGGACGTGGTCGATGCGGTTGATGAACTCCGGATCAAAGCGCTTATTCAACGCTTCTTCCAGAATCCGTGATTCGGTCTGTTGGCTGGGTTGTAGCAACTTGCGCCAGCCACGTCGAAAGCGGCCCTGGTATTGGGCCAGCTCGGCAGCCCCGAGGTTGCTGGTGAGAAAGATCAGGCTATTGCGAAAGTCGATGGTCTTGTTGCCCGCGGGCAAAGTCAGCAGACCGCTGTCGAGGACGTTGAGCAGGCTGCGGATCACTTCGGTGCTGGCCTTTTCCAGTTCGTCGAACAGGACTATCCCGGGCTTGCTGTAGCTGCCGCGGATCTTGTCGGCATCAAACAGGGTGTGGCCTTCCTTGCTGCCGACGTATCCCGGCGGTGCGCCGGTCAGGGCCGAGGCGTAATGCTCCTGGCTGAGGGTATTCATGTCTATTCGGCACAGGGCATCGGTGTTGCCGTGCAGCAGTTCGGCCAGTACCCGTACGGTTTCGGTCTTGCCGACGCCGGTTGGGCCCATCAGCAGGCAGACGCCGAGCGGGCGGTTGTCTGGGCTGATGTCGGCGCGCACGACCTGCAGCAGGTTGCCGATGGATTGCAGGGCCGCCTGTTGGCCGATGATGCGGTTTTGCAGTTGTTGCAGGACCTGATCCGGGTCGAAGGTAAAGCGGGTCTGGCGCAGGCCGGTTTTGGTCGGGCGTTGCGCCAGTAGCTCCTTGTTTGCCGCGAGGCGTTCGTTGGCAAAGGGCATGGGTGGCGTCCTTGGTCAGGGCGGGTTGGTGGTGGGCTCACTACCGCACAGGACCGAGAGCCCGGTGGTGCCTGTGGGCGTTGTGTCGAGCAGGAGCTCGACACTCCCAGGGTATTGGCCGAGAGCCCGGTGTTGCCTGTGGGCTTTGTGTCGAGCGGGAGCTCGACACTCCCAGGGTATTGGCCGAGAG
>JBKBSI010000135.1:0-9061 GCA_046291745.1 Pseudomonas sp. | reverse complement strand
TGGTGAAAAACCAGGAGCCGTGGCGTGAAAAAACAGCCTAATTTGGGTCGTTGACACCACAGTCACTTGTTATGTGTTAACCGCGACTTCGCTGCGCAAATGCTCAATGAAATCTTGATATTTTTCATAAAATTGATCATAGGCCACTTTCTCAGGCTCTCTGTATTTAAGAGTGGGGTCTGGTGATTGAATTATCATGAATCCATTTTGGGGTGCAGGGTAAGCTCTGAAATATAATGATGCCCACTCTTGATACAGATCAGATACTTGGTGATATTTTGTTATTGCCTCCGGCGAAGCAAGCATCCGCACCTCCGCAGTGAGAGCACTAAATCTAGCGTCAAGATCGCTTTTTCCGTAGTTTCGCGTTTCTTTTATTAGATCTTCAAATGTCTGATGGATCTTTATATACAGAGACTTTAGCTCATTGTATGCGGCTTCTTCCTTTCCGACATCTCGATTTTTTTTGTCGGAAGATTGCTTTAGCCGCCATGTGAAAACTGCCGACCATAAAGCAAATAGTCCGGCAATTACGGATACAATGATCGGTACGTATTCGTTCATTGATATATTTTTCCTCACACATAACACTGCCATAAGCCGCGCGAGCTTGCGAGCGTCGGGCGACCGAAGGGAGCGAATTTAATGGCTTTGTGAAATTCACTATGGAATTTCCGCTTCATCTGTTTCGGCTTTATTTCGTACTACCTCGGATAAAGGATTTGAAGGCGACGGTTTTCCGATCTGTAAAGAGCTTTCAATTAACCGACCAGTTAGAACAAGCAATTCGTCTTTGGTAATACCACCATTTGCTTGGAGTTGACACAGGCCGAACATTCCGATACCAAGGTAGGTATTTCTTTCTGAGTTTGTCCGTAGTGAAACCATTTCGTTAGTAATTTCAAGCGCTAGAGCTTTGTCTTCCTTGGAGCTACTTGAGGATATATCGATTCCCTTTAAAATCCCCAGGAGTTCATTGCTAACATCAATCTTTCCACTTTTCTCATGAAATACCTCAGCGCCCTGTACGCATCCGTTACCCTTATGATTCACGAAAGCAGCACTGTTTTTTGGACTCCAGACAAAAAGCTTAGATGCTGTTGAATTCCCATCTTTATCTTCTGCCTTTAGCTCAGCAAAAGACATCATGGGCTTCGTTTCTCCAAACCAGCCTCCGTACGCGCTACAACCACTGATTAGGACCATAGATAAGAACACAAATAGATTTTTCATACATGCTCCTTAGTTGATTTTAATTTAACGCTAAGTTCAACAGCAGTTTGTAAGTTGTGAATTTGTGAATTAATTTTGCGCAGCAAAACCACAAAGGCGCAGCTTACAAACTGTCCAGCGCCGAAGGCGCGAGCTGCAACGCCTTGTTAGTTTTTTTACAAGCTATTCATCTTCATCCTCACTCTTGTGAACAGGAATTTTATTAATAGTGTCAATCATTTCATTTACCTGAATGGCAAAATCACTACCACTTCCTTTACCTTGAAATACAACCTTCCCGGTTGTTTCGTATAAATTTAAAACCAAACCATCTTCAAATGTATATTTATTTTGACCATTAGGTTTAGATTCAAGTGTGTGCGCAACAGTACCAAGGTAAGGCTTAAGAACGCTCAAGTGATTGCATTTTGTTGGTTTTACTGACATTTACATACCCTCATGATGGTTTCTATTGGAATCTCTACTGAAAACAGGTTGAAACTAACATTTATACAGTGGTCGCACCGACCAATATGTCGGTGATCATTTTGTCTTTTTTGAATTCAACCCAAAATCGTCTGCAGGTCACACAATCCAATTCCTGGCTGTTTGCCCGCGGAAAACTAGCCGACAAAACGGTCACGACGACTCATATCACATATATCCTGACGCTCATTAATTTATTGAATTTTAAATAAAATTGATCTTTTTGGCTTATTACCCCAGATAACGGTCACAACGATCATTTTTCTAGTCATCTGCGAGACTGAGGGCTGATGCGAAAGCTCCGACACGCTACCGCCCCACCTTTTGCGCCTCACAATGCGCACAGCGTCTGTCTGGATGACAAAAAACACACAAGCGGGATTGTCGGCAGTCCTTGCCAAAAGAGGAGGGATTGCTGTCAAGCGAGCTTGGCCAGTAATCAAGGTATAGCACCGCTTTTTTGAGATGGCAAAGTGCTAGGTATCAATTTTTTGCGGTGGCGGAATACCGGCCCAGATCACCTTTCCGGCGGCTGTGGCAGGCCATGGTCACGGGCGAAGTTGGTGGCCTTTTGGTGGATTTGAGCTTCCAGTGCCTGGATGCGTCTGCGGTAGTCTGCGCGGCATTCGTTGCCTGAGGTGCCGGGTACACAGGTTTCTTCCATTTCCCGGGCGATGCCCTGGATCTGTCTGCCCAGACCCACGATGTCGAGGCCGGTGGCGTGTGCTTCGCCGAGGGCGGGCGCGGTAAAGGCTTTTATCAGCAGGTAGCGAGACAAGTCTATTCGTTGCTGGGCGCGTGACAGGTTGTCGAGTTGGATGCTCAGGTACTGGAGGCTGTGTTGCCCTGGCGGGAATGTGAAGTGGGCGTGACGCACTACCCGGTTGCTGCGGCTGATCTGGTCTTTCATGATGCCAACGCCTGGGCCCAGAAAGGGCACCTGGGTGGCAATTGTTGCGCGGCCGGGATCAAACCAGAAGCTGGCTTTGACGCCCTCCTGTACATAGCCGTCGAGTCGGGATAGGTTGCGCACTGCGGCCGGTGCTGGGCCAAAGTCTGAGCCTCGGGCACGGGGTACCGAGGCGAAAAAGCGTTCTGCCGCGACATGGGTTGCCCATACCGAGAAGCCCGGGACTATGTCACCGCCCATGGGCATACAACCCTCTCCCAACTCGGGGTGGCGACCGCAGGCCATGACCTCACCATCGCGAATGATTACGTGGTGGATCTGCACGCCGGGCAGGTCTTGCATGCCCAGCGCCCAGAGCGTGACGTGCGGGTTGTCCAGGGCCATGGAGCCGTCGCGGGAGTTGACGAACACGGTTAGCGGCCCCGCATTGCGGTCGCTCTCAAAGTGCAGTTGCAGGCGCAGGTCGAAGGCAAACTGGCCGCTCTGACCGGATGGCGGGTTGGCAGTAAAGCGGCTGTCTGCCTCAAAGCCGAATGCTGTTGGCACTGCAACAACAAGCAGCCAAGCGGCGATGAGGCTGCACCATTTCATCGCTGTACCAGCTCAACGCGGCGGTTGCCGCTGCGCCCTTCTTCGCTGTCGTTGCTGGCCACTGGTGCCAGCGGGCCAACGCCTGCGGGCACAACGCGGGCTCGCTGCACGCCAAAGCGATTGACCAGGGCATCGACAACGGCGGCGGCGCGCGCACGCGACAGTTCCAGGTTGGCCTCATAGCTGCCGATGTTGTCGGTATGGCCAACGACGAATACCGATACCTTCGGATTGTCCGCCAGTAGCTTAGCCATCTCTTCCAGGGCCGGGTCGGATTCTGGCGTCAGTGTTGCCTTGCCGAAGTCGAAGTAGATGTTGTCCAGCGCAACCTTACCAGTCTGCGAGATGCTCTCGGCCATGGCAGCGGCGTCGATCATGCGTTGTTCCATTGCGGCAATGTCGACCACCTCAACCAGGATGATTGGACGCAGGTAGGTGTCGGCAATGGTCTTGAACTCGTTGCGCGCAATATACAGGCCGACCCAGGTTGTGCCGTCGGCGTTGCGTGCAGCCAGGTAGTGGTCATCGTGCATGCCGGTGAAGGCATAGCGGGTCTTGTCACCGGCGTTGGACAGTTGCCGGTCGCGGGTCCAGAGGATCTGGCGGGCGATGCTGTTGTTGTTTCCACACTCGCGGCCAGAGCAGGTGAAGAGCGTCTCGAAGCCACGCTCGGTCAGTGCATTCTGATAATTGCGAAACACCTCAAGGGTGCTGCGCTCCTGCGGGGCGACGTAGAGCAGACGGGTTCGCGCGCCTTCGAGCACCTCCTGGGTCTCGCCCTGCCAGTTGCCGTCGATACGTACGGCGGGGCCGGTCGGCAGGGCAAAGCGGTCGAAGGTCTTGGTTTCATAGCCGAGAATCCAGGCGTCCTCGTAGCGGGGTATGCGCTCGTGATCACGGGCGCCGCTGACATCACTCTGCGCCATACTGATCGTTGGCATCGCCAGTACCAGCAGCGCAGCCAGAGCGGCAGCGCACTGCTTGGTACGAAGAACCAATGAGTGCCGCGAGCCGGTGCTGGCAACGGTGGCGTGGCAGGGTTGGGTCGGGTGCATAAGCTCGGGCCTCGCAGCAATAATGGATGGATAGCGATGGTTAGCTTGCCGGGATTAGAACTTCATCGAAAAACCGGCATGCAGGGCATGGTCCCTATGTCCCGAACCCATCTGTCCATTGTAGAAGAGGCCCAGCTCCGCCGCCGGGGTCAGCTGTGCGTGGATGCCCAGTTCGAGCACGCCCACATTCCGCGCCAGGGGCGTGCCCGCCACCACAAAGTCATCACCGCCGCTGGCAAAACGGTGTTCCGCTTTTGGCGTACTGCCAATCACATGGCGGACACCCGGCATGGCGCTGACCTCGACCCGTGCGCCCAACGGAAAGCCGGTACGTATCCCGGCCGTGACGAAGGTGGCGTCGCTCGAACGCTGCTTGCCGCGCAGGGCTGCGGCCTCTCCGGACTCGGAATAGCGACCACCATTTACATGCACATGGGCCAGGCTGAGCAAGGGTTCCAGCTTGACTGTTC
Organism: Pseudomonas sp.; assembly: GCA_046291745.1. GTDB lineage: Bacteria > Pseudomonadota > Gammaproteobacteria > Pseudomonadales > Pseudomonadaceae > Halopseudomonas. The sequence continues at coordinate 4,337 of JBKBSI010000135.1, read as the reverse complement.
CAGCATCGAACCCATGCGAGACTTCACCGAAGGCCTGCAGGCTACGCACATCATAGGAGGTAGAGGTGCGCGTATTCACCGCGCCGACAGCTACCTGACGCTTGACCCCAAAACTGTGCCAGCCAAGCACCGCACCGCCGCGCAGTGCGGTGCCGTTGGTCAGCTCAGTCCCGGCGTAGCCACCCAGGTGCCAATTCTCGCTGCCCGCGCTGGATGATCGATCACGCACACGCAGGTTTGCGTCGGTATAGCCGCCGACGATACCCGCACGCACGCCTGATTCACCCAGCTCACCATCGACGCCCATGAGCACACCGCTCAGGTCGCGGGATAGCCGCGCGGCATTGCCGTCATCACGCCATTTGGCTTCGCTGCCCAGCACCTGGATCCATACACCAGCTCCTTCAGCTGCGGCGCTATTGGCCAACCGGCGCAGCGCCGCTTCACGCGGGATGCGACTGTCTTCGAGCATGGCGGTGGCAAGCGAGGCATGTACCTCGCCGGATATGGCGTCGAAAGCACGCCGTGCCTCGGCCGGGTCACCCATCACCGCAATGGCGCTGTACAGCGGACCAGCGCCAACCGACTGGATGCCACCGGCCGCAGCGCGCTGGTTGCGGGTCAGGGCCACGTCGGCAAAGTCGGCGCTCTGCTCGATAACCAGGAAGACCGTATTGCCGTCGTAGGACAGCTGCGGCGCTACGAATAGGCCCGCATCCTCAAGCGTAGCCTCGGTAAAGCCGGGGCCAATCAGACCGCCATCGGCGACCAGAATGCTATAGGGCGTATCCAGGGCGAAGTCGGGAAAGGGCGTTACCTGCACGGTGCCGCCGTTAAGAGTGGCAGTGCCGGTGGCCTGAATACGGTCGCTGTCACCCGCGCCGTTGACCTCCACTACATAGACAGAACCCGGCGCAAAGGCGACGTCGCCGAGGACGTTCAGAGTACCGATTGAATTGCCCGGTGCGACGGTGCCGCCGTTGTTCACGTTCAACGAGCCAACCGAGCCGTTGCCTGACAAGGTGCCCATGTTGTTCACCGTTACCACGCCGTTGAGCGTCGAGTTGACCACCAGATTCCCTGGTGACACATTCACTGCGCCGCTGAACAAACTGCCATCGCCAGTGTAGATAGTGGTGCCGGAGGTGACCTGCACTGTTCCATTGCCGATCAGCGCCGCATCAAGCTCATAATCTGTGGCGCCGTGGGCGAGTCGTATGGTGCCATCGCCCGCACCAAACTCAATGCTGCCGAGCTCGAGCAAGCCGGGCGGGGTGGTAGGCAGCGCGCCTATTACCAGTACACCAGTTGAACCGGGGCCATCGGCCACAATCAGGCGGCCGGTGCCATCGCCAATATTCAAGCGTGCCCCTTGGTTGATCCAGAGTTCACCATTGCCCTGATTACCCAGAATCATTTCTGAATCGCTGGTTATCAGGGCTGAGCCGGCACCGAACAGGCGAATTTCGCCGCTGCCAGTAGCGCCGTCACCAACAATCACTGTGCCGTCTACGCCGACGATCCGGCCAGTGCCCACCAGCAAGCTGCCTTCACCATCGTCGCCCACCCAGAGATTGCCGGTCACCACCATTGACACGAAGGGGTCGGCGGCCTCGTCCTGGGCGATCAGCACAACACTACCGCTTGAACCTGTCCTTGCACCTATGCGTACCATGCCATCGTTGAACAGCCCACCGCGACCCAATTCGAGCGCTCCCTGCCCCAAGCCGCCGACCTCCAGCACACCGTTGTTGATCCAGGCCGAAACGGGTTGGCTCTCAGCAGCGTCAATACGCACGTAACCTTCACCGGTAGAACCCCAACCGATAACGCCGCCAATGCCCTCCGTGCGCAGGACTGCGCCATCGAGGATCTCGACCCGACCGGTACCGGAGAAGCCAACATAGAGCGTGCGCGCAACTGTCACTTCGCTGGGCTTATCAGTAAAGGCATCGCGCCCCAGAATGCGCAGGGTGCCGTCACCGCGGCCGACCAGGTTGGACAGGCCAATCATCAGGTCCTGCGTGACTTCGACTTCGCCGCCCTCAGTCACGTCCAGCTCGGCGGTGCCCTGGTTGGCAACCACAATATCCTGTGAGCGCCAGAGCGCGGTGGGGCCATCGACATAAACCAGTCCCAGCGAGCCGGCATTGGCACCAAGGGTGGCGGTATCGGCCGTTTCAAGCCGACGCGTGCCGGACCAGACCCGCAGGGTGCCGGTGTTATCGGCTCCGACTATCAATATTGCCGACTCGGCATTCGGGATGGGTGGGATGCCAACAACGTTGCCAGCGATCAGGGGGCCAGTGGCTGCACCGGCATCGATGGTGACCGTATCCGCGATGGTCGGCACGCTGCCAGTGCTCCAGTTTGCCGCATCAAACCAATTATCAATTCCGGCACCGGTCCACTCTTGCGCCACCACTTGCTGGGGGTGCAAGCCTGCGTAGGCGACCGCCAATGCCAGCGCCGATACGGCTACGGCGTGGTTGGCTTTAGTGTACTTGTTGAATGCTTTCATCTTGCCCGCTCCCTATAGGCTGAAACTCCCTGATAAGCCGAGCTCTCGCCAGGGACTGGCGGCAGGGCTGGCTGCGGCTTCAGGGCTATCTATTGGGCATGATAGTCAGAGCAGGTAGTGGGCTCTTGGCCTGAACGGCAGAAAAAACGGGCGAAAACGGCACTCGATTGAGCGGACTCGACTGGGGCTAGGCCTCACTCGGGTGCTGCGAGGCCCGTTTGCGCACCTCGCCGGGCGACATGCCGAAACGGCGGCGGAAAGCCCGATTGAACCAGGACAAATCGCCAAAGCCCGACTCGTAGGCTATGGTGCTGACTGAGCGGCTTGCCTCGCGAGCATCACACAGACGCCGGTAGGCAAGCTGTAAACGTCTACCGTTGAGGTGGTCGGTAAAGGTTGTTTCATGGTCGGCGAACAACGCGCGCAGATAGCGCTCGGATATCCGATGACGGGCGGTGGCCCAGGCAACGCCAACGCTGGGGTTGCACAGATTGGCCTCGACATCCTGCATGATCATGCGCAGCCTTGCCGCCCGCGTGCCACCTTTGCTGGCAACATGCGCCGCATCCCGTGTGGGGCCAAGCGCGACGAACAGCAGATCCTGGATATGTGCCATGGTGCTGGTCTGCGCTGCAGCAGACAAGTGCTCGCATTCGCTAATAAAGGCGTTTACAAAGGCGGCCAGTAGACGCAGCTCGGCGGAGGCTGGGAGCTGACAGCCGGCAACGCGGTAAGGGTCGGTAAGCGCGCCATCCAACAGTTCGCGCGACACCGCAATGTTCAGCAAGGGCGTGGTGTCCGCATGGTAAATACAGGAACCTGGCTCGTCGCCGCGCCACAGAAAGGCATCGCCGCCGCTGTAGGAAAACTCCCGGCGCCCTTTCATATCCACAGTAACGTCCGTGCCGCAGGCAATCCCCAATACGGCGAAACCACCGTCTTCGGCGGCATGTCCATTACTGCGCGTGGCGCGGCAGGCGCTCACATCGATTTTGCCGACGGTCATCTGCGGCGTGGTGTAAAAGCGTGCGTCGTAGGCAAACTCGCGTTTCTTCACTGGATCAACGGCGATCTGGCCAACACGCGAATAATTGTCGAGCGCCTGGTCGAGCTTATCCTTGCCCTCCAATAATCGGGTCGACATTGATATCAGACTCATCAGCCTTTCCTCCGCAATTCCTTTTGCCGCATCAGCTCATAATCCAGGGTCATATAGAAAAATAGGCGACAAATGCCGGGCTTTCCAGCTTTTAGCCAGCCACCCCTACCCTGCCCCTGCAGAAACAAAAAAGGTTCTTCACGGAAGTCCGGGGCAACCCGGGCTTTTCGTTTTCAGAATGAGGTGAGGCGGTGACATCTCGGTCATGATGGTTGTGCGACCAACACCATAATCCGAGAGCACCGCCTCATGCGTGATCATACCGATTGGCTGCCGTTCTGGCAGGACTTCTGCGTTCTCGATTTACACATTCTCGAAGGCCACGTCTGCGTTTCGCTAACCCCTGATGATTTATCGCTTACTTGCGGTGGCTGCGCCAAGCCTTGCCGCCAGATACATGAGCGCGTTAGGCGCCGTGTTCGAGACCTTCCCATGCTGGGTCATCCCGTTATTCTCGATCTGATCCTGTATCGCCTGGAATGTCCTGACTGCGGGCATTGTCTGCAACAAGTGCGCTGGCTTGATAAACATGCACGACTGACCCGGCGGCTGGCCCAGGCGGCCGCAGAGTGCTGCTCCCGGATGCCGGTGGCGCACGTTGCTGACATGTTTGGCCTACATTGGAGTACGGTCAGGCGATTGGATCATCAGCGCCTC
>JBKBSI010000134.1:8812-9067 GCA_046291745.1 Pseudomonas sp. | reverse complement strand
GCAGTATTGCCGTGAAGGAAGGTACGCCCGAGGTGCTCTGGGCGCCAAAGCCGAAGCCGGCTGACGCATAGCGTCAGCGGCTCCGACAGGCAGGATCAGACCCTGAAGGCGCTGATGATGTGCTGCAGGTCTTTTACCAACTGACCCATGCGCGTGCTTGACTGCTCCGCCTGCGCGGCACCTTCAGCAGTGCGCTCCCCGGCCTGATTGATCTGCACGATATTGTGATCGATATCATGACTGACCGCTGTCTGC
>JBKBSI010000134.1:0-8802 GCA_046291745.1 Pseudomonas sp. | reverse complement strand
AGCGGCGATCTGCTGGCTCTGGTCGACAATCTGAGTCACGGCCTTGAGGATATTACCCAGGGCATCCTGCACCTTGAGTGAAGCATCTACAGTCGCCCCGGTCATGTTGTGGCTGGCACCCATGGCCTTGACCGCGCCACTTACACCATCCTGCAGGCGCGCGATCATCTGTTCGATCTCTTCAGTCGACTGCTGCGTGCGCCGCGCCAGGGTGCGAACCTCGTCCGCGACCACGGCAAAGCCACGGCCCTGCTCGCCAGCACGTGCCGCCTCGATGGCCGCGTTAAGCGCCAACAGATTGGTCTGCTCGGCCACACCCTTGATCACTTCCAGCACGCGACTGATAGAACCGCTGTCGTCAGCCAGCTTATTGATGACCTTGACTGAGTTTTCAATCTCGCCAGCCAGCTTCTCGATGCCATCCACCGAGGACTCGACCAAACGTCTGCCATTCAGTGTTTCGGTATTGACCTGCTCGGCACTGGTTACTGCCATGGCGGCGCTACGCGCCACTTCCTGGGAAGTAGCCGACATTTCATTCATTGCGGTGGCCACCTGCTCTATCTGCGAGCGCTGCGAGGCTACTGCCTGACTGCTCTCGGAGGAAATGCTCTGCACCTGTTGCGATTGCTGCTCGACCTGCGCTGCGGTCTGGCTGACCTGCCGAATCAACTCGCGGATCCGCTCGACGGTATCGTTGAACTCGCTTGCCAGGGTCCCCAGCTCATCACGGCTGTCCACTTCGACCTGGACCGTCATGTCACCCGCTGCGACCTTGCCCATCAGTACCGAGAGGCGCTTGAGGGTACGCCGGGTCGACATATAGAAACCGGCATAGAGATAGATGATCAGCAGGCCCACCAGGGACAGGGAGATAATCAGCACCATCATGGAGCGTACATTCTCGCCCATACGTTGCTCCAGCACCTGTTCCAGGGTATCCAGCATGGCCTGATTGAAGGTGTAGGTCTTGTCTATCTCGGTAGTGATCTGGCGGAAGAAATCGTTCCACTGCGAATCGAAGGAGTCGGCAACAATGATGTCATCCTCGAATATCTGATTGGCGATGCCAATACTCTCGAGACTGGCCCTTGAAGGCGCCTGCAACCCACTGAGGCTGGGGTTGGCCAACACCAGCGCGAGCGTCTGCTGATAATCGCGTTCAAGCTGTTGCAGCCCCTCGAAAAGATCATCCATGTCACGGCTGGCGTCGGAATTCAGATAGCCCATGCCCACTGAATAGCTACCTACCGCACGGCCAGTACCGATCATGGAAGTGACATTCGGGGTGATATTGATCAGCACGTCGCTCAATTGGCGGATGTTGCGATCATAGTCCTGGGGCAAGCCAGCATAGGCGGCGCTGAAGCTCAACAGCGAACTCAGCTCGCCGAGCGCCTGACTGGCCAGGGGCCCGCGGTTCTGAGCTGACTCGGTAGCAATCTGCTGGTACAGGGCGACCAGTTCGTTGCGTTTGGCCACCAGATCAGTTGCATCGGGATCGGAGGTATCCAGCGACATGCCATTCAGCCCGTCAACCACGCGCTTGCGCAGCGTCTGGGTACGTTGCTCGAGATCTTCGGCAAATTCACCCTGCCCCAACGGGCCGTAGATAATATCCAGGTCGCGCAGGGTCTCTGCATCGCGCATCACAGCCGAGTTCTGGCGCAACAGGGTCATGCTATCGAGCGCATGTCGAGTGATTTCCACACGCTCATAGGCCTGATTGACCAGCATGCCGCTGACAATACCCAGGGGGATAAAGAACAACAGACTGATCAGGCAGAATTTCATGCCGTAACCGAGGCGGTTCATCAATGCTATGGCCGGTGCCATAAGACTATTCACTCAGACTCTCCTCAAATGCAACTACCCACTGGCTGGGAAAACCGCCTCAGGATCTAGTCGGGGCCTGATGGCAGATTGTTATTATAGGGTCTCAGGCATCAGGATTCTGTGTATTCCTGTAGTCGCTTTTGCGCTATCTAAGCCGCAGCGCTTTTTGCCCCACATTGAGTCTATCGGCGCAGGTCTGCCGATCTTTAAAAGTTAAGGCGCATTGCTCAGCCCAGCAGACTAACAAAGGCTACAACAACGGCCCAGACCATCAGGCTACGACGCAGCAAGGATCTGGTAGCTGGCAGCAGCAACCTTTGCGCTGCCAGATCTTCGGCGTCACTGCTGGCAGCCTGAGCGCAGCGAGCCGTCAACTGCTCGGCCCCTACTTCCCAGTCAAGCAGCAACAACTTCAGCTCCCGCAGCGTACGCTCGAAGTGTCCAACCAACGCCATGCTCAGCGCCAGCAGACGTGCTGGTAGCCATTCCAGCGCATGCAGCAAGACCCCAGCAAGCGCTGCCATAGGATGTCCGATAGCGCCTTGCAAGTGACGCAACATGCGGTATCCCATGGCGCCGAGCGGCCCCAGCAACAGGTACCAGAATATCGGCACCAGGTAGCCCTGAAATACTTCCCAGACCACGCGCCCGCTAACGGCGCGCTGCAGTTCTTCGGGGGAATCGGCAATCACCTGCAGGTCGCGCTCGGCGACCAGACTGGCAGCCTCCCTGTCACCCCTTAGCCAGGCCTGCTCAAAGCCGCTGGTCATAGCGCCTAGGGGATCCGTACGGCCAACACAGAGTAGCAGTACCAGACAGTGCAGGATCAGGCTGAACAGGCCGTAGGCGATACCTGCTACGGCCCACAATAACAAACCCACCACCAATAATGGCAAGGCCCAGACCAACCATGCCTGCCATAACGGTCGCTGGGTCGACCAGGCCAGGGTCTGTCGACACCAGCCGCCCAGCAAGTCCAGTGGGAAGCCGTGCCGCCACGGTGTGAAACGCAGGATCAGAGCGACCAGTACCAGCGCCAGAAAACTCATACCGCCCCCCCTGTTGTGCTGCTTGCCCCAGCGCGTACCAGACCGTAAAGGTAGCGTTGCCAATCAAAGGCCGGACCAGGGTCGCTCTTGCGGCCGGGGGCCACAAACTCATGGCCGGTGATACGCTGGGTGGTTATAGCGGGATAGGCTTGCTGCAGGCTTAGCGTAAGGCTGTGCAGTGCAGCGTATTGCGCATCGGTGTAAGGCAGATAGTCAGTGCCTTCAAGCTCTACCCCGATAGAAAAGTCATTGCAGTCACTGCGACCGGCATAGCGCGAGGCGCCCGCATGCCAGGCCCGCTGCAGACAGGAAACAAACTGGGTAGTAGTACCGTCGCGCTCGATCAGGAAGTGCGCAGAAACCCGCATCGGAGCAATCTCGGCAAAATAGGGATGGGCTTGCTGATCGAGCTCACCACGGAAGAATGACTGCACGTGGCCGCCGCCAAACTCACCGGGGGGCAGACTGATGTTGTGCACTATGAGCAAGGATATGCTTTCCCCAGGGGGGCGGTCGTTGCAGTGTGGCGAGGGGCAAAACTGCAGCCCGGCCAACCAACCGTCATCTTGTTGTATCCGCATGGCACTCGGCATTCCGTAAAAATCTTATGCTAGCAGTCTCCGACGGTCCGGCGACAGCCCATGCCGATCAATTTTTGCCGGATTGCAGGTGACGCAGGTTACCAATTACGGATTCAAGTGCGCGGTCAAACAGTTGGCTGTCATCAAGCAGGCGTATCAGCCCTGCCTCAAAATGCTGGGCCAGTGAACTTGCGGTGTATTCGGCTACTTTCATGCCACTACGGTTGACGAAGATATACTTGCCGCTGAAGCTGATGATGGCTGCCAGCTTACAACGCTGGGAGGCCTCCTCGTCGCTATTCATCAGATCGAACCAGCTTCCGGTATGCAGTGCAGAAACCCAGGCGGAGGCCTTTACGTCCGGCAACTGGCCCACCAGTTCCGGCTCGGGCTCCGGCTCAGGCGCCTGCATTACCGGCTCGTCGACATGCACTGTCGGGACTGTCAGCACTGGCACCACCACCTCTGGGGCTGGCGCAGGCTTGATTACGCTGACCGGTGCCTGGCTGCTGACGGAGGCGCTGACGGGGGCAACAGATTCAGTACTGGAGGCAGGGCTGGAGGGCGCAGTTGGCTCCTCGTCAGAAACCCCATCCTGCAGATCAAACACCGCCGCATCGCTGAGCAGCTCGGCAGATTCGGTTACCGATGGCGCAGTTGGCTCGGCATCTTCAGCAAGCTCTTCAAAACCGGTTTCTGCAGTATCAGGCAAGCGGTCAAGCAGTACCGGTACAGGCGCAGCTTGCGGCACGGGAAAACAGGCCTGCTGCAATTGCTGCAAACGCACCAGCAAAGGCGCCCCCTGCTCGGCACGCAGTCCGATTGACTGGAAGCCTTCGGCCAGGGCCTGGCGCACCCGGGCGTTGAGCTGCTCGCGTTCTTTGGCCGACTCATCTCCCAATGGCAGAATGCATTGCAGCAGTTGTTCCGCGGTGCCGTGCACCTCGTCCCAGCGAGCCGAGTCGGCTCCCTCGCGCAGGCAAGTGATCTGCATCACCTGGCTCCAGGTATCACGCAACAGGTCTACCACGAACACTGGCAGGGTCTTGCCCAGTAGCAGCGAGTTGATGGCTATCGCCACCTGAGCCCGCGCAGATTCGATTCGGGCCTTGCCCTCCTCCGCGTCACGTGTACGTTGCTCCAGACGTTCGGAGCGGCGCTTCTCGACATTCACGAAGCCGGTCAGCTCGGTATGTAAACGCGCGAACAGCTCAGGCTCGGGATCCGGCTCATCCAGCAACCGCTGGACTATGCTTTCCAACAAGGCATGCAGCTGGTCACGGCGCAGATCGTCGTGCTCACCCCAACCCATGGTCGACCTGGCCAGTTCGTTCAGCAATCGCCGTGCGGGGTGGCTGGATTGACTGAAGAAGCGCTTGTCGGCAATGGCTACGCGCAAAATAGGCAACTGCAGGCGGCCAATCATGGCCTTCAACGCGGAAGGCACCTCGGTATCGTCGAGAATGAAGTCGAACAACATAGAGACCAGGCTGATGACATCATCATCTACCCGATCAAGGGCCTTGGCTTGTCCGCCATGTTGTTGCTGCTGATGCAGCAGTTGATTGATTTGCGCACGCATATCCTGGCGCGGCAGAGGGGAGTCGCTCCACTCGGTACTTGGCATGTGGGCCAACATGCCGAGCAATTCATTGCTCGGCAGGGTTTCAGCGGATGGCGAGCCGATCCGCGACATCGCTGCGTCGCCGCTGGCATGCCTCCAGTTGCCTATCAGCTCGCTGAACATGGACAACACGTGCTGATGGTCGCCGTAGGAATCCCCGCCACCATGGCCGCCACGCTGACCTCCGTGCTGGAATTCTTCTGCTGCCTGAGCAGGCTTGCGCTGCCTGATCGGTGAGCCCGCATGCTCTTTGAGATCCGGCAGTACACCGGCCATGATCAACTGACGGTTGGCCTCCTGGTACAAGGCGTCCAGTTCGTTGAATACATAGCGCTCAAACAGCTTGAATATGATCAAGCGGACTTTGATATCCAGATCCAGCTCTGCCAGCGATGCAGCGAAGACTTCCGATAGCGCCGTGGGCCCTAGGGGGTTACTGCGCTCGTCTACCCGATTCTTGACCAGACTGTTCATGCGTATGGCCAACTGAGCCATGGCCATATTGCTGCGTGAGACAACGCGGCCAATCATGCTATCGAGCGCGACGGTTTCTTCGAGTTCGTCCGGCTGGACCAGTGACAGGGTATCAATTTCAAAATTGTGCAGCGTGGTGACCTTGGCCGCCTCGGAAGTCAGATTCAGCTCTTCCAATTCTTCCATGAGGGTGTTGCAGCAGGTCTTGGTAATCTGGTGTCGTTGCAGGCGCACAGCGCGCATGGCTTCGAAAAACAACGTCTGCTCGGTGTTGCTGGTGGCACGGTCAGCCATTTCAAACAGGCTGTCATCGGCATTATCGAAGAGATTGGTAAGACCGGCCTTGACGAAATCCACAGCCAATTTCTTGATTGGCAGCAGCGGCGCAGGCAGATTCGACGGACGATTCGGATCGAATGCCGTTCGTCCCGCCTCACTGGCGGCGATAGCTATGATTTTTCTGTCGCGGGCCATATCAATTCTCCGGACGGACGGCTATGCCACAATACACGCCAATGGAGGGTCACCCTGCAATAATCTGCGATATCCTGTGATCTGCCACTGCGCCACGTTTCTGGCGTCAATTAAAATTAGTATACATGCTTTTACCCAATCTCCATGACCGCATGTCCGTTCCTTGATCCAGTTCACACTTTGCGGAACCGGCGACTGCGGCAGCCTCCGACGCATTCCTGTAACAATTGGGCGCTCCAAGATACGCGTGAATGCTCTAGGAAGGCCATGCTTGGCGCTTCGGCAGGCAGGATGCATAACCTGTCATATGCTGGAAAACAAAACACATTCAACACCCGCCTGCCAAGACTACAACAAACCGCTGGAGAGCCATATAAATGGAATCATTGATTGGGTTTATCAACGCCGTCAACGGCGTTGTGTGGGGGCCTGCAATGCTGGCGTTGCTAGCGGGTACGGGGCTGTATCTGACGCTGGGACTCAAGTTCACGCCGCAGCGCAAGCTGGTACATGGTTTCAAGATGCTCTGGCGCGGCCGCAAGAGCACGGAAGAAGGTGACATTAGCCCCTTCAACGCGCTGATGACGGCGCTATCGGCCACCGTAGGCACAGGTAATATTGCCGGGGTAGCCACCGCCTTGTTCTTTGGTGGTCCGGGCGCGCTGTTCTGGATGTGGGCCATTGCCGTAGTAGGCATGGCGACCAAATACTGCGAAGCAGTGCTGGCCGTTCACTACCGGGAGAAGGATGCTCTGGGCAATCACGTTGGCGGCCCCATGTACTACATCCGCAACGGTCTGGGCGCAAAATGGAAATGGCTTGGCGTACTCTTTGCCATCTTCGGCATGCTCGCCGGTTTTGGCATCGGCAATACCATCCAGTCCAACTCGGTATCCGACGCCCTGTCCAGCACCTTCGGCATTCCGCCGCTGTGGACCGGAATAGCTATCGCGGTCATGGTGGCACTGGTACTGATTGGCGGCATCAAGCGCATTGGTGATGTGGCCGGCAAACTGGTTCCCATCATGGCACTGTTCTATGTGGGGGGCGGCCTTATCATTCTGATTACCCATGCCGATCGCCTGCCGGAAGCCTTTGGCCTGATTTTCTACCACGCCTTCAACCCCATTGCGGCAGCAGGCGGCTTTGCCGGTGCGACCATCTGGGCAGCCATGCGCTTCGGTATCGCCCGCGGCGTATTCTCCAACGAAGCCGGTCTGGGTAGTGCACCTATTGCCCACGCGGCGGCCCAAACCAGTAACCCGATCCGCCAGGGCACCATAGCCATGCTCGGGACCTTTATCGACACCATCATCATCTGCTCGATAACCGGCCTGGTGATCATGGTTACCGGAGCCTGGCAGAGCGGCGAAAACGGTGCCTCGCTGTCGGCCCACGCCTTCAATCTCGGCCTGCCCGGCGGCTGGGGGCAATATATTGTCAGCATAGGCCTGGCGATCTTTGCCTTTACCACCATCATTGGCTGGAGCTTCTATGGTGAAAAGTGCACCCAGTTCCTGTTTGGCGAGAAGTCCAATATTCCGTTCCGGGTACTCTGGGTCCTGGCCATTCCACTGGGTACCCTGCCAATCGTGGATCTGGGTAGCCTGTGGCTGGTGGCGGATACGCTGAACGCGATGATGGCGATTCCCAACCTGATCGCCCTGCTGCTGCTCAGCCCTGTGGTGTTCAAGCTGACCAAGGAATACTTCGACGATCCGGTGCATATGCTCAACGCCAAGTAACCTGCAAAAGAGCTGGAAGCACCTTCGATACCCGCCCACCTGGGCGGGTCAGACTGCTGACAAAGCCCTGGCCCTTCGGCCGGGGCTTTTGTTTAATAGGGGTATCGTTTTGCAGGAGCGATCCGATGCTCAAGACACCCTCTCCGAAACAACATGCTCTAGAAATGGTCACGCTGGAGGAATTGGTCCCGGCCGATCATCTTCTTCGCAAGATCAACCGCTTTATCGACTTCGAGTTCATCCGCCCCGCTACGCAGCACCTGTACTGTGCTGATAACGGTCGACCGGCGATCGATCCGGTCATGCTATTCAAGATGCTTTTCATTGGTTATCTGTTCGGCGTACGCAGCGAACGCCAACTGATGCGAGAGGTTCAGGTCAATGTGGCGTACCGATGGTTTGTGGATTTGTCGCTGACAGACAAGGTGCCCGACGCGTCGACGATCAGCCAAAACCGTCGCCGCCGTTTCGCAGGCACGGATATCGAGCAGATCATTTTCGACGGCATTGTCCAGCAAGCCATTGTCCACGGCTTGATCGGTGGAGAGGTGCTGCATACGGACAGTACTCACCTCAAGGCTAACGCCAACAAGAACCGCTTCGAGGTGCATCAAGTGGCGCAGAAGCCGGTGGACTATCTGGCTGAGCTCAATGCCGCGATCGACGAAGATCGTCAGAGCCATGGCAAGCGCCCTTTGCCAGCCAAACCAGCCGCGGCGGAGCACAAGGAAACCAAGGTCAGCAAGACCGACCCAGACAGCGGCTACATGACCCGAGATGGCAAGCCACAAGGCTTCTTCTATCTCGATCACCGCACCGTTGACGGCAAGCACGCCATCATCACCGACACCTTCGTCACGCCCGGCAATGTCCATGACAGTCGGCCTTACCTGGCACGACTGGACCGGCAATGCGAACGCTTCAAGCTGACACCCCTGGCGGTGGCGCTGGACGCGGGATATCACACGCCAGCCATCTGCAAGGGGCTTGAAGAGCGCGACCTGTAAGGCGTTATCGGT
>JBKBSI010000133.1:0-9233 GCA_046291745.1 Pseudomonas sp. | reverse complement strand
CGATGGTTTTCAGGTCAACAACCAGAAAGGGGGTTTCGTGCTGATCCGCGCACTGCTTGATACGGCTGAAGGTATCGCGGTCAAAGTACTCGTCAAGCTTGATAGACATGGCATCGGCTCCAAAGCAATTATTTCGGGTTCGGGCCACGTGAGGACAGGACTGATCAGATGCAGGGCAGACAAGTGCATCCCCTCGCCCATGTCATTTATGGGGGACGGGGACGCGCTTTCCGACGGAAGCGCTTCCGAACATGCAAGGCCAACACACAACCCAAGGGGTGCGAACGTCTGATCAGTATCCCCACTTTGGTTCGCCTACTTCCCAAGGCGTGCGCCGAAAGCAATAAGGCTGCAGTTACACCGCAGTCTTGCTGTCTCGTCGTCAGTACTTGAGCCGTATGGATCGTGCCAGCCTCAACGTTCGACGCGAACCTTAGAACCAAGCGACCTCGTGGTCAATAGCTACCCCATATTTCTTCACTATAGCAGTGCAGCATGACGGTTTAGCGCTGCGCTACGCAGGTGCAGACATCCGTGATTTGGACTCCAAAAGTGGATGGATGTTCGGCCTGCCCATACAGCCAAGTCCTGCACCAACACCTTGCACCAAAACACAACATGGCGGGCACCGTTTTGGCACACAAGCTCTTTACTGACAGCCACCACTGTCTCACAGACTGCCACTTTAGCCTTACAGCATTACTCCAAGCCCATGATTATCAATATATTTTATAAAAACAGCAGCGCTTGCAACATTTTGGCACGGTCCCTGCTGAATACTCACTTGTATACAAGATGACATTCACTTTATCGCGGGAGGACCAATGGCAGAGCAATGTGGATGGACCCTATCAGAATGGCAACAGGCCTATCAGCAAGGGGCAGCCACGCCCCGTGATCTGGTCCTCAAGGCCCATGCCGATCTGAACATTGCCGATCCGGCCTTTATCCATATCCTCTCCGTTGCCGAGATTGAAGCACAGTTGCAGCAGCTGGAAGCCCGGCCAGACGCAGGCAGCCTTCCCCTATACGGCATTCCCTACGTCATAAAGGACAACATTGATGCCGCAGGCCTGCCCACCACGGCCGCCTGCCCGGCATACAGCTACCCGGCTGAAGCGGACGCCACCTGTGTTGCGCGCCTGCGCGCCGCTGGCGCCATCCTGCTGGCCAAGACCAATCTGGATCAGTTTGCCACCGGCCTTGTGGGCACGCGCTCGCCCTACGGTGCGGTGCCTAACAGCTTCAACCGCGACTATATCTCTGGTGGCTCCAGCTCCGGCTCCTCGGTGGCTGTGGCCCGCGGCCTGGTCCCATTCAGCTTAGGGACTGATACCGCAGGCTCAGGCCGGGTACCGGCAGGTTTCAATAATCTGGTGGGACTCAAACCCACCCGTGGACGCTTCAGCACCAGTGGCGTAGTACCGGCTTGCCGCACACTGGACTGCGTCTCCATATTTGCCCTGACGGTAGATGATGCCGAGCAGGTCGCCGCGGTGATGGAAGGCTTTGATGCCAGTGACGGCTATTCACGCAGCGCACCTGGCTGCGCACGGCTGATCAGCCATGCACCGCGTTTGGGCATACCCTCAAGCCTGCCCTGGTTTGGTGATACCCAGGCCGAATCAGCTTGGCAAGCCAGCCTCAGCAAGCTTGGTGAGATGGGTGTAGAGCTGGTCGAGCTGGACTTTACTCCCATGCAACAGCTGGCAGAGCTGCTATATGGTGGGCCATGGGTCGCTGAGCGCTACGCTGCAGTGGCCGAGTTTATGGACCAGCATCCCGAAGATATGAATCCGGTAGTGCGAGGCATTCTGGCTCAGGCCGCAGCCTTTAGCGCAACCGACACCTACCGTGCCGAATACCGCCGCGCCGATCTGGCGCGCCAGATCCAGACGCTGATGTTGTCAGTGGACGCCTTGCTGGTACCCACCGCCCCCCGTATGCCCACTACTGCCGAAGTCGAGCAGGATCCAGTTACCGTCAACAGCCAACTGGGTACCTGGACCAATTTTGTCAATCTGGCCGACTGCTCGGCCCTGGCGCTGCCCGCCGGATTGCGCGCCGATGGCTTGCCCTTTGGCATCACCCTGATCGGCGCAGCCTGGCAGGACAGCGCACTGGCTGAGTTCGGCCGCCGCTGGCAGGCGTTCGCACCCTGGAAGGCCGGTGCGCTTGATCGGCCATTACCTGCGCCTCAGGCCAGCAAGCAAGCGCCAGCAGGTTATGTGCGCCTGGCCGTGGTCGGTGCGCACCTCAGTGGCATGCCGCTGAACAGCCAATTGACCGAGCGCCACGCGCGCTTTGTCGAAGCCACCTTCAGTGCCGCCAACTACCGGCTGTACGCCCTACCCAACACCACGCCGCCCAAGCCCGGGCTGATACGCGCCGAACAGGGTGCGGCGATTGCCGTGGAGCTCTGGGACGTGCCAACGGAGCTGTTCGGCAGCTTTGTTGCCCTGGTGCCTGCGCCGCTGGGCATCGGCACCCTGACCCTGCAGGACGGCCGCGAAGTGAAGGGCTTTATCTGCGAAGGAGCTGCCGTGGAAGGGGCTACCGACATTACTCACCTGGGCGGATGGCGCGCCTACATAGCCTCGCGCTGAGTAAAGGGACTGAACCAGATGCAGGAGCTGAACAAACCGAGCACCGAGCGGCGGCAGAATCTGACCGAGCGCATCTATCGGCAATTGAAGCAAAGCATCTTCGACTTTCATTTGCTGCCCGGCGACCGCTTTACCGAGAGCGAAGTTGCCGAGCAGGTCAACGCCAGCCGCACCCCGGTGCGCGAAGCACTGACAAGGCTGCAGCGCGAGGGCTTTGTAGAGGTCTCCTTTCGCAGTGGCTGGCAGGTAAAACCCTTTGATTTCGAGCAGTACGAGCAGCTCTACGACGTGCGCATCGTATTGGAAATGGCAGCGATAAAACGTCTGTGCGAGATGGAACCGGCCCCACAACTGGAGCAGCTCAAGGCCACCTGGCTGGTCGAGCCCGGCGACCGTCTGGAGCACGGGCCCAGCGTCTGCGCCCTGGATGAGCGCTTTCATTGCCAGTTGGTCGAGGCCACCGGCAACAGGGAGATGGCCCGCATCCACAGCGATGTCAGCGAACGCCTGCGCATCGTGCGGCGTATCGACTTTACCAAGCGCCCACGCATTGAGGCCACCTACGCAGAGCACGGTCGCATCCTGCGCTGCATTATTCAGCGCCGCAGCGACGAGGCCCAGTTACTGCTGAAGACCCACATTGAAGAGAGCAAGGCGGAGGTACGCAAGATCACGCTGCACATGATCTTCCAGGCCCGCCAGCACCAGAACAACAGCCTGCCGCCGAACAGCGCACAGAGCTGAAAAAGAAGGCCCGGCAAAGACCGGCCTCGTACTAGTAGAGATGCACCCGTTGTTTGCTTACTTGTTTTCACAACTGTTGGAACGAAATATAAAACGGAGAATGACCCATGAAACTCAAGAAACTTGTCAAACAGGCCGGGGCTCTCGGCGTCGCTTGCAGCATGGCGCTCACCGCCATGGCCGTGCAGGCAGAGACCATCAAGGTCGGCGTACTGCACTCCCTGTCAGGCACCATGGCCATTTCAGAGACCACACTGAAAGACACCATGCTGATGCTGATCGAAGAGCAGAACAAGAAAGGCGGCCTGCTCGGCAAACAACTGGAGGCGGTCGTGGTTGACCCCGCTTCAGACTGGCCGCTGTTTGCAGAGCGCACGCGCGAACTGCTCGAACAGCACAAGGTTGATTCCATCTTCGGCTGCTGGACTTCGGTATCGCGCAAGTCGGTACTGCCGGTCATCGAAGAACTCAACGGCATTCTGTTCTACCCGGTGCAGTACGAGGGTGAAGAGTCCTCGCGCAACGTGTTCTACACCGGCGCTGCGCCAAACCAGCAGGCCATTCCGGCAGTCGATTACCTGAAGGATGAGCTGGGCATCGAGCGTTGGGTACTGGCCGGTACCGACTACGTTTACCCGCGCACCACCAACCGCATTCTGGAAGCCTACCTCAAGGCCAACGGCGTTGCGGAAAGCGACATCCTGATCAACTACACCCCGTTCGGCCACTCCGACTGGCAGAACATCGTTGCCGAAATCAAGCGCTTTGGCAGCACCGGCAAGAAGACTGCTGTGGTCTCCACCATCAATGGTGACGCCAACGTGCCCTTCTACCGCGAACTGGGCAACCAGGGCGTATCCGCTGAAGACATCCCGGTTGTAGCTTTCTCCGTGGGTGAAGAAGAGCTGTCCGGTATCGACACCGCGCCGCTGGTTGGTCACATGGCTGCCTGGAACTACTTCATGAGTGAAGAAACCCCAGAGAACGAAGCCTTTATCAAGACCTGGCACGAGTTCACCAAAGACACCAAACGCGTCACCAACGATCCGATGGAAGCGCATTACATCGGCTTCAACATGTGGGTCAAGGCAGTAGAGAAAGCCGGCACCACGGACGTGGACAAGGTAATCGACGCCATGGTCGGGGTTGAAGTACCCAACCTGACCGGGGGCATGAGCACCATGCTGCCTAACCACCACATCACCAAGCCCGTACTGATCGGCGAGATCCAGGATGATGGCCAGTTCCTGACTGTATCCCGTACCGACGACCTGGTGCCCGGTGATGCCTGGTCCAAGTACCTGGAAGGCAGCAAGGACCTGATCGCTGATTGGACTGCGCCCATCAACTGCGGCAACTACAACACCAAAACCAAAACCTGCCTGGGCTCTTCCGCTCAGTAACAGATCTGCCAACGCCCGACCACAGCTTTTGTGGTCGGGCCTTGCAGACCCTGAACATGGACAGTCGAGACCGGTGTCATGACCAACTTCTGCCGTACTACCCCCTGGCGTCTGCCAGCCATTTTATGCTTTCTGGCTTTAATGCTGGGCAACCTGGGCATGAGCGCCCACGCCGACGAGGCCGCAGCCACCACCCAGGCTGAAGCATCGATCCAGGACGAACCCGACGCACAGCCCGAAGCTGAGCCCGGACCACCCACTTTTGAAAGTCTGGTGCAACAAATGGTGCAGGGCAGCCTGCCGCAACGCGCCAAGATCGTGAACCAGTTGCTCGAATACGATGACGAGCGCCTGATCGATATTCTCAATGCTCTGGCGGACGGTAATCTGCAGGCCGACAGAGCCACTCCGCCGACGGTCGCCATTCGCGATGGTCGGCAGATTACCGATGCACTCAGTGGTGAGCCGCTGGATGAGGAGCAGGCCTCCGGGCTGCGCCGCGTGCCGGTCAATAATGCCCTGCGTACTCGCCTGCGCGGCGCCCTGGCGCAGCTCAACCTCAGCCACGAGAGCGCCGAAGTCCGCTACACCGCCGTGCGCCGCTTTATCCGCGATGGGATCGACACTGACGGCATTGCCATGCTGGTCGAGCGCCAGCAGGAAGAGGAGTCCGGCCGCGTTCTGGCAGCCATAGATACCGCCCTTGCGCTATACCAGATCCAGGGTGTGGACCGGGATATGCGCCTGCAGGCGATCGAATCGCTGAGTGGTTCGCTGGAACGTGAAGCACGCATCGCCCTGGCCAATGTAGCCGCCAACGATGCCGATGTTGAACTGCGGGTAACCGCCGAGCGCGCGCTGGAATCCATCCAGGGCCGGATCAAGTTCTATCGTTTTGTGGAAAACCTGTTCTTCGGCCTGAGCCTGGGCTCGGTGCTGCTGCTCGCGGCCATCGGCCTGGCCATCACCTTTGGCGTCATGGGCGTGATCAACATGGCCCACGGCGAGCTGATCATGCTCGGTGCCTATACCACCTGGGGCGTACAGGTGCTGTTCCCCAACCTGATTGAGTGGAGCCTGCTGATCGCCATTCCCTCGGCCTTTGTCATCACCGGGCTGGTCGGCATTCTGATTGAGCGTGGCGTCATCCGCTTTCTCTATGGCCGGCCGCTGGAAACCCTGCTGGCTACCTTCGGCCTGAGCCTGGTGTTGCAGCAGGCCGTGCGCAGCCTGTTCAGCCCGCTGAACCGCTCGGTCACCTCGCCGGAATGGATCAGCGGCGCCTTGACCATCAATCCCGTGTTGTCGATTACCTATACCCGCCTGTACATCCTGATCTTCGGCCTGATGGTGTTCTTCGCGCTGATGCTGGTGATGAAGCGCACCACCCTGGGTCTGAAGGTCCGGGCCGTGTCGCAGAACCGGGCCATGGCCCGCGCCGTGGGTGTGCGCTCGAGCTGGGTCGACGCTCTGACCTTTGGTCTGGGTGCGGGTATTGCCGGGATCGCCGGGGTGGCCCTGTCGCAGATCACCAACGTCGGTCCGAACCTGGGCCAGGCTTACATCATCGACTCCTTCATGGTCGTGGTGTTCGGCGGGGTCGGCAATCTCTGGGGCACCCTGGTCAGCGCCATGACCCTGGGCCTGATCAACAACTTCCTCGAGCCTTATGCCGGTGCGATGCTGGCCAAGGTGCTGGTGCTGATCATGCTGATTCTGTTCATTCAGAAGAAACCCAAGGGACTCTTCCCACAAAAAGGACGGGCGGCTGCGGACTGAGCGCCAGCTCATCCGCTTGCCAACAAAGCCAATGAATATCGAGAGGGAAGTATGCTGACCCAACGTTTATTACTCAGCGACCGCGGCGGTATGGTGGTGCTCGGCCTGGTCGTGCTGGCCGCCATCATAGTGCCGATCTGCAACCTGGCGCTGCCCACCAGCTCGCCGTTTTATATATCCAACTTTACCGTGGGCCTGCTCGGTAAGTTTCTGTGCTTTGCCTTGCTGGCCCTGTCGGTTGATCTGATCTGGGGCTACTGCGGGATTCTCTCGCTCGGCCACGGCGCCTTCTTCAGCCTGGGCGGCTATGGCATGGGCATGTATCTGATGCGCCAGATCGGTGACCGTGGTGTCTATGGGCATCCGGAGCTGATGGACTTCATGGTCGTGCTGAACTGGGAAACGCTGCCCTGGTACTGGCAGGGTTTTGACATGTTCTGGTTCGCCATGCTGATGGTGTTGCTGGTCCCCGGCCTGCTGGCCATGGCATTCGGCTGGCTGGCATTCCGCTCACGGGTCACCGGGGTGTATTTCGCCATCATCACCCAGGCCCTGACCTACGCGCTGATGCTGGCGTTCTTCCGCAACGAGATGGGATTTGGCGGCAACAATGGCCTGAACGACTTCAAGGACATTCTCGGCTTTGATCTGTCCGCCAAGAGCACCCGCGCCGGGCTCTTTGTCGCCTCCGCCATTGCCCTGATTCTCGGCTACCTGGCCTGCCGCTACATTGTTACCTCGCGCATGGGTCGGGTTATCGTCGCCATTCGCGATGCAGAAAGCCGCACCCGTTTCAGCGGCTACAAGGTCGAGTCTTACAAGCTTTGGCTGTTCGTGTTCTCGGCCATGCTGGCCGGAGTTGCCGGGGCGCTCTATGTACCCCAGGTGGGCATTATCAACCCGGGTGAGTTCTCGCCGCTGAACTCCATCGAGATGGTCGTCTGGGTCGCCACCGGCGGACGCGGCACACTGTTCGGTGCCATTGTCGGCGCCTTTGCGGTGAACTACGCCAAGACCTTCTTCACCACCTTTTCCCCGGAAACCTGGCTGTTCATCCTGGGCGGTCTGTTCGTCATGGTGACACTACTGATGCCCAAGGGCCTGGTCGGACTGCTCGGCCGGTTTCAGCGCAAGGGAGACAAGAAATGAAAACGATTGAACAACTGCGCGAGACCTGGCGCCGCGATCAGGTCTTCGATTTTGTCCAGCCGACAGCGCAATTCGACAAGCCGATCGACACCAGCCACGGCCCTATCCTGTATGTCGAGGATGTGAGCGTCAGCTTTGATGGCTTCAAGGCGCTGAACAACCTTAACCTGTATGTCGACGACGGCGAGCTGCGCTGCATCATCGGGCCCAACGGTGCCGGCAAGACCACCATGATGGATGTGATTACCGGCAAGACTCGCCCGGATAGCGGCAGCATCTGGTTTGGACAGCGCATCAATCTGCTCAAGTGTGCCGAGCACGAGATAGCCCGGGGCGGTATTGGTCGCAAATTCCAGAAACCGACCATCTTCGAGGCCCTTAGCGTATTCGAGAACCTGGAACTGGCCACTGCTTCTGACAAGAAGGTCTGGTACACCCTGAACCACGATCTGACCGGTGAGCAGCGCGACCGGATTGACGAGGTACTGACCCAGATCGGCCTGACCGAGCACTACCATCAGGAAGCCGGTGCGCTGTCCCACGGCCAAAAGCAATGGCTGGAGATCGGCATGCTGCTGATGCA
This sequence comes from Pseudomonas sp., assembly GCA_046291745.1. Classification (GTDB taxonomy): domain Bacteria; phylum Pseudomonadota; class Gammaproteobacteria; order Pseudomonadales; family Pseudomonadaceae; genus Halopseudomonas. The sequence goes on along the minus strand of JBKBSI010000133.1, from coordinate 969 downwards.
GAACCCACGCGTGCTGCTGGTTGATGAGCCTGTGGCTGGCATGACCGGTGAGGAGGTTGAGCACACCGCACAGTTGCTGACCTCACTGGCTGGCAAGCATTCGGTCATCGTGGTTGAACACGACATGGCCTTCGTCCGCTCCATCGCCCGCAAGGTAACAGTGCTGCACCAGGGCTCCGTGCTGGCAGAAGGCAGCATGGATCAGGTGCAGAACGACCCGCGGGTGATCGAAGTCTATCTGGGAGAATGACGGTGCTGCGTATTCAATCGATTAATCAATTTTACAATCAGAGCCACATCCTCTGGGATCTGGACCTGCATCTCAAGGAAGGCACCTGTGGTTGCCTGCTGGGTCGTAACGGCGTGGGCAAGACCACGCTACTCAAATGCATCACCGGCCTGCTGCCGGTCAAGGATGGTCAGATACTGCTTAACGGCCAGGACATCACGCGCATGTCCACCGAGAACCGCGCCCGCAGCGGTATCGGTTACGTACCCCAGGGGCGGGAGATATTTCCGTTGCTGACGGTCGAGGAGAACCTGAAAATATCCCTCGGCGCACGCCCGGACCGCGCCCGGCAGATACCCGAGCAGATCTACCAGCTATTCCCGGTACTCAAGGAAATGAAAGGGCGCCGCGGCGGTGACCTGTCCGGTGGTCAGCAGCAACAGCTGGCGATTGGCAGGGCGCTGGTGCTCGACCCCAAGCTGCTGATTCTGGACGAACCCACCGAGGGCATTCAGCCGAACATCGTGCGTGATATCGGCGATGTGATCCGCAAGCTGAACAACGAAATGGGCCTGACCGTACTACTGGTCGAGCAGAAACTGCCCTTCGCCCGCCGCACCGCCGATGACTTTTTCATCATGGAACGTGGCCGGGTAGTAGCGGACGGACCCATTGCCGATCTGAGCGATGAGTTGGTGCAGCAGTATCTGACGGTGTAACAAGACAATGGGTGGCCTGCC
>JBKBSI010000132.1:0-9347 GCA_046291745.1 Pseudomonas sp. | reverse complement strand
ACCGGTTTCCACTTCCCAGTCCCAGGCAAACACCTTGGCCAGACCAGAAGCGGCCTGGCCGTCCAGGCGCAGCATCACATCAACCCAGGGGCTGGCCTTGGAGCGGCGCTTGAACAGTTTGGGGTCGGCCATGTTCATTGAGCCGGTAAAGGCGATACGGTCGTCGATAATCAGCAGCTTGCGATGCAGGCGCAGGTCGATGCGATGCACCAGCGCGCGCATCAGCTTGACTGGCAGGGCAGGGACCACCTTGATGCCCGCTGCGACCATATCCTTGCGCCAGCGCGAGCGGAAAAACCGCCGACTGCCAGCATGGTCGATCAACACAGACACCTGCACGCCGCGCTTGCTGGCGGCGATCAGCTCCTCGGCAACCTCATCAATGCGCCCGCCCGGGTGCCATATATAGGTTTCTACCCGGATGTTATGCACGGCACTGCGAATGTCCGCAATCATCTGCTCGAACACCGACTCCGGCGTATCCAGCACCTGCATGTCGGAAAACCCCAGCGCTCCCACACCCATGCGTGTCGCCAGCAACTGGTGTACGGCAAAGGCCAATTGGCCGCCGGGATGCGGAACATCCTCGCCGCCAAAACGGTTATTGAGGTTCTCTAGATAGGGTTCGATCATTGCCTGGGCACGGCTGGCGCGCTTGCGGCCAAGATTCAGCTCGCCCAACAGCAAATACAGGATGGCACCGACAAAGGGCACTATGTAGATCACCAGCAACCAGGAGATAGTGCCGCTCACAGGACGGCGCTGCATCACCACGCGAATGGTCACAGCGGCGGTAAACAACCAGTAGAGGACGACCAGTATCAGGCCGATAATATGTTGCAGATTGTCCATCTGAATCCTGTGCTATGAGTGACCTACCGCCGCGATGGCCAATTTATCAGGCTTTAGGTAGGCTTGTAAGCCTTTGACCATTAGAGAAAAACCATGTTGCCATTCACCCTGCTGGAACGTGTGCGCTATATCCTCGAACGGCAATTGGTCAAGGGTGCGCACTATCAATTATTAGTGGTCGCGATTTTCATCGGTCTGATCTCCCTGGTCGGTGGCTGGCTAGCCTGGCCATCCAACGCGCCGGACATGTCCCTGGCTGATTCCATCTGGTGGGCCTTCCTGCGTTTGACCGATCCTGGCTACCTGGGTGACGACGAAGGCACCTGGTTGCGCATCGTTTCCACTGCTTTGACCGTCAAGGGCTCCGTTGTGTTCATGGGTACCCTGGTGGCGATCATGACCCGCTGGTTGATCAGCAGCATGACCACTCTTGAGCAGGGCCTGACACCGGTTACTATCCGCCAGCATGTAGTGATTCTTGGTTGGACGAATAGAACTCTGCCGCTGGTACGCGAGATTCTTGATGCCAGTGGCGGCATCCAGCGCCTGCTCAAGGCGCATGACACCAAACGCCTGCGCCTGGTCATCCTTGCCGACGAAGTCAGCGCCGCGCGCGCCCAGGAGCTGCGCGATACCCCTGGCATCGGCGGCGCTGCCAGAAACATCATTTTGCGCTCGGGCACACCGCTACAGCCCGAGGCGCTGCACCGCGTGGCTTGCATGCAGGCTGCAGTGGTGCTGATTCCCGGCCGCTCGCAGCATGCCAGTGAGCTGGTAACCGGCGATATCGAGACGATCAAGGCGCTGTTGACCCTGCAGGCCCAGGCCGAGAACCGCGGACAGACGCTGCCCTATGTCGTGGCCGAGATCGAGGACGTGCGCAAGCTGCACATCATGCGCCGTGCCTATCCGGGCCCCATGGAGATTCTGGCCAGTGACGCCATCGTCAGCCGCTTGCTGGCCCAGGCCATTATCCACCCCGGCTTGCCGGAATTCTTCGCCGAGGTCATGTCGGTAGCCGACGGCAACGAATTCTACGTGCGCTCGACAGACGCCTGTGAGGGCATGACTCTGGGAGCTGTTGCCGGTCGCTGCCCCCAGGCGATACTCTGCGGCCTGCTGCGCCCTGAGGGCGAGCAGTGGCAGATCCACATGAACGCCAGTACCGATGAAGTGATTCGCCCCGGTGACAAGCTGGTCATGCTGGCCCGTGAATACGCCTTTGCCGATCCGGCGCAAAAAGCCCAGTCAGTAGTAAAACCTTTGGTTCGCGCCGCCACAGCGGTAACGCCAAGCAGAGAAGCAGCGCGTGAACGATCCATTCTGGTACTGGGCTGGAACAACCGCCTGCCGACGCTGATAGACGAACTAGCCAGCTACGGCGAAAACCTGTTCCGCGTCACCATGCTCTCAACCATGGACGCAGCCAAACAGCGCGATGCAGTCATGCAATACAGCGAGCGCACCCGCCGCGTTGCCTGTGAGCACGTACAGGCAGACTTCATGATCGAAGGCATGCTCAAGGAACTGCTCGAGAAGCCCTGGGATGCCATCCTGCTGATCTCCAGTGACCGCCTTGGCTCCGGCGAGGAAGCCGACGCCCGCGCAATGGTTGGCTATATGGTGGTTGATGAACTGCTCAAGCATCACAGCCAGCGCCCACAGGTACTGCTGGAGCTGAGCGATCCGGCCAACGAAACGCTGGTAGTTCGGCACCGTGGCGAAAGTCTGATCAGCCCGATGATTCTCAGCCACCTGATGGCCCAGATTGCCCAGCGCCGAGAGCTTAGCCTGGTATTCGAGGAGTTGTTCACGGTTGGCGGTACCGAGATTATCTACCGCCCGCTGCACGACTATCCGCTGCACAGCGTGAACAATTTTGCTGATCTGGAGGCCGTCGCAGCGCTACAGGGCGAAACGGCCCTGGGCGTTTATCGGCATACTGAAGACGAGCAGGGCAGGCGGCTACAATTGAACCCACCACGAGATATTCCGCTAAAGCTACAGGAAGGCGATCAACTGGTAGTGCTCACCAGCCTGCCGCCAGTGATTGCCTAGAGGCAGTTGTCCGGCTTGGGCAAGCCAGCCAGCTTGCTCGCCAGCTTGGCCGGACTACCGGGAAAGAGTTTGAGCAGGTACAGACTGGTGCCCTTGTCTGCCCCCAACTGCTGGCCGACATACTTCACCAGTGGCCGCATGGCCGGGGAGAGTTGGTAGGTCGCATAGAACTGGCGCAACACCCGGATCACGTCCATATGCTCCGCAGTAAGCACCAGACCCTCACCCCGTGCCAGCTCGACCGCCAGCGGTTCGGACCAGTCGTGTAGATCAACCAGAAAACCCTCCGGATCAAGCGCGATTTGCTTGCCATCCAGGCTCAGGCTGTTGGTATTGTCCTGGCTCACCAGCTCAGCACCTTATTGCTCTGCGCACAGAGCTCAACCATACCCAGATAGTCGATCCGGGTAACCCGCTCGGGCAGGCTATCCAGGGCCATGCCACGCGCCTGCAGGTCCGCTTCCAGTACATAGAGCTTGATACTGGGCGGCAGTAGCCCAAGGCTGGCCAGGGAAGACGAGCGCGGCATCAGTGCATAGACCGCATCTTCGATCAGCAACAGCGCCTGGTGGCTGTTAAGCACCCGCAGGCAACTGGCTAAACGGTCATCGTCATAGGGTGAGTGTCGCAGTATATGCAGCATACCGGGTTAGCCTCCGTTCGAGAGTGCGATCGCGAACGCAATCATAGCGACACCACCTGATCATAGTGCTCCAACAAGCTGGCAATCTCGCTGCCGGCCACCTGACGGGCGTTCAGTAGGCACTCGCGGCTGTTGATGCCGCGCTCGGCCAGCGAGTGCTTGCACACCAGAATCTCTTCCACCCCATAGACCGGCAACGCCTGCAGGTTGGCTGCCAGGGACTTTTGCCCGATAAGCGCAGCATCCTGGCCCTTGAGCAGTTGCAGCACCCCATCATCCATAAACAGAATGCCGGTGGGCACCCCAAAGGCCGCAGACGCCAAGGCAAGATCAAGCGCCTCGCGGGCGGCCAGGCGGGCAGGGCAGTGACGGCTAATGATCAGAACGGATTTCATGCTCAGGTCCCAAAGGTGATGCAGCGATCTGCACCCTGCAGACTATCCACCCATTGGCCCAGACCAGACAGCTCGTAGTCATCAGCCAGATTGGCCACCGGCCGCTGCCAGCGCCGCGCCTCATCGGCATTCAGCACACCACGGCGCAGCGCCGCTGCAATACAGACCACGCCATCCAGTTGATGCGCAGCAATAAACTCACGCCACTGCAGGGCCACATCCGACTCATCCTGCGGCTGCACACCCAGCACCGAGGCAATATGCACAGCATCACGGTAGAAGAACAGACGACTGATCTGATGCCCCGACTCGATAACCGCACGGGCAAAGGCCAGCGCACTGCGCGCAGCAGGATCCTGGGGACCGGCAAGAAGGGTGATGGCAAAGTTCATGGTAACGCCCGTTCAAAAACAAAAAGGCCCGCATTAGAGCGGGCCTTCATTGTAACCAATTCAGCGATCAGTCGTCGCCGAAGATTCCCAGCAGGTGCAGCAGGCTGAGGAACAGGTTGTAGATGGAAACAAACAGCGTGACCGTAGCCATGATGTAGTTATCTTCGCCACCATGGATGATCGAGCTGGTCTGATACAGAATCACCGCGGAAGAGAACAACACAAAGCCCGCAGAAATTGCCAGTGACAAACCGCTGATCTGGAAGAAGAAGCTAGCAACAATGGCGCACAGCAGCACGATAAAGCCAGCCATGATAAAGCCAGACAAGAAGCTGAAGTCCTTGCGGGTCATGATAGCGAAAGCCGACAGACCGAAGAACACCATCGCCGTCATGCCCAGAGCCATGCTCACCAACTGACCACCATTCGGCAGCGACAGGTAATGATTGAGGATCGGGCCCAGGGTGTAACCCATAAAACCGGTCAGCGCAAAGGTCAGTACCAGCCCAAGACCGGAATTACGGAACTTGGTGATGGCAAACAACAGGCCGTAAAAACCAACCAGCATGATAATGATGTTGGGACGTGGCAAATTCATCGCCATGGAAACCATCGCCACGACAGAACTGAATGCCAATGTCATGGCCAGCAGCGCATAAGTATTGCGGAACAGCTTACTGACTTCCGCCTCGTTGACACCCGTATGCTGCAGGGTGTGTTGCTGATCTTGCATGTTCATAGTCAATCTCCAGGAGTGGGCAAGCAGGTTGATCCTTCAATATGCACTCGATCATACCTGTTCGATGTTGCAAATCAAGGCCTTGAATAGGCAAAAGCGTTTCATTTCACTACCTTGGGCATTGACTAGCGCGCGGTTTCCGGTAGTATTGCCCGCCGTGGAGGGATGGCAGAGCGGTTGAATGCACCGGTCTTGAAAACCGGCGTAGGTTAATAGCCTACCCAGGGTTCGAATCCCTGTCCCTCCGCCAATAAACGACAGAACCCGGCTAATGCCGGGTTTTGTCGTTTATCAGCAGGGTTCTCGGTGAGAACCCTCGTTCGACCGGAGCAAGCAAGGCTTGCGCAGGAACGTAGGAGCAAAGCGACTACGGCCCCGAAGGGGTGAGGCGCGCAGCGCCGAATAATCCCTGTCCCATGCTCCCAGGCGACTGCTACCTGCCGTCGAGCACCCAAACCCTCGTTCGACCGAAGCAAGCGCCGCGACTCCGACCCGGTGTACCGAACCCGTTCTTTCTTCAACGAGTAAAGTCGTCGACTTCATCGTATACAGTGGCTGAAATCCGCTCACCGATCTTTCGCATGTCAGCCATCTCTGACGGATTCTCAGAACCCCAAAATGCTTTCCAGCTTTCCATGGAATCCCATTTTGCCACCGTAAGTACCTCAGTCTTATCCTCTGGACTACGAAGCATAAAACTGCCCAGAGCCCCTGGCACCGTCTCATGTATTTTATTGGTAGTACGACTCCATACCTCTCGAAAAGTCGTAAAACTATCTTCTTTTACTTTCCAACGATAAACCACTCGAATCACTGTTATCTCCTTCACACCTGACGCTCGCAAAAGGAGCGATGCCAATTTACTGTCCCTTGAGCTTCAAAAATGTCGGACAGTCCGTTCCTTAATCAAGCGATTAAAATATAGCAGAGGCGCTGTAGAATCTGCGTGACCGCCACCCAACACCCCGAGCCCCAAATGCCCGCCAAACCCACAGAAAACACCCAAGGCATAGCCTACGGCGTCAGCGCCTACATGATGTGGGGCTGCTTTCCGTTGTTCTTTGTGCTGTTCCAAGGCGTGCCGGCTTACGAGGTGCTGATTCACCGCATTATCTGGTCCTGCGTATTTCTGGCGTTGGTCATCACCCTGATGCGCCGTTGGGCGCCGGTGCGGGATGCGTTGCTGCACCCGGGGCGGTTGGGGAGGGTGCTGGGGTGTGCGGTGCTGATTGCGCTGAACTGGGGCGTGTATATCTACTCGGTTGAAACCCATCACGTACTGCAGGCCAGCTTGGGCTATTTCCTCACGCCGCTGATCAATGTCGCGCTGGGCATGCTGATTCTGCGCGAGCGCATGGCGCGTTTGCAGGGTGTGGCGGTGGGGCTGGCTGCGGCGGGGATCATGGTCCAAGTGGTGCTGCTGGGCAGCATGCCCTGGATTGCGCTGGTTCTGGCTCTGAGCTTTGGTACATACGGCTTGCTGCGCAAACAGATACTGCTCGATGGCTTGTCCGGTCTGTTTGTCGAGACCTTGCTGCTGTTGCCGCTGGCCTTGCTGGCTCTGGCGGCCTTGGCACAGCTGGAGCTGTCGCACTTTACTCAGGACACGCGCACGCTATTGCTGCTGATCGCCAGTGGTGTGGTGACGGCAATACCGCTGCTGGCCTTTGCCGGGGCGGCACGGCGTCTGCGTTTGTCCACGGTGGGCTTTCTTATGTACATCAACCCGAGCATGCAGTTTCTGATTGCGGTCTTTGTGTTCAAAGAGCCGATCAGCGCGGTGCAGCTCGCCAGCTTTGCGCTGATCTGGGCGGCGTTAGCGCTTTATTCCTGGTCGGCGTGGCGGACATTACAGAACAGCAAAGCCAGTGGTGGAGCTGCGTAATACCGATTGGCGATGGCAGCCTGTGCGAAGCTACAGGCTGCGGCAAGGCCACCAACTCAATCGATCCCCATCACTCGAACGCGACCGGCCGCTCCCATATCCCCAAAGCCAGGCATCCCTCGGGCGATCTGATCTGGTGGCTGCTGCCAAGGCTGTGAATCACCAGCGTGCCCTTGGAGTACACCCGCTCGCCGTCGATCTGGCTGCCGTGCAGAATCAAAATGTGCTCGAAGCCGCGATGCAGGTGGCTGGGTACTGACGAACCCGGCAAGTAGTGAAGAAAGGCCGCCTGTGGGCTGTTGTCGTCGGAGCCATAGATGGGCGAAATAAAGACGCCCTCGCGCAGCACTTGCCAGGAGCGCGAGGCAATCAGTGCCTGGCTGTCGAAGATATCGTCGAGAATCAGGGCGGCGCCCAGGGTTTCCATCATGCTTCCCCCAGGGCGGTGAGCAGTGCGGTGGAGGTTGCGGTAGCGCCGAATACGCCTCCCTGCATATGCACCATGTTGATCGCAGCATGGTGGTTGGCCGGGTCGGTGGCGGCGCAGCAGTCTTCCAGCAGCAGGCATTCAAAACCGCGGTCGTTGGCCTCGCGCCTGGTGGTGTGCACACACACGTCCGTGGTGATGCCGGTAAGAATCAGGTTCTGAATACCCCGGGAGTGCAGGATCAGTTCCAGATCGGTAGCGCAGAAGGAACCTTTGCCGGGTTTGTCGATGATGGGTTCGCCGGGTAGGGGGGCCAGCTCCGGGATAATCTCCCAACCCGGTTCACCGCGCACCAGGATGCGGCCGCAGGGGCCTGCATCACCGATACCGGCGCCAATCTGCTGGGAACGCCAGCGTTTGTTGGCCGGCAGGTCCGAGAGGTCCGGGCGGTGGCCCTCCCGGGTGTGGATGATCGTGAAACCCTGGCGTCGAAACGCAGCCAACAGCACCTGCAACGGAGCTATGGGCGCCTGGGTCAGCGCGATGTCGTAACCCATGCTGTCGACATAGCCGCCCTTGCCGCAGAAGTCGATCTGCATGTCGATGACGATCAGCGCGGTATTGTCCGGGCGCAAGTCGCCGTTCCAGGGCCAGCGGTAGGGCATGCTCGGTATGTGCAGCGGTGTACTCATGGTTGGCTCTCCATGGCCACGGTGGTGACGGGCTCTTCAACGCTGTCTGAAGTTTTCACAGCCAGGTAGTGACACCCGGCCAGGAAAACCGATACCAGCAGGTAGGCCAGGGCCACTTCCGGCGTTACACCGAAGCCGTTACCGATACCCACGGCGGCGCCATGCATAAAGCCGAAGTAGGTCAACACTGAGCCTGCCAGCGCAAAAGCAGCGGCGGAGAGAAAGCGCTTTTCGATAGTGAATACGGTGATGGCAGCCAGCACCAGGCCGCTGAGAATGGCGCCATTACCGAGCAAGGCCAGGCCGTCGTAAAGCACACCCTGGTTGGCCATGGCCGAGGCGCCGACTGCAGCGGCGTTGGTGCCTGCTGCTCCCAGCGCGCCGTCTATCAGCACCTTGGCCCAGGCGGCGAGGTGCGGCACCAGCCCGATCATGATCGCTGGGGCGTGGCTGGCGGGTGTGGTCTGGAACGCCTGGGCGCCGATCAGCATGCCGATATAGAGCAGTATCGGCGCGATGGCGACCACCGGAATAGTGTCCATCAGCAGTGAGATGATACCCAGCCAGGAGAACAGCAGGACCGCCACGCCGGTGGCTGCCGAGTAACCAATGCGGCCGCCGATCTCCTTCCAGCCGGGATGACCGATATACACGGCGTTAGCGAAGCAACTGCCGAACAGGGTGCCAACCAGGCTGATCACACCCTCGGCGGCGATGGCTTCCTGGGTGTTGTATTCGTCGCCGGCCGCTTCTGCGCTCTCGACGTTGTCCAGGGCTTCCACCAGGTCGTAGACGCCGAAGGGAATCGCCGTTACCAGGATGAAACCGAGAAATTCAAAGCCGGAGAACACATGATCGAAGCTGGGTATGGGCACGGAAAAGCCGATATTGTCCAGGGATGCGCTCAGGCGCTCGACGCTCATGCCGGTGTCGAGACCCAGGGCGACACCGCCCCACGCCAGCAGCGAGCCCACACCTATGGCCACCAGCCCGGCGGGCAGGCCCCTGGGGTAGCGCAGACCACCGAACCAACTGACCATGATGATGGCAAAGCACACCAGACCGATAACCGGGGAGAGATAAATCTCCATGGCAGGGCGCATGGCGATAAAGGCGATGGATACCCCGGCGAGGGTCCCCAACAGCGCTGCCCTGGGGGTGATCTTGCGAATCAGCGGCGCGACAAAGCTGCCACCGATGAGAATAAAGCCTTGAATAAATACCCAGGCCAGTCCCGCTTCCCAGGCCTTGATAGGGTCGCCGG
>JBKBSI010000131.1:0-9392 GCA_046291745.1 Pseudomonas sp. | reverse complement strand
CGCAGTATTGATCAACGGCATGATCGAATCTTCAGCGCCCTGACCAAAGACTTCCATTACCTTGCGACGCATGCTCGGGAACAGCACCACACAGGTCAGCGAACCAAGAATAAGCGCCATGCTCGGCCAGATGATTGGTTGGGTCTGGCTGAAGCGCAGCATATCGGCAAACCAGCTTTCGCTCTGCGACCAGTCAGCCAGACCGATCAGCAGGCGCGGCAGCATAATAGTTCCCAGCACCACTACCATCGGCACCAGCGCCAACCTCCAGGACGGTGCATCCTGGGGGTCACCTGCCAGTTGCTCCATGCGCTTGTCCTGCATGTTTTCGACAAAACCTTCGCCATTGGCACGGGCCACACGCCAGCCGCGCTCCACATACCACATACCCAGACCAGCCATGATCAAGGCGGCGAAGATACCTATCCAGCCACCAGCAAACAGGTCGGTGCCCAGCGAGCTGGCCGAAATCACGTTATGAATAGAGGGAGTGCCCGGTAGCGCAGTCATGGTGAAGGTACCGGCGCCCACCGAGGTCGCAGCAGCCCAAAGGCGCTTGGGCAGGTTGGCTTCACGCATCAGGGTGATGCCCAGCGGGTACATGGTGAAAACCACGACAAAGACCACTACGCCGCCGTAGGTCAGCAATGCGCAGACAATCATGCCGACCAGCAAGGTCTGCTTGACGCCCAACCAATGGGTAATCGCCAAGGCAATGCTTTTGGCCGCCTGACTGGTGGCCATGGCCTTACCGAAAATAGCGCCGCAGAGAAACAGCAGGAAAAAACGCCCGGCAAAAGTGAAAGCACCAAGCTGCCCGGAAGGATAGTGCTCCAGCAGGGTCGCGGGGATCAGCAAGCCGTTGGTAACAGCAACCAGCAACGAGCAAACCAGCGAGGCAACAAAGATATTGATCCCCCGCATAGCCATGAAGATCAACAGGGCAAGGCCCGCCAGCAGTCCCAGATTTCCCAGCATAGGATGCATTCCTTGTAATTATCTTTTCGAAGTGCGTCACAATACCCTAGATTAACGCAATGCTGTCGCCCGCTCCATGCCCTGAATACCTGCAGTAGTCTGTGATTTATGACCTGCGTCACTTCCAGCTTTTTTCTTTACTGCTAAACTCATTGACGCCATTGACTGGCAAGAACGACTTCTACAAGGGGATTGAGATGAAAATCACGTTGACGCTGACCGCCGCAGCCCTGGCTGCATTGCTCCTGACTGGCTGCAGCAGCACCCAGCATCATGAGCAGACCACCGCCCGCCTCTCCGCCACAGAGACTGCCACTGCGAGGGCTCAGGCGCGTGCAGATGAAGCTTACCGCAAGGCAGAAGAAGCTCTAGCCGCTGCACAGCGGGCCCAACAGAGTGCTGACGAGGCCAACGAGCGCGCTCGCCGCATGCTCGATCAAGCCAGCCGCAAGTAATCTGTTGTATTAGAAGCTCGGCTACCCTGGTCGCCGGGCTTCTGCTTTTTCAAGGAAGCGCTGAATAGCGCCGCTGCCCGATAACGGCTGGCATACCCTCTTCCGCGAACACCAGATCGCGAATCCGCCCCCAATCCAGGGTCACATCGCCCAGCTCGCCCATGCGTTCGGCAAGCAGCGCCTGTACCGCTGCCTGGCGGTCCAACGTGGAAGGCATACCGTGCTCGTCCAAGGCAGCGTGCACTTCCAGGTACAGCTCATCACCGCTCATCCCGAGCTTGAACGGCTGATTGACTATGGTGACCAGAGTGCCGATAGGGATCATGGGAAAGAGTTCGGTAACATCTTCATTGCGCATGCGGAAACAGCCGTGACTGACGCGCATGCCTATTCCGAAACGCTTGTTGCTACCGTGAATAACGTAGGCGCCCATAGCCAGATTCATCTTGTAGGGCCCCATGGGATTATCCGGGCCCGGCGGCACTACCGCAGGCAGCGTCTCGCCCCGGGAAGCATATTCCTCACGAATGGACTGCGGCGGATACCAGGATGGATTGGCCTCCTTGCGCGCCACACGAGTCTGTCCGATGGGCGATGACCAGCCCTCGCGGCCTATCCCAACCGGGTAGGTAATAACCCGGTCACCCTCTGGCGGAAAGTAATACAGACGGTACTCCGGAAGATTGATCACTATGCCCTCACGCGGCCCATCGGGCAGCAGCCGCTGCCCAGGCATGATGATCTCCGTACCCTCCCCAGGCAACCAGGGGTCGACCCCGGGGTTGGCTGCCAGCAGCTCCAGATGACCGAAACCATGAGCCTCCCCCAGCAGCGCCAGGGTGTCCTCGTAGGTGGCGGTATAACTATAGGCCTGACCAATCAGCTTCTGGCCCGGCTCCTGAAGCGGATATTCAAAGGCCGCGACCGGAGCCGCTAATGCACAGAGCCCCAGCGCCACGCAGCAAACCCGACGCTGCAGCAGCCCGCTCGTCAGCTTAAGAAGTTGTCGGGTCATAGAGGTCTATCTGCTTCAGCATAGGGGACTCCAGGGCACCAGCCGCTATCCGCCGGGCCGCCGCTGGCGCTACAGCCTTGAGGCTGCGAGCCTGCATCAGACACTGTGGGCACAGCGTTGGCAGTGCCGCCTTGATCAACTCACGATATTCTGGCCGGGAGGGCAGCAAATCACCACACAGGGTGCGCTCAATCGGATTGTCCAGCCGCAGATTGATATCGACCATATGTGTATGCCAGGGATCGCCGACAAACAGATCCTGCTGCTCGTCCTGCTCCACCAAACACCAGCGCTTCGCCATCCACGCTAACGTCACAGGTCGTTCTCCATCATGTACACCCTCAAAGCTGTAGCCCGGCCTCAATGGCTGGCCACAGATTATCCAGGATCATCGGCTGTGCCACTGCGGTGGGATGAATACCATCGGACTGCATCAGACTCGGATCTTCTTCACCGGCAATACCCTCCAGCACAAAGGGCACCAGCGGGATCTCATACTCTTCACTGACAGCCACAAAGACCTGTTCGAAGGCTTCGGTATAGCGCACACCGTAGTTCGGCGGAATACGAATTCCCGCCAATAGCACCCTGGCATCGCTGTCCAACGCCAGCCTGACCATCGCCGAAAGATTCTGTTGCATATTGGCTGGCGGCATCCCGCGCAGGCCATCGTTACCACCCAATTCTATCACCACCAGATCCGGCTTATGCTGCTCCAGCAGCCGTGGCAGGCGGGCCAGCCCCCCCGCCGTGGTGTCGCCGCTGACCGAAGCATTGACCACCTCGACCGCGGCTTCCTGCTCCTTCAGACGTTCCTCAAGCAGGCTTACCCAGCCCTGTTCGATTTCCAGACCGAAAGCCGCACTGATACTATCGCCGACTATCAGTAGCGTCTGGGCATGGACAGGCACCGCCAGCAGGCACAACAGGACACTGAACAGGTACTTTCTGAAACTATTTATCAAGGGCAGAATCCATGTCAGACCAGGTTATCGTTGCCAGCCACCTTAGCAAAGTCGTCCGCAGCTCGGAAGCAGCATTGACCATTCTGGATGACGTCAGCCTGGATATAGAGCGTGCCAGCAGCGTTGCCATTGTTGGCGCTTCCGGCTCCGGCAAGTCGACGCTGCTGAGCCTGCTTGCTGGGCTTGATCTGCCAAGCTCCGGTGAAGTGCATCTGGCCGGGCTGCCGCTCAGCCAATTGGATGAAGATCAGCGCGCAGAGTTGCGCGCCAAGCATGTCGGCTTCGTCTTTCAATCCTTTCAGTTGCTCGACAGCCTCACCGCACTGGAAAACGTAATGCTGCCATTGGAGTTGCATGGTCGCAGTGACGCCCGCGAGCGCGCGCGACAGTTGCTTGACCGAGTCGGCCTGGCCGAGCGCGTAACCCATTACCCACGCCAGCTATCGGGCGGCGAGCAACAGCGTGTTGCCATTGCCCGCGCCTTTGCCAGCGAACCAGACATCCTGTTTGCTGATGAGCCCACCGGCAACCTGGATGCCGTGACCGGGCAGCGCATAACTGACCTGTTGTTCGAGCTGAACCGCGAACAGGGCACCACATTGGTGATGGTGACCCACGATCAACGCCTGGCCGAGCGCTGCCAGCACGCCTTGCAACTGGAGGCGGGGCGCTTGCTGGGAGCAGAGCAATGAACGGTGCCAGCCTGCCACTGGCAACCCGGCTACTGACCCGGGAGTGGCGCGCAGGAGAATTACGGGTACTGGTGTTGGCGCTAGTTATCGCGGTACTGGTCAGCACCGCCATCAGTTTCTTTACCGACCGCCTGCAACGCGGCATGGTCAGTCGTGCCGCAGAGTTTCTCGGCGCCGACATGGTGGTTTCCTCGCGTTCACCGCTACCTGAGGAGTATCTGCAGGCAGCCGTCGATCGCGGTCTGGCGCACGTCGATGTGGTCGAGTTCAACAGCGTGATGACCAGTGACACCGACATGCAGCTATCCAGCGTCAAGGCCGTCGGCCCAGGCTATCCCTTGCGCGGCCAGGTACGCACTAGTCAGAGCGCCTTTGCTGAAGAGCAGGTAGCACAGGGCATCCCCTCCCAGGGCCAGGTCTGGATCGAACCTCGCCTGGGTGCCCAGCTAACGCTGGAGCCAGGCGACCCACTGGATGTGGGCCGCAGTACGCTGGGCATCGAATCCCTGCTCACCCATGAACCAGACCGGGCGGGCGATTTCTATAGCCTGACGCCCAGGGTATTGATGAACATCGCCGACCTGGACGCCACCGGAGTTATCCAGCCCGGCAGTTGTGTGCGCTACCGACTGCTGCTGAGCGGACCGGAAGCGGCCTTGAATGACTACTCGCGCTGGCTGCGTCCGCAACTGGACAGCAGCCAGCGTCTGACCACGGTCGCCGATGACAATCAGCAGATCGGCAGCGCCCTGGATCGTGCCGGGCAGTTCCTTGGCCTTGCCAGTATTGCCGCCGTGGTCCTGGCTGGCGTCGCCGTAGCACTCTCGGCCAGTCGTTTTGCCACCCGCCACTTCGACACTAGCGCGCTATTGCGATGTCTGGGCGCCAGTCGACGCCGGGTGATGACCATCTTCCTGATCCAGCTTGCGTGCCTGGGTCTGGTCGCCACCGCAATCGGCCTGAGCCTGGGCTGGCTGATGCAGTGGGGACTGGTTTTCCTGTTGCGCGACCTGTTGCCGCCGGATCTGCCCGGCGTCGGACTCAAGCCGCTGTTAGTGGGGGCCGCCACGGGCCTTATCGCCCTGGCCGGTTTTGCCCTGCCGCCGCTGATGCGCCTGGGTGAGGTTGCTCCGTTACGGGTTTTGCGCCGGGATCTCGCGCCACTGCCCAGCAGCGGCTGGCTGATCTATGGTCTGGCCCTGGCCAGCTTGAGCCTGCTGATGTGGCAGTTCACCGGCAATCTGCGTATTACCCTGGCCGTGATCTTTGGCGGTGCCATCGCCGCCCTGCTGCTCGGCCTTATCGCCCTGTTGCTGCTGCGCGCCGTCGGCAATCGGCTACGCAATGCCAGCCTGGCCTGGCGCCTGGGTAGCGGTCAGCTTCTCAAGCAGCCCACCGCCGCTGCAGGACAGATTCTTGCCTTTGGCCTGATTCTGATGTCCATGGTAGTAGTACTGATTCTGCGCACCGAGCTGCTCGACACCTGGCAGGAACAACTGCCGGAGGACACTCCGAACCATTTTGCGCTGAATATACTGCCCAGCGAGCAACAGGCCTTTACTGCGGCACTGGACAGGCTTGGTGCGCGTAGCGAGCCCCTGTACCCGGTGGTACCCGGACGCCTGATCGAGATCAATGCTCAGCCAGTGCGCGACCTGGTCACCAAGGAAAGCCAGGGTGAGCGAGCCATCAGTCGCGACCTGAGCCTGACCTGGTCGTCAGAGATGGCCAAGGACAATGTCCTGCTGGAGGGACAATGGTGGCCGACCGAACCAGCCGACGACACCGCGCTGGTTTCCGTCGAATCGGGACTGGCCGACAGTCTTGGCCTGAAGCTGGACGACCAATTGACCTTCACCATCGGCGGCCAGACCCTGGAGGCCAGGGTCAGCAGTATCCGTCAGGTTGAATGGGACAATTTTACGCCGAACTTCTATATGGTGTTTTCACCTGGCGCGCTGGACGACATGCCCTCGACCCTGCTGACCAGCTTCAGCCTGCCGATTGAACAACGCGACGAACTGCGCGAACTGGCGCGCGCCTTCCCGGCCATGACGCTACTGGAAGTCGAGGCCATTCTTAATCAAATTCGGGAGATTCTGGCCCAGGTCACCCTGGCAGTGGAGTACGTCCTTGCCTTTGTACTGCTAGCAGGCTTTACCGTGCTCTTTGCGGCTCTGCAGTCCACCCTCGATAACCGCCTGTATGAAGGCGCTCTGCTGCGCACTCTGGGTGCCCGCAAGCAGCTCCTGCGTCAGGCCAACCGCATGGAATTCGCGCTGCTGGGAGCCCTGGCCGGGCTTATGGCGATTGTTGCCGCGGAGCTTATCACCTGGTTGCTCTACCGCTATGCACTCGAACTCAGTTGGCAACCCCATTGGCTGCTCTGGTTACTGGTCCCACTCGGCGGCGCGCTTTTGATTGGCACTGCAGGCGCGCTCGGTACGCGTGCGGTAGTACGTGAAAGCCCCATGCGCCTGATCAACCGGGGCAGCTGAGGGTGAGCCGTTATCGCCCTCCTCGCAGCGCCGGAACCGCGTTGATTACCGCAGAAGGCGCCGAGCGTCTGCGTGATGAGCTGCACCAACTGTGGCACGTCAAGCGTCCGGCAGTGACCCAGGCTGTCAGCGAGGCAGCAGCGCTAGGCGACCGTTCGGAGAACGCCGAATACATCTACGGCAAGAAAATGCTGCGTGAAATTGACAGCCGCGTACGTTTTTTACGCAAGCGCCTGGAGCAGCTCAAGGTTGTCGATCAGCAGCCAGCAGATCTGAACCGGGTATTCTTTGGCGCCTGCGTAGAGCTGGAAGACGAACAGGGCAAAACCATGAGCCTGCGTATAGTCGGACCCGACGAAATCGACCCCCGGCAACGTCATATCAGCATCGACAGCCCCATGGCCCGCGCCCTGCTGGGCAAGGGGCTGGACGACGAGATCAGCGTTACCGCACCTGCCGGCCAGCAACAATACTGGATCACGGCCATTTCCTATTCGCCTGCACCCATGACGTCTTAGGCACAGGCTCCCTGTATCAACTCCCCGTTTTTGCCTCGCCATGCTGGCCTTTCGCTCAAATTTGGTTAATAGTCAGCACCTATAGGCTCGAAGATCAGACAATCATGCCTGCCGATACACAGTACCCAGCACCATAAGAATAAGGACGGACAGTCCATGGATAACACAGAGACCATCACTGCGCAGGAAACGGCTCCCGACCCAGGGGAGTACCTCAAGGGCGCGCAAAGACTACGCAAGCGGCGCATCGGCATGTCGTTTGCCTCCTACATCGCGACCTTTTCCCTGGTTCTGCTGGTATGGCAACAGGGCATGATCCCTGCCAACGTAGTGGGTCACTACGCGCTATTCAGCGTCCTGGCCAACCTGCTGTTCTGGGGCCTGATCCACTTCAACATCAATCTCAGGTTCAGTGATCCGAGCATGACTGCACTGCAGATGACCGTCTGCCAGTGGCCTGGCCTGTGGATCATGTTTTTTCTCGAGTCTGGCCAGGCTCGGGCGGTTTTCCTACTGATCACCTTAGTGCCCGTGCTATACGGCATCCTGGCTCTGAATGTAAGGCGTTTCACCCTGGTCGGCCTGGCATTTCTCGGGCAATACGGCCTGCTGATTCTGGCCCTGTGGATCTATCGCCCAGAAGTACTGGTAGGCAATCTGGAGCTGATGCAGGGTCTGGCGTTTCTGCTGGCGCTGGCACAGATTGCGCTGATCGGCGGCTATATAAGTGGGTTGCGCGACAAACTGCGAGTGCGCAATCACGAGCTGAAAGATGCCATGTCACGCATCCAGGAGCTGGTCAACATTGATGAGCTGACCGGAATCTACAACCGGCGGCGAATCTTTCAGGTACTCTCGGAGGAGTCCAACCGCTATCAGCGCGCACCCGGCGCATTCAGCCTGGGCATTCTCGATGTGGACTTTTTCAAGCAGGTCAATGATACCCACGGCCACCAGTGCGGCGACCGCATACTCCGCGAGCTAGCCACCTCCGTGGTCAATGACCTGCGCGTGATAGACAGCTTTGGCCGCTATGGCGGAGAGGAGTTTCTACTGGTATTGCCGCAGACCGCTCTAAGCGGTGCAGTGATCAAGGCTGAGCGCATTCGCAAGAGCATAGAGGCGTTGCGCTTCCCTGATTTGCCCGGCAACCTGAGGGTAACCGTATCCATCGGGGTAGCCGAGTTTAAGCCGGGCGAGACCACTGACGAGACGCTGGCGCGCGCCGACCTGGCGCTGTATCAGGCCAAGCAGAATGGCCGCAACCAGGTGGTTTGCGCAGCATCCAACGAGACGAGCGAGACGCAGCATGAGCAACAGCAACGACCGCAGCAAACTTGATCGGACCCTGGCCGAAGCCCAGAAGCGGCGTGAAACCGGCTACCGCGAAAAAGCCCTGAAGATGTATCCTTGGGTCTGCGGTCGCTGTGCCCGCGAGTTCAGCGGCAAGCGCGTCAGCGAGCTGACCGTGCACCACCGCGATCATAACCATGACAACAACCCCGAGGATGGTTCCAACTGGGAGCTGCTGTGCCTCTACTGCCACGATAACGAGCACGCCCGCTACACCGATCAGCAGTACTTTACCGACAGTTCAACTGCCAGCCAGACCAGCGCGCGTTCAAGCCACAAGGCCCTGGCCGGGCTGGCAGACCTGCTCAAGGCCCGGCAGGACAAGTAACCTTAGCCCTCGCGCCCGTGCGCCAACATCAGGTCCGGACCTTCGCCAAGAGGCACGATCCTTGTCGGATTGATACTTTCATGGCTGTAATAGTAATGCTGCTTGATGTGGTGGAAGTCCACCGTCTCCGCCACTCCCGGCCACTGGTACAGCTCACGCAGATAGCCAGATAGATGCGGGTAATCCTGAATACGTCTCAGGTTGCACTTGAAGTGCCCGTGGTAAACCGGATCGAAGCGTACCAGCGTAGTAAACAACCGCCAGTCGGCCTCGGTAATCTGGTCGCCAGCCAGATAACGGCGCTCTGCCAACAATCCCTCAACCCAGTCCAGCGCCTCGAACAGATCCCGGCAGGCTTCCTCGTAGGCCTGCTGAGTGGTGGCAAAGCCGCTTTTGTAAACCCCGTTGTTGATGCTGTCGTAAACGCGCTGGTTGATGCGCTCTATTTCGTCACGCAGAGGCGCCGGATAGTAGTCGTCGGTATTGCCGGTGAGGGAGTCGAAGGCACTATTGAACAACCTGATAATCTCCGCCGACTCGTTGTTGACTATGGTTTCCTCCCGTTTGTCCCACAGTACCGGCACAGTAAC
>JBKBSI010000130.1:0-9444 GCA_046291745.1 Pseudomonas sp. | reverse complement strand
AGCATTGCTCGGCGGCCACTTCGGCTTCTGCGCGGCCAACCAGGTGACGACTTTCTTCTGTGAGATATTCAGCCAGGCTGCTGCTGAGGCTGCGGCGTGCCTGCTCGCCCCACTGCCAGCCGCCACGGCCCAGCTCGCCGAGCGCGTGGGCAGCTACTGGTCCAATCCAGCGGGCCAGCTCGGCTTCAACATCCAGGCGTAGGCCACCCAAGGCGTTCTGCAGGCTGACCAGCACCTGGGAGTCGCCACTCAAATGCAGCTGCGGGTCTTGCAGCAGTTGCTGGCGTTGTTCGCTGATCAGTAGGCGTGCAAGTAGCGATGCGGGTGCGCTGAGGGTGCAGTCGGGCTCCTGGGAGCACTGGCTGGCCAAGTGCACCCGGTCCTCCCCGGGTAGCAGGTAAAACTGCAGCTCGGGCTCGCGTGCTTGCAGCAGAATGACCTTGCCCTGCAGCCGGGCAATACGCCGGGCTGTCGAAGGGTCACGGGCCAGGGCGGCAGCCAGGCTGCGTTCAATGCCCGTAAGCAGCGCCTGGGTCAGCATCAGGGCTTGATGCCCCGGTGCAGCGCGACTACGCCGCCGGTCATGTTGTGGTAGGTAACCCGAGCAAAACCGGCGGCTTCCATCATCGCCTTGAGGGTTTCCTGATCCGGGTGCATACGGATCGACTCGGCCAGGTAGCGGTAGCTGTCGGCATCGTTGGTCACCAGTTTGCCCATCAGCGGCAACAGCTTGAACGAGTACTGATCATAGGCCTTGGATAGCAAAGCGTTGCGGGGTTTGGAAAACTCCAGCACCAGTAACCTGCCGCCCGGTTTGAGGACCCGCAGCATGGAGGCGATGGCGACGTCCTTGTGCGTTACGTTGCGCAGGCCAAAGGCGATGGTGATGCAGTCAAAGTGGTTGTCAGGAAAGGGCAGGGCTTCAGCATCGGCCTGCACAAAGCGCACATTCCCGGCCACGCCCAGATCCAGCAGGCGGTCGCGGCCGACCTTCAGCATAGAATCATTGATGTCGGCCAGAACGACTTCGCCCTGGGGGCCGACCAGTTTGGAAAACTTGCGCGTCAGGTCGCCGGTGCCACCGGCAATATCCAGCACCTTGTTGCCCGGGCGCACGCCCGATAGTTCAATAGTGAAGCGCTTCCACAGGCGGTGTATACCCGCCGACATAAGGTCGTTCATCAGGTCGTACTTGGCCGCTACCGAATGAAATACCTCGGCAACCTTAGCGGCCTTTTCCGATTCAGCAACGGTCTCGAAGCCGAAATGGGTGGTGTGATCAGGTTTTTGCTTATCGCTCATGGTGTCCGCCAGCCTGTATGACTCAGCCCGCATTCTAACCGGTTTTTATGCCCTGGCGGGGGTTTTCGCCAGGACAGCGCGTCGCACTGCAGGATGACGTGTCGGGTGCTTTGCGGCATGCTATAGCCTTGACCCAACCGACCAAGAGAGCTCGCTATGGCTACTGTAGATATCACTCGTGAACATGCACTGGGCAAGGAAACGGCCCGCGAAAGGGCTCAACTGCTGGCGGACAAGCTGGCGCAGAAGCTTGACGCCAAGTGCACCTGGGAAGGGGATGACCTGTTGTTCAAGCGCAGTGGCGCCGATGGCTGCATTGCCGTGTCTGACGACAAGGTGCGGGTCACGGTCAAGCTAGGCCTGATGCTTACACCTATGGCGGGCATGGTAAAAGGCGAAATTGAAAAGGCGCTGGACAAGTATCTGAGCTGATTCGGCCTTTTAGTATGTGTTTTCTAATTTTGCAGCGTAACTTGGCCATCAAGGATCGAAGACCGGTCCAGTTGTTCACTATCAATCAGGAGTTATCAACATGGCTAAGAACACTGCAAAGAAAGTAGAAGCTGAAGCTGCATCATTCGCTGGCGACGTAAAAAACTACGCTCACCAAATCTGGCTGGCTGGCCTGGGCGCATACGCCAAAGCGGGCAAAGAAGGTGCGGATTACTTCAAGAAGCTGGTATCTGAAGGCGAAGCGGTAGAGAAGCAGGGCAAGGAACTGGTCTCCAGCCAGGTCGAGTCTGCTACCAGCAAAGTCAACAGCAAGGTCGAGAACTTCAAAGAGCGTTTCCAGGCTCGCACTGGCGGTAGTTTGAACAAGGTCGAAGAAGTATTTGACGACCGTGTTGCCTCTGCCCTGAGCCGTCTTGGTATTCCAAGCAAAAAGGACATTGACCAGTTGTCTGCTAAGCTTGATGATCTGAGTGTTGCACTCAAGTCGATCGACAGCAAGTAAGGTCACAGAGGAGTTACTCCATGGCGGGTAAAAAGAAGCAGGACAAAGACAACAGTTGGGTCAGTGAGATAGAAAGCTACTCACGTCAGATCTGGCTGGCAGGGTTGGGCGCTTATGCCAAGGTCGGCAAGGAGGGCGTCAAGCTCTTCGAAAACCTGATCAAGGACGGCGAGGTAGCCGAGAAAGCTGCCAAGTCCGAAATTGACAAGAAGGTGGAAGCCGTCAAGGGCAAAGCCAGCAAGGGCAAGAAAGATTCCGTGTCAGCGGCTCAGTCCAAGGTCGACAAGGCCCGGGATAAGGTCTCTGGCAAGTGGAACGAGCTGGAAGAAGCCTTTGACAAGCGTCTGAACAATGCAGTCTCTCGCCTGGGAGTACCCTCACGTGATGAGGTCAAGGCATTGAACGCCAAAGTGGACGAGCTGACCAAACTGATCAGCAAGTTGACTGATGGCAAGGCACCAGCCAAGGCCGCACCCAAGGCAACGCCCCGGGCAGCAGCCAAGCCTGCAGTTAAGGCCGCGCCGAAAGCTGCTCCAAAGGCCGCTGCCAAACCACCGGCAGCCAAGCCTGCGGCCAAAGCGGCGGCTGCTAAACCAGCGGCTACCAAGGCGCCTGCAAAAGCGCCTGCCAAGCCAAAAGCTCCGGCCAAGCCTCGTGCTCCGGCCAAGCCTAAAGCACCAGCCGCCAAGGCTGCGCCGAAGGCAACACCGGCTGCTAGCAAGCCAGCCGCCCCAGCAGCACCTGCTGCTGCGCCAGCGGCAGACAAGCCAGCATCCTGAGGCTTGAGGTTGCATTAATCCGGCCAAGCTAGACGGGCCAGATTAATGGAAGGACCTCCAACACCCTGCACGGGCATTGCCTGTGTGGGGTGTTTTTGTGTTTGCCATGCAGAATGCGCGTCATAGCACGGCAAGCGTGGTTCAAAAGCAAGTCTTCGGCCTTGGATCCTGGCGTCACGCAGAGAAGTTCTTTGCCACCCCGCACAAGTTTTGCCGGACACGATAATTAGTATGTCTTTTCTAAAATGACTGGGTAGTCTCGATCCTGTAGTCCGCACTCATGCGGGCAGCATCTTACTTACAGGCAAGGAGTGACTCCCATGGCAGAGACAAAAGTGGCAAGCATATTTGATTCGGGCGTAAGCCTGGCGACCGATGTGGCTGACAGTGTCAAAAGTCAGACCCGCCAGGTCTGGTTGGCTACTCTGGGCGCCTACGCCAAGGCCGGCAAGGACGGCATGGCTTACTTCAAGGAGCTGGTAGCCGAGGGTGCCGAGCTGGAAGAGAAGGGTAAGGACCTGTTCTCCGAGCAGCTTGATAACGCCAACAGCAAACTGGCTGAGTACAAAGAGCTCTTCAGCAAGGCTACTGGCGGTCGGCTGGAGAAGGTTGCAAGCAGCATTGAAGAAGGCCGCTCAGAAGTTCTTGGCCGCTTTGGCATCCCCAGCAGCAGCGAGCTGGAGAAGTTGTCCGCCAAGCTGGATGAAGTGACTGCGACGCTGAAAAAGGCCAGTTAAACCTCGCCTCTACAGATCCCCTTTTTACCCGGCCTATGGCCGGGTTTTTTGTTTAAGGGCGCTACTGGTAGCGCTCCAGCAGTCCCTGCATCCAGTCACGGGTATTGTCGTCCAGGTAGGGCAGAAGCAGCCCTAGAACCTGGCGCACCCCGAGTGCCGGGTCCTGATCGTCACCATGGGTAATGCGCTGGTAGTCGAGCCAGAACAGGAAGGTTTGGCACAGGGCGTCCAGCAGACGTTGGAGGCTCTCGTCGTCGCAGGCCATATGTCCATGCTCGCGCAGGGCGAGCAGTATACGCAGAAGAGTGGAGCGCAATGCCTGTACCCAGTGTTGCATGGCGCGATCTATGAAAGCGTAGCGACCGCTGAGATTGGACAGGTCCTGAAATAGAAAGCGGTAGGCAGTTATTGACTCGAACAGCAGGTGCAAGAAAAGCCAGTAGTCTTCAGGGTCAAGGTTGGCTGGGTCGGTTTCCAACTGCAGCAGGCCCTGGGTTTGCTCGACAAATTGTTCGAGCAGCGCTTCGAGCAGGGCCTCCTTGCCACGGAAATGGTAGTAGAGATTGCCCGGACTGATATCCAGCTCGTTGGCAATATCCAGGGTGGTGACATTCGGCTCACCCTGCTCGTTAAACAGTTCCAGGGTGCAGAGCAGGATGCGCTCAGGTGTTTTCATGGCTTGCCTTCATGACTGGTGGACATAGCTGCCTGGGGCGGCCGCAAGGGGGGGTAGCTGGTCGCTGCCCAGATGTGCTGGCGCTTGTTGCAGCGGTCCGCTGTGCTGCTTCAGCCAGTGGCTCCAATGTGGCCACCAACTGCCGTCATGCAGTTCGCTGTCTTCCAGCCACTGCTCGGCGCTGACGCTTGCTACAGCGCTGCTACGGAAGCGGCTGCCGGGTCTGTCTCCCGGGTTGACCATGCTCTGAATATGCCCGCCGTGGCTTTGCACAAAGACCTTGTTTCCGCCCAGGCGCGACCCAGGGAAACAGTTGCGCCAGGGTACGATATGATCGCCCTCGGCACCCATGTGCCAGCTTGGGGTCTCTATGCTGGCCAGATCAAGCCGTTGTCCTAGCACGCAGAGGTGTCCAGGTTCGGCCAGCGGATCTCGCTCGAACAGGTCGATCAGGTCATCGACCAGACGGGCTGGCAGGCGAGTTGCGTCTTGGCTCCAGAACAACAGATCGCGTTGGGCTGGCGCCTGGTCCATGGCGTAGCGTTCGACCGCCTGGGGCCAGACGAAATGGTCGGGGCGCAACCAGGCAAAGGATCTGGCCAGTTGCGGACCGCTGAGGTAGCCCTGTTGCCAGACGCGCGTGCGCAGGCGCTGGCGGCTGGACGAGCCCATCAGGCGCAACAGGTCGGTATCCATGTGAGCGTTCAGCGGGGTCACCAGATAGCTGGCCGCACACAATCGGTGTGCTTCACCGCGGGCTTGCAGCACACCCTGCAACATCAGTCCGAGCAGACCGCCAGCGCAGACGCCGAGCAGGCTGGTCTGCGTGCTGTTGCTGATCTGTTCAATATGCTGCAGGGCACTGTCGCAGGCTCCCACGTACTGGTTGAAGCCCCAGTCGCGATGGCTGTGGTCCGGGTTGCGCCAACTGATGAGGAAGACCTGCAGACCCTGTTCCAGGGCGTGCTGCACCAGACTGTTATGCGGGCTGAGATCAAGCAGATAGAAGCGGTTGAGCGGTGGCGGGATGATCAGTAACGGATGGCTGTGTACCTTGGCTTGCAAGGGCTGGTACTGGATCATCTCAAACAGCGGCTGGCGCAGCACTACTTCGCCGGCAGTACTGGCAAGCTCACGGCCTACCAGGTGACTGTCATCGGGATGCAGCGGGGGTGTGGGTCGGTCCAGAGCCAAATCTGCAGCCAGATGCTGTAGGCCGCGGCACAGACTCCGGCCCCGGGTCTCACGCAACCTGGCCAGAAAGCGCGGATTCAATGGACTGTTGCTGGGCGCGCTGGCAGCGGCCAGTTGCCGACCCAAGAGCGCCAGCCGAGCCTGATCGGCCAACGGCAATTGCAGACCTTGCAGCCACTCGCGGCCCTGTTGATTGCAGGTTGCCCAGACTGCCATAACCCGCATCAATAGCGGGTTGCTGTGCCAGGCGGGGTCGCTGAAGCGCTGATCAGCCAGCGCTGTTGCTGCGGCCTCTGGCTCGACCAGCGTCGCAGCAAGGCGACTCAGTAGTTTCCGTGCCTGGCGGACATGGTGGCAGGGTTGGCTAGGCAAGCTGCGTATCAGTAACGCCAGGCTGTCGGCAAGATCCCCGTTTGCATCGGTGTTGCCAGTCGGGGGTATTCTTGCGGGCATCCAGCAGTCCTTGTCCAGATACAGGTGGGGTGAGTTAGGGCTTGTTTAGCGCTTGATGATCTTGGCCAACAGAGGCCGTATCACTGCCCGTTGCCGCTCTTCAGCCAGGAAACGCATGATGATCGGCGCTACGGCATCTGCCCGGGTAACCAGAAATAGATGACCATCATCAATGACATGTAGTTCCGCATTGGGTATGCGCCAGGCCAGCAGGCGCATATTGACCAATGGAATGATCGGATCGTCATCACCGGCCATCACCAGTGTGGGCTGGCGTATCTTATGCAGCCAGTGGATGCTGGTCCAGCCGAGCCCGGCAAACAGCTGCCAGTAATAGCCAACCTTGCCTGAAGAGCGCACCTTGGCAGCATGCGACTTGGCCAGATTGGGGTCGCGGCGGAAGGCGCCACCATAAATGTCTGGCGCAATCTTGACCCCGTGGGAGGGCTGGATATAGCGCCTGGGGCTGGCCATTTTCAGCAGCACTTTGGGTCTGCCCGGCACCATGATGGTGCCGGCAGAGGTGGCCGCCAGAATCAGTTTTTTGCAGCGCTCCGGGTAATCGTGGGCAAACTGCTGGGCCAGGGCCCCGCCCCAGGACACACCGATCACATTCACTTGACCGTAATCCAGATAGTCGAGCATGCGTGCAGCCAGCTTGGCCAGACCGGGAAAACGGAACGGCGTCATGGGCGTGGAAGAGCCACCTACGCCGGGAACGTCGAAGGCAATGACCTCAAGATCAGGGTCCAGTGCCTTGACGAACGGAAACACCAACTCAAGATTGGCGCCAATGCCGTTAAATACCAGCAGTGGCGGCATCTTGCTCTTGCCAGGGCGCACCGCGGTGCGCAAAAACTGGCCGTTGAGCTCAATGGTGCGAAATACAAAAGATTGCGGCATGTAGTGTTCTCGTTTTCACGCTCCTAGCGTTCGTGGACGTAAGTCCCGGGCGCCGCTTCCATCGGCGGGTAATCTTCATCGCCGAGCACAGCAGGCGATGCCTTGAGTTTACCACCACGGGCGTGTAGCCAGTCACGCCAGTATTGCCACCATGAGTCGGATTGTTTGGTGGCCGTCTCCAACCACTGTTTCGGGTCGTCGTACATTTCGGTATTGGTAAAGAAGCGCGACTTGGGATTACCCGGCGGGTTGAGAATGCTCTGAATGTGCCCGCTGGACGAGAGCACAAACTCGCATTTGCCACCCAGCAACTGGGCTGATTTGTAGCAGGCGTCCCAGGGCGTGATGTGATCATTAAGGCCTGCGATACAGAAAAAGTCGGCTTTCACCTGCTTCATGTCCACCGGGGTGCCACACACCTCCAGGGCCTTGGCTCTGGTCAGCGGGTTGGTCTTGAACATTTCCAGAAACTCGCCATGTAGCGCGGCGGGCAGCCGGGTGGTGTCATTATTCCAGAAAAGAATGTCGAAGACTGGCGGCTCGTTACCCAGCAGGTAGTTGTTCACCCAGTAGTTCCAGATCAGGTCATTCGGCCGCATCCAGGCAAACACCTTGGCCATATCCTTGCCTTCGAGCACGCCATTCTGATATGACATCCGCCGGGCCGCTTCGATCGATTTTTCGTCGGCAAAGAGCGCGACCTGAGTCTTGATGCCGGTGTCCAGCACACTGACCAGCAGAGTGAAGGAGTGCACCTTCTTCTCTTTCAGTGCGGCGTAATGGCCCAGCAGTGAGGCAGTAGTAATGCCCCCGGAGCAGGCGCCGAGCATGCTCAGGTCCTTGCTGCCAGTGATCTTCAGGACCACATCGATGGCCTCTTTCAGCGCTTCGATGTAGGTCGACAAGCCCCACTCACGCTGGGCTTTGGTCGGGTTGCGCCAGCTAACCACGAAGGTCTGCATGTGGCTGATGGTCAGGTAGCGCGCCAGACTTTTCTCCGGTGACAGGTCGAACACGTAAAACTTGTTGATCTGCGGTGGCACTACCAGCACGGGCCGCTCGTAAACCTCTTCGGTGAGGGGCTTGTACTGGATCAGTTCCAGCACCTCATTGCGGAATACTACCGAGCCCTTGGTGATGGCCAGGTTCTTGCCCACTTCAAAGGCATTCATGTTGACCTGGCTGGGCATGCCACCATTGTTGGCGATGTCATGGGCCAGGTGGGTCATGCCATCAAACAGGCTTTTGCCGCCAGTCTCGAAGAAACGTTTGATGGCCGCAGGATTTAGCGCGGTGTTGGTTGGCGCCATGGCTTCGGTCAGCAGGGAGATGACGAACTGGGCGCGGTTCACATCCTGCGGCGGCAGGTCCGAGGTGGTGATCCAGGTATTGAGCTCCTTGCGCCAGGCCAGATAGCTTTGCATGTACCGGCGATACAGCGGGTTCTGGCTCCAGGTCGGATCAAGAAAGCGCTTGTCCTCTGGGGTTGGGGCTATCTCCGAGCGGCCAAGCATGACCTGGGTTACGGCCTTGGACAGGCGGCCTACGTGCTTGAGGCTGTGTACCGGTTGCTTGACTGTTTGTTGTAGTACCTGTCTGACCGTACTGATGATATCCCGGGTCGGCGCACCAATAATTGGATTGGGGCCAAGGATGCTTTCACTGGCCTGACGGCCAAGCTCTTCGTCTTTTTTTTGGACCATCTGTTAAAGCTCCGGTACGTGTCTGAATCGGCAGAAAAGCGCAGTAGGACTCCAGGTGGGTGAAGTCGAGGTCAATCAGTGCTCCCTGCTATGCCTCTGAAAAGTGTTTGCTATTGAGACAAGTTAGCACGCACTCGCGACTTTTTTAAACCGCTTTCGCTGGCTTTGGGGCTTTTTCATCAACGCAGCGTTGCAATCGATGGGACAGATTCAGGGCAGGAGTTTGACTACGGAGGTGTGCGGGTCGCGGCTGGCGCCGGACTCGGCCAGTTTGTCGAGGTAGGCCTGCCAGCGGCTGGGCTGCTCGGTGGCCAGTTGATACAGATAGTCCCAGGTATAGAGGCCGCTGTCATGGCCATCGTCGAAGGTCAGTTTCAAGGCGTAACGCCCGGCGGGCTCGGCGCCGACCAAGGCCACCTGCTGTTTGCCGGTCTGCAGAATAGGTTTGCCGTGCCCGCGCACTTCGGCAGAGGGGGAGCTGACCCTCAGGTATTCAGCCGGCAGAGTAAAGCTGCGCCCATCGGCATAGCCCAACTCCAGGGTGCGCGAGGTCTTGTGCAGCTTGATGGTGTTGGGAATGGGCATGGGATAGTCCTAAGCTACAAGCTACAAGCTACAAGCTACAAGCTACAAGCTACAAGCTACAAACGCCGACCCGGTTCAGGTTTAACTTGTCGCTTGCGGCTTGTAGCTTGATGCTTGGATTAAAGAATATAGCGCGACAGGTCCTCATTGACCGCCA
>JBKBSI010000012.1:0-30799 GCA_046291745.1 Pseudomonas sp. | reverse complement strand
CTTGCCGGATATGGCCGCCGCAGCGGGGGGCAGGGAGAAGGGTTCAGCTCTGGGGTGCTCGGGTAAATAGATCGAGACGCTGGTGCCCACGTCGGGCGTGCTGTCGATGTGCAGGCGGCCGTTACTTTGTTTGGCAAAGCCGTAGACCATGGACAGACCCAGGCCGGTGCCCTGGCCTATGGGTTTGGTGGTGTAGAACGGCTCCGTGACCTTGTTGAGTACAGCGGCAGGGATGCCGCACCCGGTATCCTTGATCTCGATAACGACTTTGCCAGGCTGTTCAGAGTTGTCTGACTTGTCGAGCCGAGTGCTGATGGTCAGGGTGCCGCCATCGGGCGTGGCGTCGCGGGCGTTGATCACAAGATTGAGAATGGCGTTTTCCAACTGATTGGAGTCGGCACAGATCCAGGGCTCTTCCTTGCTCAGATTGAATTTCAACGTGAGGTGTTCTGGCACTGAGCCGTAGAGCAGATCCTGCAGTGCCAGCACCAGTTGATTGATCGAGACTGGCTTTGCGTTCAGCGACTGCCGCCGGGAAAAGGCCAGCAGCCTCTGCGTTAGGGAGGCGGCGCGTTGTGCCGAGGTATTCGCGGCTTCCATAAAGCGCTCGATACCCTCGGTGTTACCGTTGGCCAGACGTATTTTGATCAGATCCAGCGAGCCGATCACTCCGGTCAGCATGTTGTTGAAGTCGTGGGCGATGCCGCCGGTCAACTGGCCGACCGCTTCCATCTTGAACGACTGGCGCAGTTGCTCTTCAGCGCGGACGCGCTCGTCGCTTTCCTTCTTCAATTGCTCGATGACCGCCTTGAGCTCACGGGTGCGGGCTTGTACCTGAACCTCGAGCTCTTCATTGAAGCGCCGCAGTGACAGTTCTGCGTGTTTCTCTTCGTTGATATCGACGATCACTGCTGCAGCCCCGATGATTTCGCTGGATGGGTCAACCAGCGGAACGGCACTGACCCGGCGCCAGGACTCGCCGCCACCTTCCGATTGATGACAGAACTCGATACCGGTTGCGCTCTCGCCCCGCAGAGCCCGGGCGCCGGGATACATGTGCGGTTGTAAACGCCTGCCCTGGGGGTCCAGTGCTACCCAGCGTGCCGTCTCCGCTGCATCCTGCGATGGAATCACGCCGCGGGGGAGGTATTCCCGGTACAGGGCGTTGCTGATAATCGAGCTGCCTTGTTTATCCATAAAGCAGATACCGACCGGCACGTTTTCCAGCAGGATATGCAGCCTGCTGCGCTCCTCCGCCAGCTCGGCCAGCCGGTCGCGCATGTCGAACTGCCTTTCCCGTGCGCGCCAGGCGGCGGCAACCGCACTCTGCAAGGATGCCGAACTGAGCGGTCGTTCCAGCACTATGACATGCCCAGCTGAGCTGGGCAGGCGGCGCCGGGCCTGATCGGTATCACGGCCGGAACGGCTTTGGTTGGAGGCTAGCAGGATGATGGGGATTTCCGACCACTCAGGCTGTTGATCCAGGACTTCACCAAAGCAGGTGACATCGCCGATCAGTGCTTCTTCGGTGAGTACCACCAACCCGGTGTGCGTACCTATGGCCTGAGACAAGGCAGCTAGGTTAGGTAGGGCCTGGATGCTGTATTTGTCGGCCAGTACTTTTCCCAGGCTGAGCGCGTCTCCTTTGAAGGGGGCGGCGATCAGCAGTGTTCTGGTTTCGCTATGTTGCTCAATCGTCACGCGCTCGCTCTTCCATCAGGGACGGATCGGCACCGAAGAATTCGGGTGTCCCGGTCAAAACGCCTCTGAAGTTGACCAAAGGCTCACCCACGCGCACTCCCTTGGAGTCGATGCGTAGCTCGCGAATGGCATCTTCATGTGCGCCGGTTCGATGTTTCAAAATTGAAATTGCCTTACGTAAGCGCCCTTGGGCTTCAAAATAACGGATCAATACCACAGAGTCCGCCACGTAGGAAATGTTCAACCTGCTCTGCATGGTGCCGACCAATCCGCTTTGCGGACTGATCAAAAAGGTTACTATCCCCTGCTGACTGAGGTAGGAAACCAGTTCGTGAACTTGCAGGAGCAACTGCTGCTCCTGCGGCATCGCGGCCATGTAGCCGTTGAGGCTGTCGATCACCAGCATGCGGCAGTCGCGCTGCTCCACCTGGGTACGAACCCGCCAGGCAAACTCGCCGGGTGAAACCTCTGCGGGGTTGACCTGTTCAATCAGCAACTGGCCGTTTTCGATGTAGCGGCTCAGCTCCAAGCCCATGCTGTCGGCGCGGGCGATCAGAGTGCCTACACGCTCATCGAATTCGTAGATGGTACAGTTCTCACCCCGGCGGCAAGCTGCGGCCAGATATGCCAGTGCCAGTGTGGTCTTGCCTGATCCGGGCGGCCCGGTGAGTAGCGTACTGGTGCCGCGTATCGGTCCTCCTACCAGTAGATCGTCCAGCTCCTGGATGCCACTGGGCACCGCCTCCTCGGTAAATTCCACGTGGTGACGGGCAGCGACCAGGCGCGGGTAAACTTCCAGGCCGCCTTTGCGGATGGTGAAGTCGTGGTAACCCGCCACAAAATCCACCCCGCGCAATTTCTGCACCTGCAGCCGTCTGCGTGCGGCGCCAAAATCCAGCGTCAGGCGGTCAAGGGTAATGACGCCGTGACACAGGCTGTGCAGGTGATTATCCCGTTCACCATTGGAGGTGGTCAGGTCATCAATCAGCATCACGGTGATATTGCGTCCGGCGAAGTACTGCTTCAGGGCCAGCACTTGGCGCCGATAGCGCAGCGAGTCCTGGGCCAGCAGACGCATTTCGGAGAGGCTGTCGAATACCAGGCGCTTGGGCTTGAGTGCTTCGACGCGTTCCTGGATCAGCTTGATGGTGTCACCAAGTTCAGCCTCCCAGGGATGCAGGATTGACTGTTCGTAAGCCTCGCCAAACACCTGCTCGGTGGAAGACAACTCGAACAGTTCAATGCCGTCCAGGCTCCAGCCATGGGAATGGGCTACGCTTTCGAGTTCTTCGCTGGTTTCGGAAAGGGTGATGTACAGAACCGACTCACCGGCTTCGACGCCGTTGAGCAAAAACTGCAGGCCCAAGGTGGTTTTGCCCGATCCTGGTGTACCTTCGAGCAGATAAAGTCGGTTGCTGGGTAACCCTCCTTTGAGGATCGAATCGAAGCCACCATTGCCGGTTGAAACTAGGGGTTGCGTATGAACCATTTTCGTCCTTTTCAGGGAATATATCCGTCCGAAAGGCGCCTTAAATCTACATTAAAGATGGAGCCGAATTCGGATTGTCGCTACATTGTTCGATGCCAAATTAGCGCAAGAGTTCAGCGCAATGCGAATGGCGTGGCCCTGAACGGGCGGGCGTCCTCGATCTTTTTGGATTGGCTGTTGCCTGATTACCCGGGTTTTGAGGAGATTCAAGAGTTATGCGTTTTATCCTTGTTTTGCTGGTTACTTTTTTGTTTTTTAACACTGCACAGGCGCAGGAAAAGATGTTGGAGCGCGCCGACTGGCAGGGCTTTTTCAGTGATCTTGATGCTCAGGGCACGATAGTGGTTGCGGACGAGCGGCAGGCACAGCGTCAAGTGTTGGTCTTCTCGCCTGAGCGAGCAGCCCGGCGTTATTCTCCGGCTTCAACCTTCAAGATTCCGCACACGCTGTTTGCTCTGGATGCAGGCGTAATTCGTGATGAGTTTCAGGTGTTTCGCTGGGACGGTGTCGAGCGCAGTTTTGCTGGCCACAATCGTGATCAGGACCTGCGCTCCGCCATGCGCAATTCTGCCGTATGGGTTTATTCGTTGATCGCCGCTGAGATTGGCGAAGACAAAGCCAGGCGCTATCTGCAGCAAATCGACTATGGCAATACAGACCCTGCTACCGAGCAGGGCGACTACTGGATAGATGGCAAGCTGCAAATCTCTGCTTATGAGCAGATCGACTTTATGCGAAAACTCTACCGCAATGAGCTGCCCTTCCAGGAAACGCATCAGCGTCTGGTCAAGGATGTGATGATCACCGAGGCGGGTCGCGATTGGATACTCCGGGCCAAGACCGGTTGGGAAGGGCGGTTTGGCTGGTGGGTAGGTTGGGTGGAGTGGCCAACCGGCCCGGTATTCTTCGCCTTGAATATCGACACGCCCAACAGGACCGATGATCTGTTCAAGCGCGAGGCTATAACGCGCGCCGTTCTGCGTTCTATCGAGGCGCTGCCCCCTGCCGATTAAAAGATAGCAAATGATTCGACTGTTGCGCTTTTGTGGTTTCGCTGTCTTGAGCAAGCTGATTACCCCTGGCCTGGTAAAGAGGGGGCAATCATGCGCGCTGAGGCACTTTTATCTTGGTGCGTATGTCGAAAACCAGTCAGCTGTGCCGGCCAAGGAGAAGTTCGGCTTCAATGGCGCAGTGCTGGCAGTACAGCTGGAAGTTCAGGGTTGAATTGGCAGCCTCTGCCCAAGCGGTTCCAAGCGGAGCCAGTAGTTAACATAAGGAGTGTTTTTTGAAGCGATTTTCAGTAAGTCATCTGGTGGTTGGTGTACTGCCCATGTTGATACTGGGCTGCGCCCAGCAATCGCAGCTCCCCGCTGTGGCAGAGGAGCCGGTGCGGATCAGCTATTCGGTTGGTCCTTGCTATGGCACCTGCCCGGTTTACCAGGTGGCGATAGAGGCTGATGGCGCAACCTTCTTCAATGGCGAACGCCATACCCAGGTTGATGGCCCGCGCCAGCTTAGCAATCAGGCCGATACTTTCCTGGCAGTGCAGTCTCAGCTTGAGCAATGGCGGCCCGCCATGGGTGCCACCCGGGAGACCGCTGATTGCGAGGCTCGCGCCAGTGACCTACCACGTTACACCGTCATCTGGACCAGCGAGTCCTTCTCACAGGCGGTGCTAGAGCACGATACAGGATGCCGTGGAGACAACCCCGGGCAACTGACAGAGACACTGAAAAGTCTGGATAGCCTGCTGGGTGTCGATGCCTGGGTAGGCTCGGCGGGGCGGTGACGGTGTTGGCGACGCTAGTTTAGTGTTGCCGTCCTCCCTCGTATCTTTACAAAATCTAATACAAGAGCGCTGGCTTATCGCCATCGCTCCTTGCCGATGCGCCAAACCCGGATATAGTTAATTCATGACACCAACACGGTAATCATGGAGCTGATGCAATGTTCAATGGCAGAGCCAAGGTCGAGCTGGCGCAGACCAGGCTGGAGCTGAAGGATGCCTTAGCCATTATCGCTGCGATCAAGGGCAATGTGGCGCTTATCGAGTTCGATGCGGAGGGTGTCATCCTGGATGCCAACCCCCTGTTTCTCGGCGTGGTCGGCTACCGGCTCGATGATGTCGTTGGTAAAAATCATTCCATGTTCTGTAGCTCTGAGTTATCCACCAGTGCCGAATACCGCGCCTTCTGGACAGATCTGAAGAACGGTAGATCGAAGCACGGTACCTTCAGCCGTCAGGGGCGCGGCGGGCAGCCGATATGGTTGGAAGCAAGTTATTTCCCGGTTGGCGATGAGCATGGTCGCACCGAGAAAGTGCTTAAAATTGCCCACGATGTCACCAGTAAAACGCATGCCCTTGTCGACCAGGAGGCGATTTACAGCGCGATTAACAAAGCAATGGCGATTATCGAGTTTACCCCGGACGGGCACATCGTGAATGCCAACAAGAATTTCCTTGAGGCCATGAATTACTCGCTGTCGGAGATTCGTGGCAAGCACCACCGTATCTTCTGTGACGCCGAGTTTCATAGCGAGAACCCGAACTTCTGGCAGCATTTGGCGGCGGGTCACCTGAATTCTGGTACGTTCAAGCGTGTGGATGCGCGGGGAAACACCGTTTGGTTGGAAGCGTCCTACAACCCAGTGCCGAATGAGCGGGGGCAGGTGGTTAAAGTAGTCAAGTTCGCTACCCTGATTACCGAGCGGGTTGAAGAGGGTGAGCGCACGCGCTCTGCGGCGCAGTTAGCGAACCAGACGGCGCTGTCTACCTCCAGTCTGGCCGAGCAGGCCATGACTGGACTAGCTTCCTCCCGAGAGGTGGCGGCTCAGGTTTCCAGTACCTTGCAGCAGACGGGCGAGGTTATTGCCCGGCTGAACGAGCAGGCGCGGGATATTTCCAATATGGTCAATACCATCCGCGGGGTGGCCGAGCAGACTAACTTGCTGGCCTTGAACGCGGCCATTGAGGCAGCGCGAGCTGGTGAGTACGGCCGGGGCTTTGCGGTAGTGGCTGACGAGGTAAGGAAGCTCGCTTTCAACACCAGTAGTGCCACCAATGATATTTCCAGCGTGGTCAGCAAAAACCTGGAAGTGACCAAGCAGGTATCAAGTGCTATCGCTAGCGTTGACGAATTGAGCCGGTCCAATCAGGACAAGATCGACGCGCTGGAACAGGTGGTTCAGGAGATTGAAAGCGGCGCGCGCAGTGTTGTGGAAGCGGTATCGTCCATCCGCTAACGCCTCCTGGACAGCGACCTGTTTTAGCTGCCTTGCTGGCCCCAGTGCTGCATTGGTTGCTACACCGTATGCAGCTTCGCTAGCCTGCGTTCTAGCGGGAGTAGAGATGGTTCTCCAGGGCGGCGACGCGGCGTGCTTCGTGTTCATTGAACAGCCTTTCGCGTAGTTGTTGCACTGCCGTCTCCTGGTCCCCTGCTTGGGTGCCAACTGTTGCAATCAGCGCGTCGCGCTCGCGCTCATAGGTCGTTACGCGCTGGTTCCACTCGGCCCTTGAACGGTCGAGCTCTGCGAGCCGTTCAGCGGCATGATGGCCTACCTGCTGTGCGCGCATCTGCTGGATCACGTCCTCGGTTGCGCCTGCCGAGCGCAGTGCTGCTGTGTCCTGGCTCAGGCGGGCTACAACAGTGGCCTGGCGGCGTGCTTCCTGCAGCTCTGGCGGCAGGCTCTGTTCCAGCTCTCCGTAGCGCTGCTCGCGCTCTGCAGCGGTCATGTACGGGTCCGTGGCAATACGACGCTGGGCGATGATGACCTGTTCGCGCGCTTCGTCGTCGCTGAAAAAAGCTTCGGCCAGGCGGTTGCCAAGCAGACTACGGCGCAAGCTGAACAGCACATCGAAAGTCCGCTCCAGGTCACCCGCTTCATAACTGCTCAGTTCTACCTGTTCGGCAGCGCGCAGGTAATCCATGTAGCGTTCGAGGGTATCCAGTACATCGCGCTCGGCTGAAGGGGCCAGTGTCTGTGCCTGTAGATGTCTGACCAGTGCGTTGCGGGCAGCGGGGATATGCTCGGCGCTGCCAGCCAGCCCCAGAAAATGGTCGAACAGGTGGCGCAGGGCAAGGGTGTATTCCAGGCTGCCGTCGGAGTACAGCGATACGCTACCAATCACGTCGACACCCTCTACCAGTGCTGCCCCTGGCAGACTCTGGGACGTGGGCATGGGTGTTTGCACGGGTGCGGTCCTGCTTGCTGCCCAGGGCGCTGCGGCAGGGATGCTTGCCGCCGCAGGGACTTGGTTTGGTGCTTCGGCTGTGTGCCAGGGCTTTAGCATCATTGCGGCAGTTACTGCGCTTAGCGTGGCCACTGAGAGGACAAGTTTCTTGTTCATCGGCTATTCCTCGATAGAGGGGCACCGTTGCCGGTACCCCCAGGGATCACAGGCCTGCGTTGCGCAGACGGTTGGCGTGCTGGCGCCAGACAGTGAGCGGATGCGGCAAACCCAGTCCGACCAGTCCAGCCACCTGGTTGTTCACATCCAGGTGGTTCATCGGGTAGTTCACGCTGATTACCCTGCCCAGCCGCTGACTGCAAACCGACACAACACCGTCGTTGGGTTCGCCGAACCACTGGCCGGTAATCATCAGCATGCCGTCGGTGATATCCAGCACGTTGGTCAACTGCCGGTCACCACCCCAGGAGTAGTATCTGACGCCGTCCACCTCATGGGCGCCGTCGTTGGCGCAGTAGCGCGAGGGTACGCCGGCGGGAAAGGAGCGGTTGAAGACTCGTGCGCCAAGAGTCGACATCTGCCGCGCGGCTGCACGGGCATCTTGCTCGTAACCGCCGCCGGAAAGGGTGTCGATGATGGAAGAGAAGGCGTTGACCAGGGCCATGGTTGCGCGGCTCGAGCCCAGTACGTCGGCCATGGCGCTACCCCAGTTGACCCCGCCAGCAGAGGTGACGGACGCGACCAGATCGGGACGTACACCGGCTACATAGCGAGCGGTCATGGAGCCGTGGCTGTGGCCAATCAGGTTGACCTTCTGTGCCCCGGTAATGGCGAGGATATCTTCGACTTGCTCCAGCAACTGTTCGCCGCGAATTTCAGTCGCGTTCGAGGCGGCGACATGTGCTACGTGTACAGAGGCGCCATAGCGGGTGAGCGTCTCTGGTACGCCATTGAAGTACTGGATCAGCGGGCCGATGTTGTCGTAACCGGCCAGTCCGTGCACTAGCACTATGGGATGGCGGGTTTCGGTATAACCCTGCGCCTGGACCGGCGCCGATAGCGTGGTCAGGCCAACGAGGGTCAGGGCACAGAAGCCGAGGGCTGCCCGTGTTGCTCTTCTTGTTTGCATGGTGAAGTCTCCGGGAGAAGCAGTATTTTTGTGAAGTACAGCCGGGATTTCGGACTCTGGCCGAGCGTTCTGTGCTGCCTGGTTGTACTCTTCCGAGCAGATCAGACGCCGGGGCCAATCATTGGCTGATTGGCGAGGCAGGGATT
The DNA here is from genome assembly GCA_046291745.1 of Pseudomonas sp. Taxonomy (GTDB): domain Bacteria; phylum Pseudomonadota; class Gammaproteobacteria; order Pseudomonadales; family Pseudomonadaceae; genus Halopseudomonas. The sequence continues at coordinate 22,145 of JBKBSI010000012.1, read as the reverse complement.
GTATGTACTTGCGCTTGCGGCGGTGTTTGCACCCTTAAAGGAGAGGAATGAGGCATGGATCACGAATCTGTCGCAATGAGTGCGGAAGAAATCCGTCCGTTCGGGCACCTGGCGCACATCATCAAGGATCAGCTCTATTGGCTGGAGCGTGGCCATCTGTTTACCAGTCCCTGCGTGTCGGTGGGCATCAGTCAGCGTTTTTACGTGATGATATTGATGACTGCCTGCGGCACGCCTTTCCGCCTGCAATGTGGCGATTTTGATCAGGAAGTGGAGGCGGTTGCCATCGCGCCTGGTGAGGTACGCACTGTGCATGCGGTTGGGATAAAACTGGTGAGTGTGCACCTGAATCCGCTGCACGCAGCCTTTCCGGCGTTCCGCTCGTTGCAGCGTGAGGGGCCGCTGAAGCTTGATCGCCGCGCCTTTGCTGAACTGGACGGCGCGATGGACGCGGCTTATCAGGGCGCGCTCGCATTCGATGCGGTGACTGCGATGCATGACCGGGTGGCTGATATCGCGGCGCGGCAAATGCCCGCGTGCCGCGAGATGGATCCCCGTATCGTGCGGGTGCTGGCAAGCCTGGAGCAGGAGCAGGATACCTCGCTCGAAATACTCAGTGAGCGACTCGGTCTGTCCTATCACTGGATGTCGCGCTTGTTCGCCGAGACGGTAGGCCTGCCGCTGCGCAACTATTGCCATTGGCTGAAGCTGTACCGGGCGACGCAGTTGCTGTTGCAGTCGCCGGATCTGGTGGCGCTGGTGCACAGGGATGGCTATCTGGGTGCGGGCGGCGCTGCAATGCTGTCGCTGACGACACTTGCGCATGAGGCCGGATTTTCTGACTCAGCGCATATGGCACATACCATCAGTGAGCTGTGTGGTGGGCCCTTGTCACACTTTCTGTTCAGTGGTGATGTGCGTTTGCATCTGCCTAGCGCGTAGTAATGCGTATTTTTGTGGGCGCTATCAGTTCGAAGAAGGCTTCTTCAGTGAGTGCCGGGCTGAAGTAGTAGCCCTGGTAGGCATGGCAATCCTGCTGTTGCAGAAAAGCCAGTTGTTCGGCAGTTTCCACGCCCTCGGCAATCAACTCGAGCTTGAGGCTGCGGGCCATGGCGATGATGGCGCGGACAATCTCGGCATCATTGCTGTCGTGGGTGCAGTCGTGGATAAAGGACTGATCAATTTTCAGCAGATCCACGGGCAGGCGCTTGAGGTAGCTGAGTGAGGAGTAGCCGGTGCCGAAGTCATCAATGGCAAAACGGATGCCCATATCGCGCAGCTCATGCATTTTTTCCACGGTGTCATTGATGTTATGGATCACCATGCTCTCGGTGATCTCCAGCTTCAGGCAGCGGGTGGGAATCTCCTGTTCCTGAATGGCGGCGGCCACCTGGGCAACAAAGTCGCTCTGGCGAAATTGCCGCGGGCTGATGTTGATGCTGAGGCTGAAATTGTCGATGAAGGTGGCGCTGTTGCCAGCTTGTTGACTGAGCAGGCGGGCGATGACGTGACAGGCCTGACGCATGACCCAATGACCTGCCTCCAGGATCATGCCGCTCTCCTCCAGTACATGCATGAAGGTGGCGGGGCTGATCAGCCCTTGCTCCGGATGCTGCCAGCGTAGCAGCGCTTCGGCACCAATGATGCGCTGGTCGCGGGCATCAATCTGCGGCTGGTAGTGCAGGCAGAACTGTTGGTCCTGCAGGGCCTGGCGCAGCTCTGTTTCCAGGCGCAGCCGCTGGCTGACTACCACTTGCATCTGTGGCTCGAAGAAGGCGATGTTGTTGCGTCCGCTGGCTTTTACGCCGTACAGCGCGGTGTCTGCGTGCTTGAGCAGATCTTCGGCCGAGTCGCCATGTTCGCCAGCCAAGGCAATGCCAATGCTGCAGCCCAACTGCAGGCTGTGCCCTTCTATCTGCATGGGTGTGGACAGGGCCTCGAGCAATTGTTCTGCACTCAGCCTGGCCTGGTCAGCGACCTGTAATGAGGTCCCGGCCAGGCCTGTCAGGAGAACGACGAACTCGTCGCCACCCAGCCGCGCCACAGTATCGGCCTTGCGCACGCGTGCCAACAAACGGCTACTGACTTCCTGCAGCACGGCGTCCCCGCAGTTATGACCCAGTGAGTCGTTGATGCGCTTGAAGTGATCAAGGTCGAAAAACAGCAGGGCGCAGCTCAGCCCGTGACGCTCGCCAAGGGCCAGATGTTGACGCAAGCGGTCGTTGAGCAATAGGCGGTTGGGCAGATCGGTGAGGGCGTCGTGAAAAGCCTGGTGTTTGATGCGGGCCTCAATGGCTTTCTGGTCGGTCACGTCCTTGAAGCAGGAGAGGGTGCAGCGCTCGTCGCCGATAAGGATGAAGTTGCTGGATACTTCACAGCTCAATACGTGGCCGTCCTTGGCGATAAAATCGATGGGTTCGTTACGCAGGCACCTCTCGCGCAAGAGTTTTTCGATTATTGCTGGCCGCTTTTCAGGATGGCGCCAAAGGCCAATTTCTGCCGCAGTCTTGCCGACTATTTCCTTGGCCCGGTAGCCAAAAACCTCGGTGAAACGGTGGTTTATCTCGGCGATACGCGCACTGCGTTTGTCGAACAGTACGTACGGCTCAGGTGAGTCGAGAAACAATGCAGTGAACTTGGCCTCGCTGCGTTTGAGTGCCTGCTCGGAGTTGGTGCGGTCACTCACGTCATGGGCCATCGACAAGCGACATGTCTGACCCTCAACCTCGATTTCCTCTACGTAGATAAGGCAGTGCTTTACCTTGCCGTCGTGACAATGAAGCTGGCCCTCGGACTGCTGCACGCGGCCGCTGCTGGCGAAGGCATCAAGAAATTGCTGACGTTGATCCGGGTTGATCCAGAGTGGTAGGGCAGAGGAATGCATGTTGATCAGTTCGTCGGCTTGCCAGCCGAACATCTGCTCAAAGGCGGGATTGATGGCCAATACGGTACTGTCGCTAGCACGAGTAAGCATGCAGGCAATGGGCAGGCGCCGGAACAGGGCAATAAAGCCCTCGTCGGGTGCGGTTCTACTGTTCATGCCTACCTCCGCCGACGGGTATTGGCGAAAGGCTGGCTGGACGAGCAAGGGTGTGCATCTTTTTGCCGCTCTTTTTCTCTAAAGTAGCGCTTTGCTACTAGCGATACAATAGCTAGGGCTGCGGGGCTGTTAGTGCCAGGCCCGCTGAGTGGTAGGCGTCGATAATCTGCTGCACCTCCATTCCCTGGTTTCGCAAGAGTTTTTGATAGTGCACAAGGGTCTTATTCAGGTAGGCCTGAGCAATGCGCGCCTGCTCTGCCGTCTGCGTTTGCCAGATCAAATCCCCCGCAGGACTGATGGGGTGTTGGGAGGCCTTTGGGTGCCCGGAGCGCACCCACAGCACTTCATAAAAGCGACCGTTATCACTGATCAAGGCTTCATAGCCGAGGCTGAAATTCAGTTGGATGAGCTGCTGGCGCAAGGCATATTCCTGGTGCACAGGGCACAGCAGAAAATCGAGCTGGAGCGCCGGATGTGCTTGGCAGATAGTCTTGATAAATCGCCTCATCAGGTCGCCACCCACGCCCGCAATAATCACCAGATGCTTGCCCGGGTAATGGGCCAGGGGTAGCGCGGCAATATCAAGGCAGTGGGTATGCCAGTTACCGGCGCTATCGGAGTAGAAGCGCCTGAGTTTGTTTTCCAGCTCCTGCATCAATGCCGGGACGATATCGACAAAATGGATGTTGGGCGCGGCCTGTCGAGTCAGCAGCGCCGCGCCCAGCAGACCGTGGTCACAGCAGCAGTCCCATATATGGTCGTAGCCAGGCGCCACCATGGCGTCAATCTGGGTCAATCTTTTGCTGAGTCTCAAGGCTGGCGGCTGCTTGCAGGTTGGCTGAGAGGATAAGCGGCCTATTGTAGCGGCTGGCGCCTGCCGTTCAACAGAACTGTCCGGGCGGGATGCGGTCGAAGCTATAGCGACACCGCATGGTGCGGCCGCTATGACATATCAAACTGGAGTTGATCATGAGTCTGACAATCAAATCGTTGTTGCTGGGTATGGTAGTACTGGTTATGGCGGGCTGTAACACCATGGAAGGCGCTGGTAGAGATATTCAGGGTGCAGGTGAGGCGGTAGAGCGCGAAGCCAGCAAATAAGCTTGCACTATTAACCGACATGTTCCAGCGCCGGGGCAGCTCTACAGTGACTGACCCCGGCGTTTTGTTCTGGCGGTTGTAGTCCGCCTGTTGCAACCACTCATTTTTGATCGCAAGGGGGCCGAGTTGACCTTTTCCATAGTGGCTCGCTGCCCGCATACGGGGCAGATCGGTATTGGCGCTAGTACCGCGCTACAAGCAGTAGGCAAACTGGCCTGTCACGCGCTACCCAATGTGGGTGCGGTTGCCTCGCAATCCTTGGTCAATCCCTATCTGGCCTATGACGGGCTAAGGTTGCTACAACAGGGTGTGGCACCTGAGCAGGCCTTGCAGCAGGTACTGGCCCTGGACAGTCGACCGCATAATCGACAAGTGGGCATGATCGATTTGCAAGGGCGTGTGGCGGCCTGGACTGGCGAAGAGAACATTCCCTGGGCAGGGCATATGCAGGGGGGGGGTTATGACCCAGGGCAACCGTCTAACTGGCCCAGAGGTGCTCGACCAGGTAATACAGAGCATGCACGGCTCTGAACAACTGTCCCTAGCCGAGCGGCTGGTCAAGGCGATTCAGGCTGGGGCGGCGGCGGGTGGCGACCGCAAGGGTGAACGCTCGGTCAATATCATGGTGTTCGGCCCTGAAGAGTATCCTATCTGCGATATCCGCATTGATGACCATGAACAGCCAATGCGCGAACTGTCGCGGCTGTTTCTGCTTTATCAGCGCGATGTTCTGCCTGAGGTACTGAAACTGCCGCGCCGTGATCAGGTGCCTGAGCCACAGCTTGAAGGTGGTAAGTAGACCCATAGCGGACTTCAATGCAAAACTGCGGTGATTTGTTGTAACTCGGGCCATGCCTGCTGGTCAGAAGTTGCTAAGCTATGTGTTCCATGCCGCAGCATCCAGGTGTATTGCACGCTCGCCTCTGCGGTTCCTTGCATCTGCCAGAGGATAGCTCCATGTCTGTTCGCATCAATGATATCGCTCCTGATTTCACTGCCGATTCGACTATCGGTGAACTCACTTTTCATCAGTGGATTGGCGATAGCTATGCCATTCTGTTTTCGCATCCCAAGGACTTTACTCCGGTTTGCACCACCGAGTTTGGCGCCGTGGCCCAGCTTGCACCGGAGTTTGCCAAGCGCAATACCAAGGTGATTGGCGTTTCTGTAGACAAGGTCGCAGACCACCAGAAGTGGTGTCGTGATATTGAGGCGTTTGCTGGCGCTCCTGCCGATTTTCCGATCATTGACGATTCGACTTTGCAGGTTTCCAAGCTCTACGACATGCTCCCCGCCGAAGCCTATTTGCCGGATAATCGCACGCCGGCGGACAGCGCCACGGTGCGCACAGTCTTCATTATCGGGCCGGACAAAAAGGTGCGACTGACCATGGCCTACCCGATGACGGTAGGACGCAACTTCGCCGAAATCCTGCGAGCGCTCGATGCTCTGCAAGCTACCGATGGCGTGCCGATTGCCACGCCCGCCAACTGGGTGCCCGGGCAGGACGTGATTGTGGCACTGAGCCTGAACGACGAGCAGGCCAAAGAGCGCTTCGGTGATCTGAACATCAAGCTGCCATACCTGCGCTTTGCGCGTGCGCCGATCAAGTGATCGTCGATCTTGGAGCCTTGTGAGACTTTGGCCGCAAACGCGGCCAACCCGCTAAGCGAAATCTACCGTGATGACTGGCTGCTGGCGGTGCACAAGCCCGCCGGCCTGTTATTGCATCGCAGTCCCATAGATCGACATGAAACCGAGTTCGCGTTGCAGTACGCTCGAGCTCTGAATGGTGGTGCGCATGTCTATCCCGTACACCGTCTAGATCGACCTACCTCCGGTCTGCTGCTGTTCGCCCGTGACGCGCAGACGGCCAGCTTGTTGGGCAAGGCGTTCATGGCGGGGCAGGTACGCAAGCAATATCTGGCCATGGTGCGTGGCTGGCCCGAGGAGGCCGGGGTGATTGATCACCCGTTGCGCGAACATCCCACGGACAGGCGCAGCAAGAATGAACCGCAAGTACTGCGCGAGGCACTGACGCGTTACCGTCGGCTGGCTACCACCACCCTTGAGGTCGAGATAGAGGGTTATCCAACTAGCCGGTACAGTCTGCTGGCGCTGTACCCGGAAAGCGGACGCAAGCATCAGCTGCGTCGTCACATGCAGCACATCAGCCATCCGATCATTGGCGATACCAACTACGGACGGACTCGGCATAACCACTATTTTTCTGAGCGTTTTGGTTTTAGTCGGTTAATGCTTGCAGCGACCGGGCTGGCCTTTGTGCATCCGGTCACTCAGCAACCGATCCAGCTGCATGCGCCGCTGCAGGACAGCTTTATGCAGGTACTTGAGCTGTTTGAGGCACCGCTGCCCGCTTTGCACGGGCAATGGCTGTCAGGTAAAGAAGGGGCTGGCTTGACGGGCTGAGCTTAGCCGCCCACCAAGGGAATCAGGCGCAGAAAGCTGACCTGGCTGTTGGGGGTAATCAAAATGCTTTGATCCAGTTCGGTGAGCTGCCGGTCGTTGAGAAATAGGAAAAAGCCGTTGCTGCCGAAGGCTTCAATGGCGGTTTTCTTCTGTTTTTCGGCATCGAGCTTAAGGCGATTAGTGCGCGGACCATTAAGCAGCTGTTCCGCTTCGGTCGGTTGAATCAGGCCGTTGAAGGAGCTTGAAGTGGATGCATGGTAGCGTTCGATCTCTTGCTCCACCCGGGTCTCAATCAACTCGCGCACGCTGATGCGTTCTGCCGGAAAGCGCAGTACCGCTTCGGCAATAACCTCGCCCCTGGCGGTTTCATCCCTTACCTTGAGTGACACGCTCATGCGTATTTCTCCCTGTACAGCGCTGCCTATGAGGGCAGCGCTTGCTTGCCGACATTAATTTGCGAAAGGATGCTGCTGTCTTTGATTTTGTGATCATTGGCCAGCAGCATGGCCTTGGATAACACAACCGAAAGCATAGCATCACCCTCGAACGGCAGCATGACCGCTGGCTGTCCGGGGCCCGGAACGATACAGAGGTAGGCGTCGTTGGGGGCCATGAGAATGTTGCCTGAGCCGAGGTGGATCTTGTAGCTGGTCAGCTTGCCCTCGACCAGCAGAAAGCGCCCCTCCACCTTGAGCTGTGAGGCAATCGCCAGTTTGGGTATCAGGGCCGCCACTACCTCCATTCGGGTTTTTGCCGCCTGGTTTAGCTCGCCAAAACTGGAACTCGCCCAATAGCGGTTCTGGCGATCACGCCATGTGGGGTCGTTACCAATGCTGGCGACGCCGACGAACAGGTCCACATCGCGCATAAGCTCGGAGAACAGCAAGGGCTCGATACTCTCCAGTGCGATAAGCTTATCGTTGCGGATAAAGCGCACCGGGCCAGTGATCACACATTCGTACATCCCGCTGTTGGACAGGTCGTATTCGTCGGCGCCGGTGGCCTCAAGCTCGACCTCCATATTGTGTGCGGGAAGTCGCTTGCTGGCCGAGTTTTCCTGCCCACCGTCCCACATGCCACCGCGCTGCTGACTCCAGCCCCGTTGCGTAGCCAGCGCATGAAACTGCGCCTGCTTGAGCACATGGTTGGCAAAGCGCAGGCTCTGATTTTCTGCACTGCGCTCAGCGTCGGTCAGCAGGTAGATTTCGCGGTGCGCCTGCTTGAATGGCTGGGTTATCTGCTCGTCAATGATCAGCTTGCGCCAGGCCAGAACTTCCTCTGGCGCCGACATGCTGGGGTGCCAAAGCTGTACTGCGGCATTAGCGGGAATTTCCTGCATTACCCGGTGACGATCGCTGAAGCCCTGCGCAGTATGGATGACATCGACACTCTGGTTACTGGCGGTGATCCGCCAAATCAGTCGGCGGGCTATGTAGCCGATCAGGCGGTGGTCAATGTACTGTTCTAGCCAGGTGCTAGCGTCGAGCGGCTTGGGCCGCAGATACATCTGTTCCAGTCGCAGGGTATGAGCAGAGCTGCCAGTTTGTACATCTTTGATCAGCCCCTTGAGCGCCTTCAGTTCAGCCGGGTGATCGCTTTTGACCGCCGCCGGAATGCTTTTTTGTACCTTGTCGCCGAGCTGCCAGGTTAGCTCGCACTTGCCCACTGAGGTCAGCTGTACCAGAGCCTCGAACTCTCCTATACGGTGACGGCACAGCCCAATGCCGGTCAGCCCATAATCGGGAACTGAGAGTTCCGCTAGCTCGTCGGGGGTGAGGCCTCGAGTCTCTGCCAGCTTGTCGAACACCCGATTGATGTTCACTAGCGCCGGGTTGTACTTGGTGGCGGAGCGCAGCACGATCAACTCCTTTACCCCGGTGTTACCGGGCATGGCGGACAGGCTGTAAATCGCGGCATTGCCGATCTTGGCGTTGCGCATGCCAATGCCATAGACCTTCTTGTAGCTGGTCGCAGCCAGCTCTCTGAGGGTGCGAGCCATTTCGTCATCTGCAAAAGCACCGGCGGCCCAGGCTAGGCCCTTGAGCAGGCGCGTGTTGTTTTCCGAGATGAACTGGTCCGAGTACTGGTAATCGCTGTAGTAGTCAGCGTCATCCAGGTGTTCACTGCTGGTACGTTTCTCCTTCACCAGCGGTAGCCACTCCAGCAGCCGGGCTCTGACGCTGTCAGTGCCTATGACTGCAATCAGCGTATTGGCATCTTTGCTCCACTTGGCCGAGGGTTTGGCCGAGTTATTGTCCAGGCAGTGACGGATCAATACATGCCATGCCTGCATCTGCTCGGCTGACAAGCTGGTCAGTTGTGTTCGCGCTTTGTCTGCCCAGGCTTCACCGGAGTGAATGTCCTTCTGTAAGGCACGCGCTAGCGCCAGCTGGTTATTGCTTCCTCCTGCCAGTTCCATAGAGGTTTTGGCACCTCCTTTGACCAGCATGGCGCAAACGCGCTTGAAGCCGGGGAAAGACTGGGCTACATCCAGGACGGTTTCGCCCTTTGCATTCCGAGCATTGACGTCCGCTCCGAGCTCGATCAGGCAGGGGATCATTTTTTTGCGATCGGCCGTGACGGCATACAGCAAGCAGGTTCCATAGTCCGAGACGCTGTTGATGTCCTCGCCGCGTGCGATCAGGTAACGCAGGTACTCTTCATCTTCATGCCCAATTGCAGCATGGACGGCTTTTCTTCCGTTGTTGTCTGTAGTGCTCAGGTCCAGGCCATGGAGTAGACGATCACGCAGTTCAACTGGCAGCTGTTGGTAACCGGCCAGGTTGTGCGGCAAGTCCACGACCTGGTCCGGCGCTGCGCCATGGTCCAGGAGCTTTTCCACTAGTTGGTACTGCTGACGATCCAGGGCGCAGAGCAATGGAGCTCGATGGTCCCGCGCCAGAGGGTTGAGCGAGCAACCCAGGGCCAACAAGGTCTCAATCAGTTTATGCGGGAAGGAATGATAATCGTATCGCCAGTTCAGGACCGTGCTGATCATTGAACACTTGGTTTTATGCTCCACTGCCACCGGGTCAAAGCCTGAGTCGAGCAGCAGGGCGAATATGTGATCGGCGTCCTCGATATACACACGTTGTAGACCGGACTCAATGACCGACATACAGGTCTCCCATTCCTGCAGGGGCAGTTTCACACCGTATTCTATTAACAGCTTTATGGTCTTGGGCCAGTCCGTTGCTTGCTCAGGGTAGGCCTGGAGGGCGGCGTACAGAAGGTTGTGATGGATCTTTTCGCTCTGAAAAGGCTGCGCCCCGCGCTCGAGTAGCGCCTGCAACATATCCAGACGGCTCTGGATCACCGCCATTTTGAGTAGGGTGGTGGCGTGGTAACGCTTGTCATCAAGCGGACCGCTAAGTAGCGCAGGATGCTCCTCGAGGAATTGCATAAGGTCTGCTAACGAGCCATTGCGCATCAATGAAACGACTTGGCTTTGTACATCACTCTGCATGTTGGCCTTCCCTATCCGGTTTTATTGGAGTTATCTGTCCGCTGGGAATAAGTCTATGCGCGCCGACACAGACAGGCAATTCACTTTCGTGAGGCCGGTCATCCGTGGCTGGGCTCTTTGATAAACGTAGGTAAACTGCCGGTCGGCGTGCCTGTGGCAGGCCCCACCAAGGCGCAGGCATAGCCATTGAGGACGCCCCATTGGGCTCACCGCTGGCCAGTCGAGTGGCGTACAATGTTTGTCGGTTCAAGATGCAAGGCAGAGCACAATGGCAATTCAGTGGTATCCGGGACACATGCACAAGGCGCAGAAGGCGATCAGGGATATTCTGCCCCAGGTCGACCTGCTGATTGAGGTGCTGGATGCGCGCATACCCTATTCCAGCGAGAATCCGGCAATTGCCAAGCTGCGGGGTGACAAGCCGTGCATCAAGGTGCTGAGCAAGACCGATCTGGCCGACCCGGAGATTACCGCGCTGTGGCAGGCCAGTCTGGAACAGGAGCGCGGGGTCAAGACCTTTGCGACTACCACTGAGCAGCCCGCCAAAATCAAGATGCTGGTTGATCTGTGCCGCAAGATGCTGCCGGAAAAGGATGCTGGGGCGAGGAATATCAACGCCATGATTGTTGGCATTCCGAACGTCGGCAAGTCGACCATCATCAATACCCTGGCCGGACGCGTGGTGGCCAAGACCGGAAATGAACCGGCGGTGACCAAGGACCAGCAGCGTATCAATTTGGGTAGTGGTGTGGTGCTGCTGGATACCCCGGGTATTCTCTGGCCGAAGATCGAAAACCCGCCTAGTAGTTATCGCCTGGCGGCGACCGGCGCAATCAAGAATACGGCCATGGAGTACGAAGACGTCAGCTTCTTTGTGGCCGAGTACCTGATTCAGGCATACCCGGAGCTGATCCAGGCACACTTTCAGCTCGACTATCTGCCCACCAGTGAACTCGAGTTGCTGGAGATGGCTGGTGCTCGGCGCGGCGCGCTGCGTGCCGGGGGCAAGGTCAACCTGCACAAGATCTGCGAAGTACTGATCAACGAGCTGCGTTCAGGCAAGTTGGGACGTATCAGCCTGGAAACCCCGGCGATGATCGAGCGGGAAAAGCAACTGATGGCCGAGGCCCGGGCGAAGAAGGAGGCGGAGAAGGCCGAGCGCAAGCAGCGTTTCAAGGATGGCTCGCGTGATGGTGACCGGACTGACCGCAAGGATCACAAGGAAGAGAAAAGGGCGCGCCCACGGCGCAAATAGTTTTCGCTCTCAGTGGGTTGTGCTCTGTTTGCAAATGACCGCCCACTGCTCCTCGCTGACCGGCATCACTGACAGCCGGTTGCCGCGCCTGACCAAAGCCAAGTCTTCTAATCCTGCCAGATTCTTGAGTTCATCCAGGCTGATCAGTCTGGGTAGCTTGCGCACGAACTGCATGTCTACGGCCTGCCAGCGCGGCGCATCCGTTGTGCTTTTGGCGTCGTAGTAGGGCGAAGCGCTGTCGAACTGGGTCGGGTCGGGGTAAGCGCTGCTCACCACTTTTACTATGCCTGCCACGCCGATGTGCTTGCAGCTGGAGTGGTAGAGCAGGACCTGATCCTCCGGTGCCATGGCCTTGAGGAAGTTACGCGCCTGGTAATTGCGCACACCATCCCAGGTGATGGGCTGCTCCGGTGCTTTGGCAAAATCATCAATACCGCACTCATCCGGTTCGCTCTTGATCAGCCATTTGGCCATGGGGCGGGCTCCTGCACTGCCGATTTCGGCAACTGTCTAGTTGGGTTCAGTCAGACCCAGTAGCGCCTGGACAATTGAGTCGTCGTCCGGCACGCCGCGGGAGCGTTCAATCATGCTCTGGGTCATTCCGTTGTAAGGTTGTGAGCTGCTGCCATCGCCGAAATGATAGGTCATGCCTACTGATCCTGTGCGCACTGACTGGCTGGGGCTCATGGCCACCAGATACATATGGAAGTTGCCGGCCAGGGGGTAGTTGCCGTCGGCTTCCAGAAATACCACATTGCGGTAGGGCTCACTTGCGGCGGCTTCAGCACCGAACTCGCGGGCTTGCGGATAGTACTCCAGCAGCTCGTCACGGGTGTCATTGTCGTGGCCTATGTGGCCGGAGATCATGATGCGATCGTGCTGCTTGTCCGGGACCTCAAAGGTGCAATTGAAGCTGTAGGGTGCCACCGAGTTCGGGTAGCCAAGGTTCTGTACTTCATCATTTGTCAGCACATGCTCGCTGGTCAGCACGGGTGCCAGTGCATCGGTCAGTTCGGCGCAGGATGTGATGGCAATCAGGCGGCTGGTGCCCTGCATTGCGCGCCGGTTATCCGGAAGCGTCAGCGGTTCGATGATGAGCGGCAGCTCGCTGTCTTCCTGAGGTGCTGGTTGATCCTCTGAGCAGCCTCCCAGCACCAGGACCAGCAACAGTGGGGCGGCCATGAAGAGTGCGAATCTAGGGCGGTAGCGGCAAATCATCTGGGCTCCTGGCTGGGGCGGGAATATCAAGGCGACAAGCTACTGCCACGCCACAGCATAATCAAGCCCAGGATGCGCAGCAGCCGGGTTGAATATCTGCTGGCCAATTGCAGGTCGCTCGGTAATAATTTGTTACGCGAAGGGCTGCTTTGGCTGCTCGGCCCCTGTGCGCAAAGCCCCGCAGTCATGCATTGGAGTAGGGATAGTTCATGTCTCAGAATGTACATACGCTTTTGCTGTTTTTCGAGGAGGAAAGGCAGCATCAGCACGCCTGTATTGCTTTTTACCGTTTGGGCCAAGGGGATGACGAGCAGGCGCTACAACATGCGCAAAAGCTCGGACTACAAGACTTGGATGAATGGCATGAGCATTGGTTCAACCAACAGGTAACCGCGCACCCCGAGTACCTGCGTATCGACTTTGATACCTCCACCAGCTATGACCTGCCACTGACCTTGCTTGACCAATTGTTCTCGCTTGGTCTCAAGGCTGCAGTGGTTGATACCTTTAATGATCAGGTCGGGGAGTTCCGGCGTGCGCATTTTCTCAGTGGTGCATTGGTCAGTCAGGCGGATCTGTACGCCCGTGAGCCGACCCTGCAGCCATTGATTGATGAGCTACTGGAGGAGCGTGATGAAGAGGATTTGGCTGCCGCACCCAAGCCGGTTAGTGTCCGCAAGCTGATTGCCGATGAGCAGCAGCGTAGCAAGGATGCCGAGGAGATGATCAAGGGGGTTATGGATCTGGCTCGACATATGAACGAAACCGGCGAAAGCCCCCTGGAAGCAGTGCAATCGGTGCTGGTACGTGACGCTATGTTCACGAGTCTCAAGCAAGCGTTGTTGTTCACCGTAGTTACCGTGTTGCTATTCAAGGGTATGTGGCTGTGGATTACTCTCGGTATATTGCTGTTGATAGGGCTGACGCTGTTCCGCACTCAGCAGATAATGAAAGACCTGAAGGGTGGGGAGGAGCTGGAAAATGCTGACTGAGATCGAGTGGTGGGGCGGTCTATTGTTTATCTGGGGCGCGATCAGTTATCGGATGTCAGTCAGTGAACTGACTGAAAGCCCGATGATCGACAAGCTGGTTATGCATTTTAGCTTCGCTGCCTGTGGCTTATTGCTGGCTGCCTACTTTTACACCTTGGCTGGTCCGCTGCTGCCGATGCTTTACCTTGGCATCCTGGTGGTTGCGGTGCTGGGTCTGGCGTTTTTGCTGTTCTGGCCGACGAACGAGACGTCGGAACAGGAAACTGTAATTGAGGGGCCTGAGGAAGGCGAGGAGGAATTGTCCCCAGCGATGGAAATGGCAGGCACGGTCATACTCTTTCTGCCATTTGTAGCAGCCTGTGTGCTGGCTGGTTTCAAGTCGCTGGAGATAGCCCGCTCAATGCAATGGTTGGGATAGTTAGTGGATGGTGAGTGCGATAGTTAACGGGATAGCAAAAGATCTGCAAAAGGGGCCGCGATTGCGGCCCCTTTTTCGTGGCGCGGCCTTACCTCTCAGCCATACCCCTGGCAATGCGCTCACCAATATCCTGATCGATATTGCGCCAATACTGTAGCGAGCGTTCGAGCACCGGCTCGGTCACGCCGTCCTTGAGATGGCCTACCACGTTGTTGACCAGCCGTTCGCGGGCGGCATCGTCCATCACCTCACGCACCAGTGTGCCGGCCTGGCCGAAGTCGTCATCGTCGCGGCGCAGGGTATAGGCACTGCGCACCATATCGCCGCTGGTGGTCCAGGTGTCGACCGGGGGATTCAGTGACGGGTCGGCGTGTGGACCGCCCTTGGAATTGGGTGCGTAAACGGGGTCGGTGACGTTGTCCATGCGCATGGCGCCGTCCTTGCTGTAGCTATGCACTGGCGATTGCGGGCGGTTGACTGGAATCTGCTTGTAGTTGACGCCGAGCCTTGCGCGGTGCGCATCGGCATAGGAGAAGATGCGGCCGAGCAGCATCTTGTCCGGACTGACGCCGATACCAGGTACCAGGCTGTTGGGTTCAAAGGCGGCCTGTTCTATCTCGGTATGGTAATCGGTCGGGTTGCGGTCGAGGGTCAGCTTGCCGACAGTAATCAGCGGGTAGTCGCCGTGTGGCCAAACCTTGGTCAGGTCGAAGGGGTTGAAACGGTAGGTCTCGGCATCCTTGAAGGGCATGATCTGCACCTGCAAGGTCCAGCTCGGATGGTTGCCGTTTTTCAGTGCTTCATAGAGGTCGCGGGTATGGTAGTCGGCGTCCGCGCCAGCCATCTTGTCCGCGTCTTCCTGGGTCAGAAACTCGATGCCCTGGTCGGTCTTGAAGTGGTACTTCACCCAGAACTTCTCACCCTGGGCATTGACCCACATGAAGGTGTGGCTGCTGTAACCATTCATGTGTCGCCAGGTTTTTGGAATGCCCCGATCACCCATTAGCCAGGTCACCTGATGCGCCGATTCAGGCGACAATGACCAGAAATCCCACTGCATATCATGGTCGCGCAGATTGGTGTCGGCGCGGCGCTTTTGCGAGCGAATAAAATGCTGGAATTTCATCGGGTCCCTGACGAAGAACACCGGGGTGTTGTTGCCGACCAGATCGTAGTTACCCTGGGAGGTGTAGAACTTGATGGAGAAACCCCGTGGGTCACGCCAGGTGTCCGGGCTGCCGCGTTCGCCGGCTACCGTGGAGAAGCGCATCAATACATCGGTCCTGGTACCAGGCTGGAACACTGCCGCTTTGGTGTAGGCGCTGATGTCATGGGTCACCTGGAAGTGACCAAAGCCACCACCGCCTTTGGCATGGGGCTGGCGCTCGGGAATGCGCTCGCGGTTGAACTGCGCCATTTGCTCGATCAGGTAGTGGTCGTGTAGCAGGATAGGGCCGTCGGGGCCTATGGTCAGCGAGTGTTCGTCGCTGGCTACCGGTATGCCAGCGTCGTTGGTGGTCGGTTTGTGCTTGTCATCAGTCATGATCAGATCTCCTTAAGAACAGGCTCGCGAGCGCCGCCGCTCGAATTCAGGGTTGCCACCTAGTTGCTTGGCTTTGCCCCGAGCAGTACTTCATTGGAGTCTTTAGCTGGCTTTAGTTCAGTCGGATAGGTAAGTCCACCTACTGCCCTCGGAAAAGTGATGTCAGGCGGCCGTGTGCATCTACTGCTCCAGGAAAAACGTCATAATGAAGCGAGTGTTCCTAAGGACTTTTCCTAAATGTCTGATTTCAGAAATGCGCAATACTACGATGAGTACTTTTCCGGCTACCCGGATAATCTGGAGCTAAAGCCGGTAGCAGATTACTTCCGCCAATTTGACTGCCCGCCGCAAAGTCTTGAGTTCATGGTTGGGGACTTGCTCAGAGCATCTCTTGACGAGGTAATTGATATGCCTCGTACGGGGCGTTTTAGCTTGGAGCAGCTTGAGAAAACCGAGAAAACCTATATTGGCACCAAGGTTGAGATCGTTTTCCGTGCCGCCTTCAATTTGCCGAAGGGGGCCAAGCTGGATCTGCAGGTCGATGGAGTGGAAGTAGATGTTAAAAATACAATAGGCGGTACATGGACGATTCCCCAGGAGGCCTTGGGAGAGGTTTGTGTGTTACTCCAAGAGGATGACAATCGCTCAGCGTTCAACTTTGGGCTGCTACTGTGCCGTGATCGCGTGCTGAATGTGGGACGTAATCGCGATGGCAAGCGCTCGGTCTCCAGCCAAGGCAAGAACGAGATTCTGTGGCTGGTGCGAAATGGCGCTTTGCCACCAAATTTCTTCCTGCGCATGCCAGTCGACCAGCGCGAGCGTATTCTTTCTGGGGCGGGTGGGGCACGACGTTTGGCTGACCTCTTTAGAACCTTCCAGGGTGAGGTAATCTCACGGCGCTTGGTAGAGTGTCTAGCGCAGCAACGTGATTATATGAAGCGTATTCGCGGAAATGGAGGGGCTCGCGACATCCTTCTCAAAGAGGGGCTGGTCATCCTTTGGGGAGGCAAAACAGATGACCGGGCTACTTTAACTCGGATGGGCTACAAGGGCATCAACGGTGAGCATTTCGTATGTCTTCCGTTGCCAACTTAAGCAACTTGTTGTTTAGCCAATACAAAGTTCAGAGCACGAATGATCTGTTTCCCAATTCCTTCAGCGACCGGTGGTGGAAAAGCATTGCCTACCTGGCGGTATGCTGGGGTCTTTTTCCCGCAGAACTCCCACCAATCAGGGAAGCCTTGAATGCGTGCCGCCATTCTTACGGTAATAAGCGGCATGCCTCTGAATTCAGGCTTGTCCTTATAGCCACTAAAGCCCTTAGCGGGTGGTGAATTGCCAACGATAGATCCGTTGACGTGGAGCTCCTGCCACGCTTTCCGAGCACGGGTAGGCCCAAGATCCGGGCCGCCATGTTTTTTCGATCCGCCTACCAAGGTTGGGGCTATTCGGTTGGCTTTGTTGCGCCATTCGGCGGCGCCTTCCCAGCCATCTGCAGCCATCAAGTCATAGAGCGCTTCGCCTACCGTCGGTGGAGTTATTACGGCGTCCGGCCAACTGAAGGCCTGGGCGAATTCTGGCTTGAGCGCAACAAGAATAACTCGGGGGCGCAACTGCGGAACTCCATAGTCAGAGGCGTTATGCAGCTTCCAGAACGTGGTATATCCGAGGTTGGCTAGTTGTTGATCAATAAGAGCTCGGTAGCTATCGAATTTGGGTTCAAGCAGGCCTGCTACATTCTCCAGCATTACTGCTTTTGGATTGGTTTTTTCAACAATTTTCAGAGCAGCGGGAAAAAGATCGCGCTCATCATCTTTTCCTAATTGCTTGCCAGCCTTGGAGAAGGGAGGGCAGGGCACCCCCCCTGCGACCAGGTCTACACCTTTATAGAGATGAGCCTGGCTTGCAGCGAACTGCTCCACACATCCTAGAGTGATATTTTCCCAACCCAGAGCATGAAGACGATTGTTGTACTCAAGAGTCTGAAATGCTGCTGAATCTATTTCGATCAGCATTTTATGCTTGAAACCTGCTTGATGCAGACCAAGTGCCTGCCCGCCAGCTCCAGCGCATAACTCAAGCGACGTATATTCAGTAAGCATCTTGATCCCTCTACCCTGTCTTTTCACTGTTTAAATATACAGCTAAATAGTGATTGGTCAAGATTGATCTTACGCGGATGCGCAGACCAGAGAAAGTAAGCTCTGAGGAGAGCCTGTCGAAGTGGCGAATAGCTATCGCAGTACCCAAGAAAAAGCGTGAACCTGTTAGCAAATCTGCCAGTCAATATTGCGTAAGCCATTCAGGCTGGCTAGCGTGACAGTTGCATTGTTTTGGCAAGGGTGCATGCCAGTTTTACCAGCCTGGATGCTGATTACCCTGTCTACTCCCCACGAGGGTTTGTACCATGCGACGTGAGCTTCTCCCTCTGCAACCTGCGGCCAGTGCGCTGCAGCCTCCTGCGGAAACCTGCCTCGAAGGTATCGAGGTGGTCGAACTCAAGGACCGCCAGCCGCGCCAACTGACTGCATTGCGAGCACATATTGATGAGTTGCTTGCAGACGACTGGCTGATAGCCAGCCGCCGTCCTTTTACCCTGAGGCGCGGCATACAAGTCTGCCATGTGCGGCATGGTGTGGTGATCAGTAATGCCCTGATCTAGGCTTGTTAGATGCCAGCAGTGGTTTGCTTTCAGCGCAGGCATGGCCGATTATGCGGTTTTAGCCGGGGCGAGTGACCGACATGCATCCTCTGGAACTGAAGATTCCACCGCTGGGCCTCGTGGGTCTGATAGCGGTGCTTATGTGGGGCCTTGCGTGGCTCTTCTCACCAGTCTATCTGCCTGCAGGATTCCGTACCCTGGCGATTCTGCTCTGTGCGCTGGCTGGGCTGGGTTTCGCTCTGGGCGGGGTGCTGGCGTTCCGACGCGCCGGGACAACGGTTGATCCGATGAGCCCTGGCAAGAGTAGCGCTCTGGTCACCGATGGTGTGTATCGCGTATCACGCAACCCCATGTATGTAGGCTTTGTTTTTGCGCTTATTGCCTGGGGCCTAGTGCTTTCGGCGCCCTGGGCTATGGTAGGTCCAGTGCTGTTTGTGCTGTACATGAACCGCTATCAGATCCTGCCCGAAGAACGCATCCTGCTTAAGCGCTTTGGTGCGGACTATGCCGAGTACAAGGGGCGAGTACGGCGCTGGCTCTGAGTGCGTTGCATTTTTTCAGCAGTTAAAGCCGCCGGGAAGTCCGGTGGTGGTCACAAGGAGAGTGGTATGGCAGTGCAGTATCCGGAATTGAACCAGCAACTGATCGAGTTTATCGACAGGCAGTACCTGTACTTTGTCGGGACGGCAGGAGCAGAAGGTCGGGTCAATGTGTCGCCCAAGGGTATGGACAGTTTTCGGGTTGTCAGTCCAAGTGAGGTGGTGTGGCTGAATCTCACCGGTAGCGGCAACGAAACAGCGGCACATGTGCTTGAAAATTCGCGTATGACAATCATGTTCTGCTCCTTCGAGCGTCAGCCTTTGGTACTGCGTCTGTATGGTCAGGCACAGGCTGTACACCCCCGTGATGTGGGCTGGTCTGACCTCATCTGTCTTTTTCCTGAACATGCGGGAGCGCGGCAGATTTTTCGTCTGCAGCTGGATCTGGTGCAGACTTCCTGTGGTTACGCGGTGCCGCATATGAACTATGAGGCTGAGCGGACTACTCTGCAGAACTGGGCCGAGAAGCGCGGAGAGGAGGGTGTCAGGCAATATTGGCAGGAGCGCAATCAGCGCAGTCTGGATGATCGCGAGACTGGTATTCTGCCGTTGGATTAGCCCGCCGCCTGTCACAGCAACTGCCTACCCGGTCACGCTCTGTAGTCGCAAGGCTTGAGTGGTCGGCCCTGCTGCTCTAGTATTTCCGCTCATTCGTACGTCCGGCTGGCTCACCGCCAGCCTTAGCCAAGGAGTCTGGCCATGTCCGGCAAACCCGCAGCCCGTCTGGGCGATCCCACCAAGTGTCCGAAAAAGGGCCATGGGGCCAACGCTGTTGCCAGCGGTTCATCTGATGTTCTGATCAATGGCATTCCCGCCGCCCGCGTAGGCGATACCACTGCCTGTGGCAGTACCCTTGCCGCTGGCGCCTCCTCGTCTGTGATGATCAATGGCAAGTCGGCACTGGTGCTGGGTAGTCAGGGTAGCCATGGCGACGTGATCACTGGTGGTTCGGGCGACGTGCTTATAGGCTAGCCATTGTTCAGCGCTCCCCTTTGCCTCGGGCTTGGGGGTTGTTGGCTCAGGCTTATAGAGGGTAACTTAGAGACTATTCCTCTACGGGGCTATGAGCATGAAGGACATCGCCAGGCAGTTACAGGATGACAGCGCCGTCTATAAGACTCTTCTGGAATCGACCAAGGCCATTCCCTGGAAGATTGATTGGGAGACCATGGCCTTTGCCTATATCGGTCCGCAGATCGAGCAATTGCTGGGCTGGAAGCAGGACAGCTGGGTAAGCGTCGAGGACTGGGCCGCGCGCATGCACCCCGATGATCGCGACTGGACAGTCAATTACTGTGTCACCCAATCCCGTTCCGGGCTTGATCACGAAGCCGATTACCGCGCGCTGACCAGCGATGGCAGCTATGTGTGGATTCGCGACGTGGTGCATGTGGTGCGCAAGGACAACGGCGAGGTTGAGAGCCTGATCGGCTTCATGTTCGACATCAGCGAGCGCAAGAAGATTGAAGAGCGGCTCCTAACCCTGCAGAAGGAGTTGGAGGAGTTGTCGTTCAAGGACGGCCTCACCGGGGTAGCCAACCGGCGCATGTTCGACACTATTCTGGATATGGAATGGACCCTCGCGCGGCGTAACCGCCAACCTCTGTCTCTGATCATTTTCGACATCGATTTCTTCAAGCAATACAACGACCACTTTGGCCATCTCAAGGGCGATGAATGCCTGCGTACGGTGAGCCGGTTGCTGGATTCGGTCGCCTCGCGCTCACGGGATTTCTTCGCGCGCTTCGGCGGCGAGGAATTTGTCCTGATCCTGCCGGAAACCGACGCAGATGCTGCGCTGAAGGTGGCTGAGCGTTGTCGTAACCTGATCTTCAAGGAACAGATTCCGCACCCTACCTCTGAGGTGGCCGCCGTGCTGACGGTAAGTCAGGGTGTGGGCACGCTGATTCCGGGACATGCAGACCGACTGCGGGACTTTCTCAATCAGGTCGACCAGCATTTGTATGCTGCCAAGGCGCGTGGACGCAATGCCATCGACCAGGTCAATGTCAGATCGAGTGGCGCATAGGGAGGCTGAGCGGCCAGGCTTGCCGCCGCTTGTGCCATTTGCTGCAACAGGGCTGGTGCGCTGAAGGAGGCCACGGCATGCTTAGGCAAAACCGCCGGTCCATTGCAGAGGAAGCCGAATGCCCGCCAAACCCAGTGTCGAGCAACTGAATGCTTTTTTTCTTGAAGCTTTTCCCCAGTCCCGCGTGCGCGTTGAATCACTCGGTGAATGCAGTGCCAGGATCCGCCATCTGGTCGGTGAGCGGGAGTTGCGGCCTGGTGGAACGGTGTCTGGCCCGGTGATGATGACCGCTGCCGACGTAGCCTTGTATGCAGCGTTGTTGGGGGAGATCGGTATTGTGCCGCTGGCGGTGACCACTGGCCTCAATATCAACTTTCTGCGCAAGCCAACTGCGGGGCGAGACATCCTGGCTGACTGCCGCTTACTCAAGGTGGGCCGCTCACTTGCAGTTGGCGAGGTATCAATCTACTCGGATGGGGAAAGCGAGCTGGTTGCCCATGCAGTAGGTACCTATGCCATTCCGGCTACGCGATAACGCCAGGAGGAACCCTATGAAGGAACATATCCGCCGCTACGATCGGCAAGCCGAATACTTTATTGATGAGGGCTGCTTCGTCAATGAATTGTCCAATAGCGCTGAAGATACGGCGGTATCTATTGCCCAGGCACGGGTGCCGGTAGGGGTAAGCACACGCTGGCACCGGCTAAACGGCACAGTCGAGCGCTATGTCATTCTTTCTGGCAAGGGGCTGGTCGAGATCGGCGATTTGCCAATGCAGCATGTGGCAGTCGGCGATGTGGTGGTTATTCCAGCTGGCTGCCGTCAGCGCATCACAGCCGTGGGTGCCGATGAACTGGTATTTCTGGCCATCTGCTCACCGCGTTTCAATATGGATGAGTACGAAGATCTGGAAGAGTGATGTCCTTAGCTCTGCGTAGAGTTCTTGGTCGGCCGTGTTCATTCTGGCAGCCGATACTATGCCGCAGCATACCAAGCGAGAAGATCGCCGGGCGCTAGCCCGGCGATCGACCTGGACTCAGACCAGCTTTACCACCTTGCGTGGGTCAAAGTCTTTCCAGTTACCGTCTTCCAGCAAGCCACTGGCATGTTCAATGTCAGCCGCCTGTTGTTGTTGCAGAATACTCACCGCCTGATCCAGATCAGCGTCGGCGCCGGTTTCGATACGTACGGCGACATGAATACCGGCGTGACGGTCGGTCAGTTTGTCGCTGCCCTCACCATCGGTTACTTCGTCCACCTCGGATTCCTCGTTGGTCTCCTTCATGGCTCCGGCCAGTGAGCCGGTGTAAGCACCCACACCCGCCCCAACAGCAATACCTACTGGGCCGGTGACGGCGGCTGCGGCAAGTCCTGCTGCGGCACCGACGGCC
>JBKBSI010000129.1:0-9474 GCA_046291745.1 Pseudomonas sp. | reverse complement strand
AAAAGAACCATTTGGTCATTCCAGTCTCCTGGTGTTCCCCTGACTATCGATCAAGGTTGGTTTGATGACTATCTCACGGACTTGCGCGTCAACGCTGCCGGGCACTGAACGCTCGCAGGTTACGCAGGAGTAATTGCTATGCGGACTGCCTCCACCAAACAGGCTGGTTATGCTGAACAATGCGCCAAGCGTACGCGCTAGAGGATCGTCCGAATATTGCGCATTACCGCCTAGATACAGGGGTAGATCCGGAACCGTGGAGGCGGTAAGCAAGGTCGCAACGATGATCAATTTACGCCCACGCAAACGTCTGGGATGGAAGACACCGTACGAAGTGTATGTAAGGGTAAACGTTGCTCCTATGTGTTGGATTCAGGCAGACTCAATTTTGCCCGTTCCTCTGCTTTTTCTGAATAAAAAAGGACTTTTATGCGATCCACTGTACTTCTCTGCCTAACATTGCTTTCTCTGGCCGGTTGCGCATCCCAGCCAGAGGCCACTACGACTGACCAAGCCGGTGTGCAGCATTCCAATAACGCACATCCGCATGTAAAACCATTAACACCCTACATCAAGGCAATGTGCAACTCTCTACTTGTGCTGGCACGCTACACAGTTGAACTGCGCTATAGCGGGATGACGATAGAAGAGATGATGGCAGATATGGAGCCTGCCTTGACCGATGACATACGCGCCGCCGTTCATGGCATGGTAAGGGGTACGTATCGTATGACGCTTTATGAGGACAAGGCAACCCAGGAGCGTCAGGCCATTCAGTACGGCGTTGCTGTCAACAAGATGTGCATTGAAACACTCAATGCCCGAGCCATCAGAGATGGCCTTGTGGACGCCGCAGAGTAGCGAAGGAAAAGGAGGCAGATTTGAATGGCCCTAAGTTAAGCAGTCTTTGCACGATAGCGGTTGCGATGAGGCGAATCGATCATTTCATGCCGATGCCTCTCCACTTATGAAGCCGTGGACAATGGCTTGTTGGACAATGCCGTCGAAATGATCTGTTCGATATCTGTGCCTGCGAAACGGCGACGACGGTTCTGGCTGATCGACGACGCGTCGGGCACCTTGTCTGTCAGCGACAAATCCACAAACCATCGGTACGCCACATCGACCTGAATCTCTCGCATCAGTTGGCGTTCGCTACGTACGCCGAACAGATAACCAACGAAAAGCATCTTTAACAGCATGACCGGATCGATCGCCGGTCGACCGCTATCAGCACACTACAGGTGCCGCGTAGGGGGGCGGATGAACTAGAAGTCGATAAAGCGGTTGATCTTGCGAATGGTCGGCCGGGACCAATTCCTCCAGCGTGACCATTTCCAGAGCATGTTTCGGAGAGGGTGTCTTGAGCATCGGATCGCTCCTGCAAAACGATACCCCTATTAAACAAAAGCCCCGGCCGAAGAGCCAAGGCTTTATCAGCAGTCTGAAACCGCGAAGCGGTTCACATTATTGACGCATACGAAGCCTTTTTCGCATTACGTTGCTTTTTTGACTAGTGCGCAAACAACTACCTAACCACCAAACGGCTTAACACCGATCAGCAGCCCATGCAGCCACATGGCGAAGATCACCCAGGCCACCAGACCGACTACCACTGCCAGCGCATCCCGCGAAGCGCGACCAGCAGGCGCAGTGACACCGGCCATACGATCACGCCGACGGGATACCACATAGAGCGCTACCGCCCAGACCAGGAAGCTGCCGAACAGCAACAGATCCGCCAGGGTACCGTTAGCCAGCAGGTGCGCGACGGCCCAGAACTTCACGCCAAGCAGCATCGGATGCCCGACCCGCGCCTTGATGTGGGTACCGGGGATATAGGTCGCAGCCAGCAGCACAAACGCAGGCAAGGTCAGCAATGCGGCCATATGGCGGGTCCATACCGGCGGCACCCACAGCCATGTCGGAGCCATTCTGGCCGAGCCGTAACCCCAGATAATCAGTACCAGACCCAGCAGGGCGATGAGCGCATAAGCCCCCTTGTAGGGCAGCATGCCCATCTTGTTGATCCGCGTCGCGCGCCATTCGGCGGCAAACAGACGGGTGGAATGCACCCCCAGAAACAACAACAACCCTAGTATCAGTACCAGCATGGCAAATCCTTATCGTTATAGTGTTCGAGCGGCCTGCGACTTATCTCACTGCAGGCGCGCGGTCAGGCTCTGGTCCGCGCCGCCATAGAGTATCAGGGCACCCTCGTCAGTGATATCGAAGCGTTGCACCGCGGCCAGTACTTCGAGCACCTTCTGCTCCTGCTCCATCAAGGACGGCGCGCAGGCCTTGCGCGTAGTCGCCGCTTCAGTCAGCGATAGCCCTTCCCCACTCAGCTCATAGCCTGCCGTGAAGTTATTACAAGAAGCCATACCGGTTAATCGACCGTCGACAAGAAAATTCAGCGTTACCCGGGAGCGATCGATAATGCCGCCAGCGTTGATATCCTCGACTACCCACTGCGCGCCCTGCAGCAAGCGTTCGGGTTGACCACCGCAGCCCTTGAGCTCCTCGCCAGCAAACAGCACCTCTACTCGCTGGGGAAATATCATATCGCTCATGGTGTCGCGGCAGGTTTGCTCGGTCATGGTTGCTTGTAATACCTCATCGCCCTGTGTCGCCTCGACCCGGCGGCGGCTGGAATTTTCGGCCGTCTGGGTGTAGCTGGCACTGAAGACAGTATCGTCACCCAGGCGCCGCATGGTCAGTTCCTGTCCATCCATTTCCAGATGCCAGAACGGTTCGTTGCCTGTGGCCTTGAATGGCTCGATGATGTCTCCCGGCACCGCGCACAGGGGGTACTCCTGCCCATCAAGTGTCAGACTGGCTTGACTACCCTTGCTCCAGAAATGGGTGTCGGGGTCGCCTTCAGCTTCGAACCGCGCTCCAGACGCCGCCTTAACCGGCAACAACTCACGCTTGCTGCCTGCCGCATCGAGCATCAGTCGCTCACCTTCGTAGGCGACATTGATCTGCAACCGACCGCAATGCAGCACATTGGCCAGGCCCGCAGAGCGGTAGGGTTGCAGCACCAGTTCGCCCAGATCAAGCGGTTCGGAGTTGGCTTTGATCCTCAGTGGCTCGGAAATCCAGGTGGTACGCCCGCCTTCATTGATGTAAGCGCGAAAGACATACTCGCCGTCGGGCTGCAGCGTCTTTTTGGCGACCTCCCAAGTAAAATTGATCGGCATCTGTCCACTGTCAATTCGCACGCGCTGATCAGCCAGTACCGCTTCGGCACCCTCTGCGTCCTCCGCCCCATCACGCAGCTCCAGGACCACCTGGCTATCCGTTTGTAACGCCGTGTTCGCACGATGAACCACGCTGCCGGTGATGAGTTTACCCGCAGGCAACTCGCTCTCCTGTGGTGGGGCCTCTTGATTGGTTTGAGTTTCAGACGCAGGCTCCGAGCAGCCGCCAAGCAACACGGCAGAACTCAACAACAGGGCAGACAAGTACACCGGGGTTTTCATATAAGGGCGCTCCATGATATTCCAGCAAGATGCTGGTAAGACCTTGCTTATTGTCGGCTGTTCCCTGGCCTGCACTGGGCCGGAACCTCTGCGTTGATGCTAGCCCGAATGTTTGATTTCGACCACCGGCGCAGTCATGATTGGGCCTGCCCCGCAGGTCCTGTACCATTGGGCTAGCAAACCCTCAAGTCACTGCCTGCCAACGCAGCGCGCCTCGGAAACCGACATGCTGAAAAACTTCCAACCACGCCTGCCCTTGTTGCTGCTGATCGGCCTGCTGGCCCTGATGCTGCTGGGCTGGCTGCTGCCAGTCAGCATCGCTGACCTCTGGCGCTGGGGTGCTGCATTGGCAAGTCATCCACTGGCGATCGTCGGCATTGTACTGGTGATGATTGTGCTGATGAGTTTCGGGCTGCCCGGCAGCATGTGTTTTTGGCTGATTGCGCCCTTCCACGCCCCATGGCTGAGCGTAAGCATGCTATTGGTGGGCAGTGTTGGCGGAGCGCTTGGCGCTTATCTGGTCGGCCGTGGCCTGGGCAGCGCATGGCGTCCCGGCAAACTGGCGCGCCAGGTGCTGCGCCTGCTCGGCAAGCGCAGTGATTTTCTTACCCAGTGCGCACTGCGCATCCTGCCCGGTTTCCCGCACGCATTCATCAACCTGGCAGCCGGTGTATTACGCCTGCCGCTAGCGCCCTACCTGTTGGCGGCCTGCCTGGGGCTGGGAATAAAATGGAGTGTCTATGCCCAGGCCGTGCATGGCATGGTATCAGCCACCCACGCCGAATCGGCCATGGGCGTGGCAACCATGGCGCCGCTGATACTGCTGGCGGCGCTTATGGCTGCAGGCGGGCTGGCTCGGCGCTACTGGCTTGGACCAGCACGGACTGCCAACCCTACCACCCCCGAGGTGGGCGAACAGCACCAGGACACCCCAGCACCCGTCACGCCTGAGACAAAGACAGACGCCGACGGCAAGCCCTACTGAGTTACCTCAGAGTGGACAGCGGCCTGCACCCGCATGACAGTACCGCCGCTCAACGGTAAACTACCGAGTCTCGGCCTGTGCGTAAGACAAACGATGTTCCCCAGGCGCTACCCACCTCTGCCGGAGTCACCGGCCAGGACAACAGCATGATCCGCATCACTGAACTGCAGCTTCCCCTTGGTCACGCTCCAGAGGCCTTGCGCCAGGCAATTCTCGCGCGCCTGAAATTAACTGACAGCGAGTTGCTTGATTTCACCGTGTTCAAGCGCAGTTATGACGCGCGCAAGAAAAATACCGAAATCACCTTCGTCTATATCATCGACATCACCCTGCGCAACGAAGCCCAGACGCTCAAGCGCTTCGCCAACGACCGCAATATCCGGCCTGCACCGGACACCGGATACTATCCGGTCGCCCAGGCTCCCGCCGGGCTGACTGAACGGCCACTGGTAATCGGCTTTGGGCCCTGTGGCCTGTTTGCCGCGCTGACCTTGGCGCAAATGGGCTTCAAGCCGATCGTGCTGGAGCGTGGCCGGGACGTGCGCAGCCGCACCAAGGACACCTGGGCCCTCTGGCGCAAAAAGGTACTGTCGCCGGAATCCAACGTGCAGTTTGGCGAGGGCGGCGCCGGCTTGTTTTCCGATGGCAAGCTCTACAGCCAGATCAAGGATCCCAAGTTCTACGGCCGCAAGGTCATGCATGAATTTGTCCGCGCAGGCGCGCCGGAAGAAATCATGTTCGTCAGCAAGCCGCATATCGGCACCTTCCGGCTCACCGGCGTGGTCTCGAGCATGCGCGAGGAGATCAAGACGCTGGGCGGTGAGGTCAGATTCGACAGCCGGGTGGCGGACTTCATTATCAACGACGGCCGTATCGAGGGCGTTACCCTGAGCAGCGGTGAGCAGTTGCGCAGTCGTTATGTGATCCTGGCCCTGGGGCACAGTGCGCGCGATACCTTCCGCACGCTGCACGAGCGCGGCGTCTATATCGAAGCCAAACCCTTTGCCGTGGGCTTTCGCATTGAGCATCCTCAGTCACTGATTGATCAGGCGCGGCTGGGCAAGTACGCCGGTCACCCGGACCTTGGTGCGGCGGATTACAAACTGGTGCACCACGCGCGCAACGGCCGCGCCGTCTACAGTTTCTGCATGTGTCCCGGCGGCATGGTGGTGGCGGCTACTTCCGAGCCCGGCCGCGTAGTCACCAACGGCATGAGCCAGTATTCGCGCAACGAGCGTAATGCCAATGCCGGTATCGTTGTCGGCATTCACCCGGAGCAGGACTATCCTGGCAGCCCACTGGCCGGTGTCGAACTGCAGGAGCAGCTCGAGTCCAAAGCCTTCGAACTGGGCGGCAGCGATTACTGCGCGCCCGGCCAACTGGTGGGTGATTTTATCCGCGGCAAGGCCTCAGAAAGCCTCGGCGAAGTACAGCCCTCCTACCAGCCCGGGGTGCTGCTTGGCGATCTGGCTCAGGCCCTGCCCAGCTATGCGATTGACGCGATCCGCGAGGCCCTGCCGGCCTTTGGCAAACAGATCCGCGGTTTTGACCGTCACGATGCGGTGCTCACCGGCATCGAAACTCGCACCTCCTCACCGATCCGTATCAAGCGCGATAATGTTTCGCTGCAAAGCCTCAACACCCGCGGCCTATATCCTGCGGGAGAAGGCGCGGGCTATGCCGGGGGCATTCTTTCGGCTGGCGTAGATGGCATCAAGGTTGCTGAGGCGGTGGCCACGGCGATGCTGGAAGACTTGCAGAATTAGAACAGCACTCACCACGCGAGCAATAAAAAACCCGCCAGAGTTACCCCTGGCGGGTTTTTTATTATCGCTAAAGCTTAGTTCTTGCCCGCACGCTTGCGCTCGTTCTCGGACAACAGCTTCTTGCGCAGACGGATCGACTTCGGCGTGATTTCGGCCAGCTCGTCGTCTTCGATAAATTCCAGCGCCTGCTCCAGAGTGAAGCGTACTGGCGGTACCAGGGCGATGGTTTCATCTTTGCCGGAGGCACGCATGTTATCCAGCTTCTTACCCTTGGTCGGGTTGACTCCCATGTCGTTGTCACGGCTGTTGATACCAACCAGCATGCCTTCATAGACCTCGTCACCATGGCCGAGGAACAGCTTGCCACGTGCCTGCAGGGTTTCCAGCGAGTAGGTCAGTGCCTTGCCGGTCGCTACTGAAACCAGTACGCCGTTCTGACGACCGGCCATGTCACCGGACTTCATTGGGCCGTAGTGACTGAAGATGCTGGTCATGATGCCGGCACCAGAGGTCATGGTCAGGAACTGGTTACGGAAACCAATCAGGCCGCGAGCCGGAATGGTGTATTCCAGACGTACACGTCCCTTGCCATCCGGAACCATGTTGGTCAGATCGCCCTTACGCAGACCCATCTGTTCCATCATCGCGCCCTGGTGTTGCTCTTCCAGGTCGATGGTAACGTTCTCGAAGGGCTCCTGCTTCTCACCATCGACTACGCGGATGATGACCTCAGGACGGCCTACGGCCATTTCAAAACCTTCACGACGCATGGTTTCGATCAGTACCGACAGGTGCAGCTCGCCACGACCGGAGACCTTGAATTTGTCCGCGCTGTCGCCTTCTTCTACACGCAGAGCCACGTTATACAGCAGCTCCTTGTCCAGACGCTCCTTGATGTTACGGCTGGTGACGAACTTGCCTTCCTTGCCGCAGAACGGCGAGTCATTAACCTGGAAGGTCATGCTTACGGTGGGCTCGTCTACCGACAGGGGCGTCATGGCTTCAACGTTCTGCGGATCACACAGAGTGTCGGAGATGAACAGCTCATCGAAACCGCTGATGCAGACGATATCGCCAGCGGCAGCTTCGTCAACGTCAACGCGGTGCAAGCCATGGTGACCCATCAGCTTGAGGATACGGCCGTTGCGGCGCTTGCCGTTAACATCAATGGCAGTAACAGGGGTGTTCGGCTTGACGCGGCCACGGGCGATACGGCCGACACCAATAACGCCGAGGAAGCTGTTGTAATCCAGTGCCGAGATCTGCATCTGGAACGGACCTTCGCGATCAACCTTGGGCGCCGGTACGTTGTCGACGATAGCCTGGAACAGAGGGGTCAGGTCATCAGCCAGGTTGTCATGCTCAAGACCGGCTACACCGTTAATGGCCGAGGCAAAGACAATCGGGAAGTCCAACTGCTCTTCGGTCGCGCCGAGGTTGTCGAACAGATCGAACATCTGATCCACAACCCAATCCGGGCGTGCGCCGGGGCGGTCAACCTTGTTCACTACCACGATCGGACGCAGGCCAGCCTGGAAGGCCTTCTGGGTCACGAAACGCGTCTGCGGCATGGGACCGTCCTGTGCATCAACCAGCAGCAGCACGGAATCAACCATGGACATCACGCGCTCAACCTCACCGCCAAAGTCGGCGTGGCCGGGGGTGTCAACGATGTTGATGTGGTGATCGTTCCAGTTGATAGCGGTGTTCTTGGCCAGAATGGTAATGCCGCGTTCTTTTTCCTGATCGTTGGAGTCCATCAGGCGTTCAGTGTCGAGCTCATTCCGCTCGAGGGTGCCAGATTGGCGCAGAAGCTTGTCAACCAGAGTCGTTTTACCGTGGTCAACGTGGGCAATAATGGCAATGTTGCGGAGATTCTCGATCACTATGGACATCCTGGATTGCTCGACCGCAGTCGGGCTAACTGAAAAAAGAGGTGGGCATTATACAGACCCGACGGTGACAGTGTATGTTTTTTGTACGCCGCGCAGCTCTTTCACTCTAATAGGGCATCCAACGGGTGCCAGAATGCTTTTATAAAGGCATGATGGAACGGCCTGCCTGGCAAGCTGAGGAATAGCACCAAAAAGCACCATTTAGGTGCATTGTCGTGCCGATACGCACCGTAACAGGGCGCAGACGTAATACCATTTCGTTTTTCCCTGGTCAGAGCCCAGTTTAAACGGGCTTTTCAGCGAATGCTCCGACATGGCACACCTTTTGCTCACTTGTAAGGCAAGCGGACCCGCGGGTATGGTCCGCTCGAATTTAGCAGCGTCGGGCCAGAGGCCTGGCAAATGATTCCTTCTGGAGGAAAACATGTCGAAAGCGATTCAATTGATAAAAGAATTTGACGTGAAGTGGGTTGACCTGCGCTTCACCGATACCAAAGGCAAGCAGCAGCACGTCACCATGCCCGCCCGTGACGTCAATGACGACTTCTTCGAAGACGGCAAAATGTTCGACGGCTCTTCGATTGCTGGCTGGAAGGGTATCGAAGCCTCCGACATGATCCTCATGCCCGATGACAGCACCGCCGTGCTCGACCCCTTCACCGAAGAGCCCACGCTGATCCTCGTTTGCGACATCATCGAGCCTTCTACCATGCAGGGCTACGAGCGCGATCCGCGCGGTATCGCCAAGCGCGCTGAAGAGTATCTGAAGTCTACTGGTATTGGTGACACCGTATTCGTCGGTCCCGAGCCTGAGTTCTTCATCTTCGACGAAGTCAAATTCAAGTCTGACATCTCCGGCTCCATGTTCAAGATCTTCTCCGAACAGGGCTCCTGGAACACCGATGGCGACATCGAGACTGGCAACAAGGGTCACCGTCCGGGCGTCAAGGGTGGTTACTTCCCGGTGCCTCCGGTCGATCACGACCACGAAATCCGTACCGCCATGTGTAATGCCATGGAAGAGATGGGCCTGACCATCGAAGTGCATCACCACGAAGTGGCGACTGCCGGTCAGAACGAAATCGGCGTACTGTTCAACACTCTGGTTGCCAAGGCCGACGAAGTACAGACCCTGAAGTACTGCGTACACAACGTAGCTGACGCCTTTGGCAAGACTGCTACCTTCATGCCCAAGCCCCTGTACGGCGACAACGGCTCCGGCATGCACGTGCACATGTCCATCTCCAAAGATGGCAAGAACGCATTTGCTGGCGAAGGCTACTCTGGCCTGTCCGACACCGCCCTGTTCTTCATCGGCGGCATCATCAAACACGGCAAGTCAT
>JBKBSI010000128.1:6534-9498 GCA_046291745.1 Pseudomonas sp. | reverse complement strand
GAAAGGGTATGCGTAGCCATAGCGCACCACCCGCTGGGCGAGCAGGTCGTAGTTCAGGAACATGGTAGAGAAGCTTTCCAGATCCTGCAGTTTCAGCAATGCCAGAATGCACATGCTGAAAGCGATAAACAGCTCCGCGCTGCGAATGGTCAGCAGCGCGGAGCCGAGCATCCAGCTTACCGCCAGGGCCAGCAGAGCAGCTACGCCGAATACTGCGAGAACGGGTTGGTAACTGGTCTCATCGGCAGATTTCACCTTCTTGCCGAAGTGTCGACGCAGCTCGTCATAACCGCCGACGCGCTTCTCGCCAATGAAGGTTTGCGGCGTGGTCTCAACATCATGCCTGGCCTTGAAGGCGTCGGTTTCTTCACGCGAGGTCAGCCAGTTGTCATCCACGCTGTAGCCCTCACGCTTGAGCAGATCCAACGACTTCAGGCCGAAGGGGCAAAGGTGTTTGTCCATGACCATTCGGTAGAGTGTGGCTTGCTGGGTCTTGCCTGATTGGGTGGAGTTCTTTGTGGCCGAATGTGCTGGCATTAGGGGCTCCTCCTTTACGCGGGGCTACTTTATGAGGCTCGACAGGTGAGCAAAGGTTCAATTGGTTTCAATAGTCTGGCCACTGTAAGAGCGACATGAGACAAAGGCCTCTGGGGTTGTGCACCGGGAAGGCCGACTTTCAACTCGGCCAGCGGATGTGACGGCGACTCTTTTGATCGAGATGGAGCTCTAGCGTCCCGGAGGGCTATTTATCCGAGCAAACCAAGCCAGCCAGATAGTGCCAACAGCAGTCCCATCAACTGATTGAAGCGGCGAAAATGGATTGGTGACCGCAGGCGAGCCTGTGCTTGAACGCCCAGCCAGGCCCAGAGCAGCATGCATGGAACGGCCATCACCAGAAACAACAGTGCCAGCAACCATGCTGGTGCGTTGGAACTGGCCATAAAGACGCTGACGACTGCCAGTGCTACGGTCCAGGGTTTGGGATTGATCACTTGCATCAGCGCCGCAGCCCAACCGCTCAAGGGGCGGCCCTTGTGCATGTTGGTATCCAACTCCACTGGCGCCCGGGCGATCTGCCAGCCCAGATAGGTCAGCCAGGTTGCGCCTATCCACCCAAGCAGTTGCGCCAGCAGCGGGACCTCCAGCAAGGTGTTGCCGAGACCAATTCCCACGGCTAGTACCAGCCCAGCGGACGCAAGACAGCCGCCAACTATGATTGGCAATGTTGCGCGCAAGCCGAAGCGTGCGCTGCTGCTCATGGCCAGTAGATTGGTGGGGCCGGGGGTGATGGAGGCGACAAAGGCGAATAGCAGAAAAGGCAGCAGATGAGTCAAGGTAGATCTCCCGAGAGTAGGTGTCGGGAGCTATTCTCGGGACTTGCTCACAAGCCGTCTGGAAGGTGTGTGCAGCTTTGCCGATAACCTGCAGGTGTCAAGCCGTAGGCGCGTTTGAACCAGCGCCCCAGATGGCTTTGATCAGCAAAGCCCAGGCCCGCAGCGACCAGCGCGGGTGTCTCTCCAGCGGCCAAGCGGCGGCGCGCCTGTGCCAGCCGCAGCTGAACCAGGTAGGCGTGTGGCGCAAGGCCGAATGCCGCCTTGAAAGCACGGTTGAGCCGGAAGCGATCAACACCTGTCAGGCTCGCCAGATCGGTCAGGCTGACATCGTCGTGCACATGGGTGTGCAGAAAGTCCCTGGCTATCCGAGCCACTTGCGGCATGCGTGGGTCGGATTCAGTGCGTCGGCGCCAGTGCATCTGACTGGTAAGCTGGGTCAGCAGGTAGTCCAGCGCCGTCTGTCGCACAATGCGCAGTTCCTGCTGGTGCAGCGTCTGGAAGGTGCTGGCGATGGCAAAGATCAGTTGCGGCGATTGACCCAAGGTCATGCTCATGGCCGGCACGCAGTCCTGCGGTGCATCGCCAAATAGGCTGCGCAGTTCCCGTTCCAGCCAGTGCGGCTCGAGATACAGCATGGAGTAGGTGAAGCCGTCAGCTGTCGGCGCCTCGCCATCGTGAATTTCACCTGGCTCAATAAGCATGACCTTGCCCGGCACGCTGTCATAGCGCTGGCGCCCACAATGGAAGCGCTGCACTCCCTGCTCGGTAAAGCCGACCAGGTAGCTGTCATGCCAGTGCGGGTCATAGGCATGCCCCTCGAAATGCGCACGAATGGTCTCAATGCCGGTATCGGCATCCTGTTTGAGATCAATCCAGTTGCGTGCGCTCATGAATATTTAGTCGCTAGATATAGGGATACCACATCATAAAGGCTTGAGAGGGCGTGTCTGGAAGATTTGTGCAGCGCAGAGAGGGGAATGCACCCCATTTCGAGGTGCACGGCACAGGGTCTTAGCGCTCGTTGGCATCCATCCACTTTGCTACTTTCGGCGCCTCGTAGGCTTGCACCTTGGCCAGCACTGACTCCACGTCCGGCGAGACGATCAGCATCTCGCGGTGGCGTTGTCTCATAAAGCCCTGGTTGGTAGCGTGGTCGAGGAAGTCGATCAGCTTGTCGTAATAGCCGCCGGCGTTAAACAGCGCACAGGGTTTTTGATGATGGCCGAGTTGGCCCCAGGTCCAGACTTCAAACAGCTCCTCAAAGGTGCCGACGCCACCGGGCAGCGCGATAAAAGCGTCGGACAGATCCGCCATCATCGCCTTGCGCTCATGCATGGAGGTGACTTCGCGCAGCTCGGTCAGGCCTCCGTGGGCCAGTTCCCGATCGACCAGATGACGCGGGATAACACCTATTACTTCACCGCCTGCGGCCAGCGCCGCATCCGCCACTGCGCCCATTAAACCGACTTGCGCACCACCATACACCAGGCAGATCCCCGCCTTGGCCAGCGCGGCGCCGAGCTGTTGGGCTGCTTCAATATACAGAGGTTGGGTACCGGCGCTTGAGCCGCAGAAAACACAGATTCTCACAGGCGTTCCTTAAGGTTGCTTAGCAAAGTCATCTATCAAA
>JBKBSI010000128.1:0-6524 GCA_046291745.1 Pseudomonas sp. | reverse complement strand
AAGGCTTTACCTCATGGCCGCTAGCGACTAACGTCAGGTCTGACGCCGTATTCATACAGGGACGCCATGAACAATACTTCCAGATCCTCCGCTATCCATGATGCCAGCAACGGAAACGAAGCAACCGTCGCCGTGCTGGTGGATTGCGACAATGTTCCGCCGGAGATTCTGCCTTACGCACTGCGTGTAGCAGCCCAGTTTGGCCGTGTCGCCCTGCGCCGGGGTTATGGCAACCACGCTACGCTGGCGAACCGTTGGCAAGAGGCTCTTGTTCGGCAGGCGTTCACTCCGCATCTGCAGTACCAGTACGCTTCAGGTAAAAACACCGCTGACATTGCGCTGGCGCTGGATGCCCTTGAAGCGATGTTCGATCAGCGTGCAGATATCTTTTGCCTGGTCACCAGCGACTCTGACTTTGCATACTTGTGCCGCAAACTCAGGGAGCGCGGCTCGCGGGTGTGCATCATTGGCGAGGGCAAAACACCACAGGCGCTGCGTAACGCCAGTGATCAGTTCTTTGAGTGGTCACCCACTGAGTCGGAGCCTGATACCACTACAGATTCGGCAGAAAAAGCCTCGAACAAGAAAGAGGTTGCCCCCAAGCCCAAGACAGCCAAAGCGAGCAAGGAGTCGCCCAAAGAATCGGCCAAGGAGGCAGCCAAGGACACCAATAAACCACCTGTCAAACAGCGACCTCGCTTTGTAGTTGAAGCCGTTTCCCTGCTGGCCAGTGATTCTTCGGAAGGGAAGGTTGGTCTGAGCCCGCTTGGCCAATACCTGAAACGCACGGATCCTGCGTTTTCGCCGAAGAGCTACGGCCACTCGGGTTTGCTGGATATGGTCAAAACCTATGACTTGTTGGAGCTGAAACAGGAAGCGGGCGGCGGTTGGGTTGTAGTGTTGGCGGATGGGAAGGGGAGTGGGTAAGCATAGGGCTTGTCTTGTCCTTGCTAACCAGTCGGCCAAATCAACTTGCCAGCCATGTAAGTCGGACAAGTTGATCTGGTGCCAGAGAGTCGAAGAGAGCGGGACTGGCTATCGTTTGGTGGCAGCGGCACCGTCCTTGCCCAATTACCCTAGTTTTACATTCATTGTAATTTCTGCGGTAAACACCTTTTGATCCTGGACGTCCAATACCTCGACTGAAACAGTCTTTTCTCCGGCAGTACTCCAGTCAATGCCTTCGCCGTTGGTAATGGCGCGCAGATCAGTCTTTGCTTTAGCCAAGTAGTTGACTGTCATGGCTTGCGGAATCCATCGCGCCTCGGTGGGAATAGAGGCGTCAGTCATCAACCCCGCCACTAACTCCGCGGCATTGCACATGGCGATTGCGTGAACGGTGCCAAGGTGGTTGGTGATCTCCTTGCTGAACGGA
Source organism: Pseudomonas sp. (assembly GCA_046291745.1). Taxonomy (GTDB): domain Bacteria; phylum Pseudomonadota; class Gammaproteobacteria; order Pseudomonadales; family Pseudomonadaceae; genus Halopseudomonas. The sequence goes on along the minus strand of JBKBSI010000128.1, from coordinate 5,149 downwards.
ATTCGAGCCTCGGCATAGCCTGGTTTCAGGTGGACGAGTTGCGGATTGATGCTGCTGAAATAGGGCGCCTGTTGACACACCATCTTGGTGAAACTCTCGGGACCGAAAGCGTTGAATGCTGCCAGTGCTTGGCTCATGGGTGGGTTCTCCGGATTTGCTAGGAATAGAATCTCAAGACTTTTACGGAATAATATTCTGTAAAAGAACAATATTCTTTTAATTCTGATGCTGTCAAGCGTTAGAATGTGGCTATAAAAGCCTTTGGATGAATGACGATATTTCCATGAATGAACACAGCATCTTAGAAAGGCGCTTTCCGGGTCGCAGGGCTACCTTGAAGCGGGAGATTCTTCAGCAGGCCCTCTGTTGCTTCAATGAGGTGGGTGTGGAGGCTACGACGATCGACGCCATCAAGGCCCGCTGCGAGACAAGCGTAGGGGCGATCTACCATCATTTCGGAAAGAAGGAAGGGATCCTCAGCGCGCTTTTTTTTGCAGCGCAAGATGATCAGAGGGAGCACTTGAAGTCTTATCTGGATAAAGCTTGCAGCCTGCAGGAGGCGGTTTACTCGATTGTGACGAGCTACGTGGACTGGGTGGTAGCCTATCCGGAGTGGGCGCGCTTCCTGTATCAAGCGCGGTCCTCCGTAGCAACCGGACCATATCAGCAGGACCTGAAGGACCGAAATGCGGAAAACTACCAGGAACTGAAAGAGAAGATGCTGAGCCTGGGGGGCGAAGGCCTGAAAGTTACCCACCCCTTCGAGATTCTCCCCTCGCTGATCATAGGCCCAGCGGAGAATTACTGCCGAGCCTGGCTGGCCAGGAGAGTGCATACGTCACCGGATCAGTACCGTGAGATGTTCGCGCAGTCTGCCTGGCGTTCAGTGCAGCCCTGATGCGTTTACAGACTGATCTTCATTTTTGAACAGTGATGGTTTGTCTTCAGACAAAACGTTAGTCACCCACCATGCGGATATCTTCAGCAGCCGTTACACAATTGTGAACTCTGCGTTATAGACTTGTTATTGCCCCGTGACGCGCCCGTGATGGCGGTGCCTCATGGTGTTTCCCGAGCCTGTCATACGCTATGACGGGAACAATAATTTTGGGAGAACACTATGAACAGATATACACATGCAGCGGGTTTGGCGCTGATGCTGGTTATCGGAATGGGCGCTGGCGTGGCCCATGCTGACGATATGAAAACCATGGACGACGACAGCATGATGCAGGACAGCATGGGCGGCGATGGCATGGCGGATGACGACATGCAAGACGACATGATGAAGGATGGCATGTCTGAGGACGATTCAATGATGTCCGACGATATGAAGCCCATGGAAGACGAGGGTATGCATGGCGACTCCATGGACAAATAGTGGGCGCTATCTGTGCCGGACCTGAGCACCCGGGAGCCCGTAGTTGATGACACGACATGTTTTGATTATTGAGGACAACCCGGGCATTGGGCAGCTTGTGCGCATGCAAGTAGAAGATCTGGACATGCAAGCTACCCTCAAGGATCGGGGCGATACGGGTCTGGCCTGTTTTCGGCAAGGCGGCATCGATCTGGTTATTCTGGATCTGATGCTGCCGGGCCTGGACGGCCTTGCGGTGTGTCGCGAGATTCGCGCTGGCAGCGAGTATGTGCCGGTGATGATGCTGACAGCCAAGGGCACTGAACTTGATCGGGTTCTGGGGCTGGAAATGGGCGCGGACGATTACCTCACCAAGCCTTTCAGCGTCGCTGAACTGGGGGCGCGCATCAAGGCACTGTTCCGTCGCATTGACGCCATGGCGGCCAAGTCTGTGGCGCAGGCCGATGGCAAGGAAATTCAGTTTCCGGGTTTGCGCATTGACCCGGCCAAGCGTCGGGTACAGGTGCATGGGGAAGACGTAGAACTTACTGCCCGTGAGTTTGAGCTACTGTTGCATTTTGCCACTCATCCCGGCCTCGTGTTCAGTCGCGCCCAGTTGCTGGATACCGTCTGGGGCTACAACCATGAAGGCTACGAGCACACGGTCAATACGCACATCAATCGTCTACGCAACAAGATTGAGCGGACTCCCGCCAACCCCGATTTTATCCAGACGGTTTGGGGCGTAGGCTACCGGTTTATGGACTGAACCATGCCCAGAACGCTGCCCAGATTTTTGCCAAAAACCCTTTATGCCCGCCTGGCGTTGGGCTTGTTTCTGCTGCTGGTTGCCGTGGGTATCATCTACTCCTTTGTCAGCATCTATACCCTGAAGCAATACAACGCCTCATTGAACCAGGAGCTGAATCGGGATCTGGCCAGACACCTGGTGGCGGACCGCAACCTGGTGGATGAGGGGCGCCTTGACCAGGAAGCGCTCAAGGAACTGTTCAGCCTGTATATGACCATCAATCCCAGTATCGAAATTTACCTGCTGGATAGGCAGGGCAGCATTCTGGCGTACTCCGCCGACCCTGCCCGGATCAAGCGCAAGCGGGTTGCCCTGGAACCCATAGACAAGCTGTTGGCAGATATGAGCGAGTACCCTGTGCTGGGTGACGACCCGCGCAGCCACGATCGCCAAAAGGTCTTCTCGGTGACGCCCGTACCCTCGGCAGAGAACCCGGAGGGCTACCTGTATGTGGTGCTGCGCGGTGAGGAATATGACCTGGCGGAAACCATGGCGCGCAGCGGCCATTTCATCAAGATGAGCATCTGGGCGGTGGTTATCAGCCTGATGGTCGGCATGCTGGCGGGGCTGGCCGTGTTTCATCTGCTCACCCGGCGGTTGACGCAACTGACCCTGCAAGTGGAAGCCTTCGAGAATGCCGGCATGTCTCGGCCGCTAGGGTTGTCAGCCGACAACAAGCCGCCAGTGGAGGGCGACGAAATCGATTACCTGGCTGGGCGGTTTGACCAGATGGCCGAGCGGATTGCTACCCAGATTGAGCAGTTGCAAGATAAGGATGCCCAACGTCGGCAACTGGTGGCCCGGGTTTCCCATGATCTCAGAACGCCGCTGGCATCGATGCAAGGGTATATCGAGGCGCTACGCCTGAAGCGTGAAAGCCTCAGCGCCGCCGAGCAGGATGCTTTCCTCGATATTGCCTTGCAGGAAGGCCAACGTCTTGGTCGGCTGGTGAACGAGCTATTCGAGCTGGCGGCGCTGGAAGCTCGAGAAAAGGTCCCTCGTGCCGAGCCATTTATGTTGGCGGAACTGGTCCACGACATTGTTCAGAAGCACGTGCCGGAAGCCGCAAACAAACAGGTAACCCTGATGGTGAGCGGCAACGCGCCAAACCCAATGGCCTTTGCCGATCTGGGCATGACCGAACGGGTGCTGGATAACCTGATCAGTAACGCAATCGCCTACAGCCCAGTAGACGGCCAGGTCGAACTGGTGATCGCTGGCAGTACCGGTTTGCTGGAGGTCAGTGTCCGCGATGCCGGGCCGGGGATTCCGGACGCAGACCTGGAGCATATCTTCGAACCCTTCTATCAGGGCTCGCATACCCTCAGCCAGGGCCATACACCTGGGCACATGGGCTTGGGGCTGGCCATCGCGCAGCGGATGATGACGCTGCAGCGCGGCTCTATCCGCGTTACCAATCGCCAACCCCATGGCGCGGCGTTCACCATCAGCCTGCCTGCGGCGAGCATGGCGTTATAAATTTGTGAGGATTGGCGGACGCCTGTGTGATTTTGCCCTTATAGAGTGACGCCTGAGATTGTTATCAGGAGATAAGGCTTATGAAACGCATTTTGGCTTATGGTTCGCTGCTTGTACTGATCGCCCTGGCGGCGGTAAGCGTGAGCGCAACCAGCACAATAAATACCGGCTCCGCCTACGCACCGGACCAACCCGATCTGGAGGTGGCTACCTTTGCCGGGGGGTGTTTCTGGTGTGTGGAAGAGGGCTTTGAAAAAATACCCGGCGTGGTCGAGGCCGTTTCCGGCTACAGCGGTGGTGAAGAATCCAACCCGAACTACGAGCAGGTAGCCTCCGGGCGCACTGGCCATACCGAGGCCGTGCAGGTTTACTACGACCCGCAAAAGATCACTTACGAGGGGCTGTTGGCTGGCTTCTGGCGCTTCATCGACCCCACCGATGCCGACGGCCAGTTCGTTGATCGCGGCAAACAGTACCGCCCAGCGATTTTCTACCATAACGTTGAACAGCAGCTTCTGGCCGCAGCCTCCAGGCAGGCACTGGCAGATTCAGGTCGCTATGCCAAACCCGTGGTGATTGAAATTCAGCCGCTCAACACATTCTATGACGCTGAGGAATACCACCAGGACTACTACAAGAAAAATCCGATCCGCTACAAGTTTTATACGTTCAACTCGGGTCGCTACCAGTTTATCGACAAGGTGTGGGGCGAGGACCAGCATATCGACTTCGCTCAGTTCAAGCCGCAAGCCCAGGCTGCGCGCATGAACGGCAGCACCTGGCAGGATTTTGTTCTGCCGAGCGACGCGGCGCTGCGTGAAATGCTGACCGAAACGCAGTACGAGGTTACCCAAAAGGATGGCACCGAACGGGCGTACAGGAACGAATACTGGGATGAGACGGCCCCTGGTCTGTACGTCGATGTGGTGTCGGGTGAACCGCTGTTCTCATCGCGTGACAAGTACGAGTCCGGTACCGGCTGGCCCAGCTTTACTCGCCCGCTCAACCCGGATGCCGTGGTTGAAAAAGAGGACCGCTCCTGGTTTTCGGTACGCACCGAGATCCGCAGTGCCATTGCCGACTCCCACCTCGGGCACGTATTCACCGATGGCCCTGAACCCACGGGTCTGCGCTATTGCATGAACTCGGCGGCGATGCGCTTTATTCCATTGGAGCAGATGGAAGAGGAGGGCTACGGTAGTTTTATTGACCAGATATAATCGATCATAGAACTTGGTTTTTTCGCGAAGTTGGAATGAGCGAAGCGTCAAGACTTGGCTGCGGTTACAAAGCCAGGCTAGAAGCACAGTCTGCGAATTGAACAATGGATGAAAGGAATCAACGATGAACTCAGGAAGTACGCAAAAATGGAATCCGCAGGACTACAGCGAAAACGCGAGCTTTGTTTCTGAGCTCGGCCTGCCAGTGGTGGAGTGGCTTACCCCAGTCAAGGGAGAGTCTATTCTCGATCTGGGTTGCGGCGATGGGACCCTGGCTTT
>JBKBSI010000127.1:0-9521 GCA_046291745.1 Pseudomonas sp. | reverse complement strand
GGCAATGACGCTGCTGTCCGGGGTCATGACCAAGGCCACCTACAAGTTCTAACCGGTCGGCCCTGGCGGTAACGCCGGCAGGGCCCTGCGTCTTACTCGACTTCAACAATCTCGTAGCCGTGGGTCATTTCCACACCGGCGCGGCCGAGCATGATCGACGCAGAGCAGTACTTTTCCGCCGACAGTTCTACCGCTCGCTTTACCTGGCTCTCCTTCAACTGCTTGCCGCTAACAACAAAATGCAGATGAATACGAGTAAAGACTTTTGGCTCAGTGTCAGCCCGCTCGGCCTCAAGCTGAGTATGCACATCGCGGATGTCCTGGCGCGCCTTCTTCAGAATGCTCACCACGTCATAGCTGGCACATCCGCCAAGACCAATCAGCACGGTTTCCATTGGACGCACGCCCATGTTGCGGCCGCCCGCTTCGGGGGGGCCATCCATTACCAGGGTATGGCCACTGCCCGACTCGCCGACGAACATGGCACCGTCCACCCATTTGATTTGTGCTTTCATTTCACTCTCCGCCGGGACAATTTCAAGCTTGCCAGAATAACACATGCCCATAAGGCAAAGTGCCGCACTGGTCACGGAGGAAAAAACTGGACATAATCTCGATTGGTCTCACCCGTGAGGCTTACAAGGATGCACTGACATCCATCGTTTGCTCTACAGGATAACTACATGGCTTCAATTGCCCCAACACCCAGAATAAAGAATCTTGATGCCTATCTTTCGCATTGTCTCCTGCATCACTTCAATGCCAGGAGCACCATTATTCAGGCCGGGGACCACTCCGACAGCCTGTTCTATATCGTCAAGGGCACAGTCACCATCGTGATTGAGGACAAACAAGGCCGTGAAATGATCATTGCCTACCTCAACCAGGGTGATTTTTTTGGCGAGATGGGCCTGTTTGAAGAGCTTCTACCCCAGCAGGACCGCAGCGCAGCAGTGCGCGCTAAAAGCGAATGCGAGGTAGCCGAAGTAAGCTACGAAAAATTCCGCGAACTGAGCAATACCGACCCGGAATTGCTTTACGCCGTGGCCAGACAGATGGCCGAACGTCTGCGCAATACCACCCGCAAGGTCGGCGACCTGGCCTTTCTGGACGTCACTGGGCGCATTGCCCGCACCCTGCTGGACCTGTGCAAGCAACCGGACGCCATGACCCACCCGGACGGCATGCAGATCAAGGTAACCCGCCAGGAAATCGGCCGTATTGTTGGCTGCTCACGGGAAATGGTCGGGCGCGTTCTGAAAAGCCTCGAAGAACAGGGCCTGATCAACGTCAAGGGCAAGACCATGGTGGTGTACGGCACCCGTTAGGGGCCTGCACCGGCTACCCAGCTCAGGTACAATCGCCGGACAATTTCGATCACGGCGAGGCACATATGGGCTTGAACAATCAGTGGATGCAACGCGACCTGTCGGTTCTCTGGCACCCTTGCACCCAGATGAAAGATCACGAGCACATGCCGGTGATACCCATCCAGCGCGGCGAGGGGGTATGGCTACATGACTTCGAAGGCAACCGCTATCTGGATGCCGTCAGCTCTTGGTGGGTCAATGTATTCGGCCATGCCAACCCCTATATCAACCAGCGCATCAAGGACCAGCTCGACAGCCTGGAGCACGTTATCCTTGCAGGCTTCAGCCATACACCGGTGATAGAGTTATCCGAGCGGCTGGTGAAGATTACCCCCGCCCCACTGACCCGCTGCTTCTACGCCGACAACGGCTCGTCCTGTATTGAAGTGGCGCTGAAAATGAGCTTCCATTACTGGCTCAATAGCGGCAAGCCTGAGAAAAAGCGCTTTATCACCCTGTCCAACAGCTACCACGGCGAGACCCTTGCTGCTCTGGCTGTGGGCGATGTCGCACTGTACAAAGAAACCTATGAACCGCTGCTGATGAGCGTGATTACCGTGCCCTCCCCCGACTGCTACGAGCGCGAGCCTGGCGCCAGCTGGGAAGAGCACAGCCGCCTGATGTTCGAACATATGGAGCGTGCGCTAGAGCAGAATCATAAGGAGGTTGCTGCGGTCATCATTGAGCCACTGATCCAGTGCGCAGGCGGTATGCGCATGTATCACCCGGTCTACCTCAAGCTGCTTCGCGAGGCCTGTGACCGCTATGGTGTACACCTGATCCATGATGAAATCGCCGTTGGCTTTGGCCGCACCGGCAGCCTGTTTGCCTGCGAACAGGCCGATATCAGCCCGGACTTCCTGTGCCTGTCCAAAGCCCTCACCGGCGGTTACCTGCCGATGGCCGTATGCCTGACCACCGACAATGTCTATCAGGCGTTTTACGATGACTACTCGAGCATGCGCGCCTTTCTGCATTCGCATAGCTACACCGGCAACCCGCTGGCTTGCGCCGCCGCCCTCGCCACCCTGGACCTGTTCGAGCAGAACAACGTGATTGAGGCGAACAAGGCCCTGTCCGCACACATGACCAAGGCCACCGCGCACTTTGTCGATCATCCGCACGTTGCCGAAGTACGCCAGACCGGCATGGTGCTGGCCATCGAGATGGTCCAGGACAAGGCCAATCGCACGCCCTACCCCTGGCAGGAGCGCCGTGGCATTCGCGTTTACGAGCACGCCCTGAAGAATGAAGCCCTGCTGCGCCCGCTCGGCAGCGTGGTGTATTTCATGCCGCCCTATGTGATCACCCCGGAGCAGATCGACCATCTGGCCGCCGTGGCCTGGGAAGGCATTCAACTGGCCACCCGGGACTGAGCCCATGCGCGTATCGCGTTTTTATCTGTCTGCGCCCCTCACCGAGGGCGAAGTAGTCCTGGAGGCAGACCTCGCGCACTACGTAAGCAGAGTATTGCGGCTCAACGTAGGTGCCGCAGTACAGCTGTTCAACGGCAGTGGCGTGGAGTGGCCTGGTGAGCTGCTCGAGGTGGGCAAACGTCAGGTGCGCGTCAGATTGCAGCCCTCGATCCCAGGCCTGCCGGAGTCCCCCCTGCGCATTCATCTGGGTCAGAGCATGTCCCGCGGAGACCGTATGGACTGGGCAATCCAGAAGGCCACCGAACTGGGCGCCAACGAGATCACCCCGTTGCAGACCGAGCGCTGCGAAGTCCGGCTGCAGGGCGAGCGCGCCGACAAGCGTCAGGCGCACTGGCAACAGGTGGCCATCAGTGCCTGCGAGCAGTGCGGTCGTAGTAAGGTACCAACCGTCCATGCACCCATGGCGCTGGAAGACTGGCTGGCCAACTTGCAGGCAGAGCTGAAACTGGTACTGCACCACCGTACCCCACAACGTCTGGACCAATTGACCAAGCCTTCCAGCCTGGCGGTACTGATCGGACCCGAGGGCGGACTCAGTGATGCCGAGATAGCCTCAGCGGAAAAACAGGGTTTTCAATCCGCCTGCTTCGGGCCGCGGGTACTGCGCACAGAAACCGCGCCGATTGTCGCCCTGAGCCTGGCTCAGCAATTATGGGGCGACTTCTGAAACAAACCGGAAAAGCCTGAGACCGTCTCACTGGATGCATTCTGTTACAGCCTAAACAGGCTCAACCCACGAGCCTGACCCTGGTTGGCGCAGACGCGATCCCTTCTTTGTGCCATGCTCGGGACAGATCACAGTCTCGCCGTACCGCCTCTGCATTACCCCGGCGCCAGGCTGCCAACCTGACTACTTATTTTCAAGGAACAAGCGTGCACGAATCCGTCCAAGACTATTACGGCAAGGTTCTGCAGAGCAGCGCCGACCTGAAAACCTCAGCCTGCTGTGACGTCTCCAGCATGCCCGGCTGGCTCAAGCCGCTACTGGCCAATATTCACCCGGAAGTCACAGAAAAATACTATGGCTGCGGACTGGTAGCTCCGCACCTACTCAGCGGCTGCCATATCCTCGATCTGGGCAGCGGCTCGGGACGTGACTGCTATGTATTGGCGCAACTGGCCGGGCCCGAGGGCCAAGTGATCGGCGTCGATATGACCGAGGAACAGCTGGATGTCGCCCGGCGCCACCTGGGCTACCACGCCGAGCGCTTCGGTTTTGCCAACGTGCACTTCCACCAGGGCTATATCGAACAACTGGACAGCCTGAACCTGGCCGACAACAGTATCGACGTGATTGTCTCGAACTGTGTGATCAACCTGTCCCCGGACAAGGATGCCGTACTGCGCGAGGCCTACCGCCTGCTAAAGCCCGGCGGCGAACTGTATTTCTCGGACATTTATGCAGACCGGCGCCTGCCCGAGGCCCTGCGTCAGGATGAGGTGCTATACGGCGAATGCCTGGGCGGCGCCCTGTATTGGAACGACTTTGAAAACCTCGCACGGCGCCACGGCTTTCTGGATCCACGGCTGGTCGAGGATCGTCCGCTGGAGATCACCGATCCAGCGATTGCCGCGAAGCTCGGCAATGCGCGCTTCTTCTCCGCCACCTATCGGCTGTTCAAGCTGGCGGAGCTTGAGCCCGCCTGCGAGGACTACGGCCAGGCGGTGATCTACCGCGGCAGCATTCCCGAGGCCGAGCACCTGTTCCAGTTGGACAAGCATCATGCCATTGAAACCGGACGCATCTTCCCGGTATGCGGCAATACCTGGCGCATGCTCAAGGACACACGTTTTGCCCAGCACTTCGAGTTTGTCGGTAACTTCGAGCGGCATTACGGCATCTTCCCCGGGTGCGGTGGCGCCCTGCCCTACGACAATAATGACACCGCAACGGGAGCCAGCCCATGCTGCTAAGCAAAGACACTCAGCCAGTGCAATTGCTGGTGCTGTGCACCGGCAACTCGGCGCGCAGCGTTATGGCCGAGGGTCTGTTCAACCGTTTGCTTCAAGGTCGTATCCGGGCCTATAGCGCCGGTAGCCAGCCTACCGGACAGGTCAACCCGCTGGCCCTGGAGCAACTGGGCAGTTGGGAGGCCGAGCAGCCGCCCCGGAGCAAAAGCTGGGATGAGTTTCTGGCCCCCGGGGCGCCGCCTCTGGATATTGTGCTCACCGTCTGCGGCAATGCCAGCCAGGCTTGCCCACAATTTCCCGGTACGCCGCAACGCGTGCATTGGGGGCTGCCAGACCCGGCGGCAATCGAAGGTGACAATGACCAGAAACGCGCGGCTTTTGCCGACTGTTACAGCGCGCTGCACCTGCGCATCAGCCAACTGCAACAGCAGATGGACACACATCCACAACAAACCGAGGCGGCGAGAATAGCCAGACTGATGCAGTCTTTGGTCACCACGGCGTAAACCCAGACCCTTGCTGCCCTGCTGCCAGCCACACCCTGTCCGAGCGCAGTCGTTTGAGCAGATGAACGACCTGCGTACAGGCTCACACTTTACCCAGAAGCCGCGCTGCCTGACTGGCATTGCATGTCCAGCGACGGTAGGATCCGTGTTCCAAATTTCCTTCTAATTCATTGGATTTGCTAAAGGACTAGACCATGTTGCGAACCTTTCTCCTGTTATCTGCCTGCATCTTGAGCCTGCCCGCAATGGCTATCGAGCTAGTGCGCTATCCGACCCATCTCGACAACGGCCAAGGTATACAGGCGCTACTGGCGCCCACTACCGATGGCGAGAAAGCCTTGCTGCAAGTGAAAGGCGTAAATCATGCAGTGGATGGCGTGGTGTTTCTGGCCGAGATGCAAGATCGCGGGCAAGGTGGCGCAGCCTACCGCATAGCCTTCGATGGCGAGCAGCGTGGGTTGTTGGTGAAATCAAAGGGCTGGCGTGGGGAATCTTGGCGGCTATATCTCCCCCGTGGTGCAGGCGAGTTTGACCTGTATGTAGAAAATGAAGCCGCTGGCGAGTTTGACGGCGAAGCCTTTCTGGCGCTGCATCAAAAACAGCAAAACGACGGCCTGCAGGCGGCGCTAGCGCGCTTCGACCGACCCCGCCGTGAGCAGGAAAACAGCAGTATCCTGACGCACAAGGATACCGAAGCCAGCAGTCAATGCGGGCGCTCGCTAAGCACTGAAGTAGACTGGAGCAGCATTGAGGACCAGCAACTGATGGAATTGAGCATCAGCGGCTACTGCGGCGCTGTGGTCGACGAAATCGAGCGCCTGTGCCGCAACGACGAAGCCTTCAAGCCGCTGCTGGAAGGCATCAACAAGGTTGACTGCCGGTTTGGTGAACGTCTCAACCTGCGTCGTGAGGGCGGTACCCTGCAGTTCACTACCGAACGCAATGCACCCAATCAGGGCGAGTTCATCAACGGCTTCCTGCGCAACCTTTAAGCGCCTACCTCACTGCGGCACACGGCGGTTATGGATTATTCAGACGTACTGCTGATCAGTATTGGCGCCTGTGCCGGGGGTGGTCTTAACGCACTGGCTGGTGGCGGGACCTTCCTGTCCTTTCCGGCGCTGCTGGCCGCGGGCATCAACCCGGTAAGTGCCAACGCCACCAATGCGGTAGCGCTGTGGCCCGCCAGCCTGTCCGCCGCCTGGGCCATGCGCCGCGAACTGCGTAAACTGCCCTGGCGCGCCTATCTGCGCCCTTTGCTGCTGTCTGCGGCCGTTGGCGGCCTGCTTGGCGGGCTGTTGCTGTTGCTGATCAGTGACAGCGCCTTTTTCCAGCTCATCCCCTGGCTGTTGCTACTGGCCACCTTGCTGTTCAGTTTTAGCGCTCCCATCGCCAGGTTGACCCGCCGCTGGTCGCAGTCGGACGATAAACCACCGTCGCTTCGCCTTACCGGCTTTCTCGGGCAGGCGGCGGTGTCGGTCTACGGCGGTTTTTTCGGTGCGGGCATGGGCATCATGATGATCGCCAGCCTGGCCATCAGCGGCCGCACCCGTGTGCTGGAAATCAATGCCATCAAGAGTCTGTTATCCTCGGTCATCTACAGCGTTGCCGCGCTGACCTTCATGCTCGCTGGTGCCGTGCACTGGGGCGCGCTACTGATCATGCTGCCGGGCACGCTGCTTGGCGGCTATGTCGGCGGACTACTGGCCCGGCGACTGCCAGACACCTGGCTGCGACGACTGGTGGTCGGCGTGGGCTGGACACTGACGCTGGTATACTTCTATCAGGTCTATGCCTGATTGACCGCGCCCGATTGACCACCCCCTGCAGCTTGGGTAATGTTCAGCCCGTTGCCGTTTCGCCAGATCACCGAGGACAAGTACCGTGGCCAAGAAAAAAACCAGCGTGGATTTCGAGCAGTCGCTGGGCGACCTGCAAGTTCTGGTTGAGCGTCTGGAGAGCGGAGACTTGAGTCTTGAGGACTCCCTGAAGGCCTTCGAGCAGGGCGTAGCCCTCACCCGCGAATGTCAGGAAGCCCTGAGCCAGGCCGAACAGAAGGTGCTGCTGCTCACCGAACAACAGGGCAAGCTGAGCACCGAGCCTTTTGACGGCCCAGTTGAATGACCAGCTTCAGCCTGTATCTTGAAGCCTGCCAGCAGCGTATCAACTTCTATCTGCAAGAGCGTCTGCAAAGCGACGAGCCTCGACTGGAACGTCTGTTCTCTGCCATCCGCTACAGCGTTACCCAAGGCGGCAAGCGGATCCGCCCGATGCTCGCCTACGCCAGCTGTGAAGCCTTACAGGGTGGGCCAGAACAGGCCGATGTGGCAGCCGGCGCAGTTGAGTTGATCCACGCCTATTCACTGATCCACGACGACCTGCCCGCCATGGATGACGACGACCTGCGCCGCGGCCAGCCTACCTGCCACAAAGCCTACGACGAGGCCACTGCAATACTCGCAGGTGACGCGCTGCAGGCACTGGCCTTCGAATGGCTGGCCCAGGCCGACAAACTGAATAGCGACACCCGCTTACGCATGGTGCAGCTACTGGCCAAGGCAGCGGGTCCGCTGGGCATGGTTGGTGGTCAGGCAATAGATCTAGGCGCCGTTGGTGAGCAGCTCGACCTGGCGACGCTAGAATCCATGCACCGGCACAAGACCGGCGCACTGATCCGCGCCAGCGTGCAACTCGGCGCACTGGCCAGCGAGCAATGCAGTGAGGAGCAACTGGCCAGCCTAGGTATCTATGCCGAATGCATAGGCCTGGCCTTCCAGGTTCAGGACGATATTCTCGATATTGAAAGCGACACCAGCGTGCTGGGCAAGCAACAGGGCGCCGATGCCGCACGGGGCAAACCGACCTATCCGGCACTACTCGGGCTGGACGGCGCCAGAGCCCTGGCCAAAGACCTGCGCGATCAGGCGCAGGCGGCACTTGAGCCACTGGGCAAGGACGCTGCACGCCTGCACCAGCTAGCCGACTATATTGTGCAACGGCAATTCTGAAGCCACTCGCGGAGTTGGGCTAAGCACACCGCATCGGTTAAACTGCCGTTTTAATCTTGCCACGCCAGATGGCACCCAGAGCCTGTTTGATGCCAAGCACCTTCCACGAAATACCCAGCGAAAGGCCCAGCACACCCCTGTTGGATAGCCTCGACAGCACCGCTCGCCTGCGCGAGCTGGACGAATCCCTGCTGCCTGAACTGGCTGACCAACTGCGCGCCTATCTGCTCTGGACGGTCAGCCAGACCGGCGGGCATTTTGGTGCCGGACTAGGTGTGATCGAGCTGACCGTAGCCCTGCATTACATTTATCAGACGCCGGAAGACCGGATTATCTGGGATGTTGGTCACCAGGCCTACCCGCACAAGATTCTTACCGGACGCCGCGAGCAGATGAGTAGCCTGCGGCAAAAGGATGGCCTGGCGGCCTTCCCTCGGCGCAGCGAAAGTCCCTACGACACCTTCGGCGTGGGCCACTCCAGCACCTCGATCAGCGCTGGTCTGGGCATGGCCATCGCCTCCCGGCTGCAGGGGCTGGATAGGCGCACTGTGGCGGTGATCGGTGATGGCGCACTGACTGCAGGCATGGCTTTTGAGGCGCTGAACCACGCATCCGACGTGGAAGCCGACATGCTGGTGATCCTCAACGATAACGACATGTCGATCTCGCGCAACGTTGGCGGCATGTCCAACTATCTGGCCAAGATTCTGTCCAGCCGCACCTACTCGCACATGCGCGAAGGCAGCAAGAAAGTATTGTCGAAGATCCCCTCAGCCTGGGAGCTGGCGCGCAAGACTGAAGAGCACGCCAAGGGCATGCTGGTGCCCGGCACCCTGTTCGAGGAGCTGGGCTGGAACTATATTGGCCCCATCGACGGCCACGACCTGCCCACGCTGGTTTCCACCCTGGGCAATATGCGCGAGCTCAAGGGCCCGCAGTTTCTGCATGTGGTTACCCAGAAAGGCAAGGGCTTCTCGCCTGCCGAGGCTGACCCGATCGGTTACCACGCCATTACCAAGCTGGAACCCAAACCCGGCGCCGGCGGCGTAAGCAAACCCAAGTTTTCCAACGTCTTTGGCCAATGGCTGTGCGATATGGCCGCAGAAGATCCGCGCCTGGTCGGGATAACCCCGGCAATGAAGGAAGGCTCCGATCTGATTGCCTTCGCCGAGCGCTTTCCGGAGCGCTACTTCGATGTGGCGATTGCCGAGCAGCATGCCGTTACCCTGGCGGCGGGCATGGCCTGCGAGGGCGCCAAGCCGGTGGTCGCCATCTACTCGACCTTTCTGC
>JBKBSI010000126.1:0-9621 GCA_046291745.1 Pseudomonas sp. | reverse complement strand
GCTGACCAACGCTTTTGGCATGCAATTCAATCCCGAGGTGCCGGATACTGAAGCGGCCACCATCACGGCTTACCTCAAGGCCTTCATGTGCCTGTCCGACTGGCTGGTAGAGCGCGCGAATATCAATATGACCCGGCGCCTGACCAGCTACGTGGACCCTTTCCCAACGGCCTACATCAAGCGCCTGATCAAGCTTGATTACTGGCCCGAAATGCCGCAGCTGATTGATGACTACCTGCACGACAACCCAACCCGCAACCGCGCACTCGACATGTTGCCGCTATTCAAGCATCTGGACGAACAACGGGTACTGGCCAAGGCCGGGGATGCGCTGATCAAGGCCCGCCCAACCTTTCACTACCGGCTGCCTGATTGCCTGATCGACCAACCCGGCTGGGGATTGCATCTGGCCTGGGGCGACTGGTTAGAAGTCGAACGCCTAGCCTGTGATCCTGAGCGACTGGAAGCCTGTTGCCGGGCTTATGCCTTGTATCTGGATCGAGGCATAAGTCGGCTGCTGAATGACTGGGTTGCTCAGGTCAAATCCCTGTGGCTAAGTGACCAGGCATGAGCAAGATGACTGTAGCCATTACCGGCCCGCGCCGTGGCGCCTTTGGCCCGCGCTTTCTGGTTGCCTGTGCCGTGCGCTGGTATGGCGCGACGCCCCTGCAAGTGCGCCCCGGCGATCCGCTTGAGGAGTTGCAGTATGACGCTGTCGTAGTCACCGGCGGGCATGATATCGACCCGGTACTCTACGCCGCCGAGCCCGAAGTCCATCCCAAGTACGATCCCGAGCGCGACGCCCTGGAAACGGCAGTGATCGACAAGGCATTGGCGCAGGATATGCCGCTACTGGGTATTTGCCGCGGCGCTCAACTGCTCAACGCCCGACGCGGCGGCAATCTGTTTCAGGAACTCAAATCACACCGCAAGATGACCTCCAACCGCTGGACAGTGCTACCGCTGAAGACCCTGCGCGTAGAGGCTCAGAGCAAGCTCTGGCGCCTACTGATGACCGACCTGTGCCGCATCAACAGCCTGCACAATCAGGCCATCGACCGGGTGGGGGAAGGTCTGGTGGTCAGCGGCCGGGATATGGATGGCATCGTCCAGGCCGTGGAAGATCCGAGCAAGCGCTTCTTGCTTGGCGTGCAGTGGCACCCCGAATTCCTGCTGTTCTCACGGCGCCAGCGCCGCCTTTTTGCGGAGCTTATTCGAGCAGCAAGATCCGACCCCGACGCCTCTTAACGTTACCAATGCGATACCGGACCATTTTGCACAAGGCACATGGGTTACCAGCTATCAAATGGGATACCGTGAGTATCGATATAGCGCTGGGCATGTTCGCTGGGCAGGCGATAATGTTCTCCGTTGGACATGCCGTCATATGGACCATCGGGGTTAATCATGCCCTCAAAGCGACCAATTTCAATAGGCTCAATACAAGGACCAATCAGCCACAGCTTGACTATACCGCCGGGAGCAAGACCGATAGTGATGATATTCCGATAACCCTGAATGTGCGTGTCGTTAAGGCGGCAATAGCCGGGGTGAGGAGTGAGCATTTCTTTCCTTACCCAATCATCAATAGGGATACGTACCCGATAAGTCTGCTGCTCGGCCAGCGACTGCCAGCGTACAAAAATGATTTTCGGTAGATCGATGCCGGTCATTGGCCTTGTGGCACCAGCACCAGGACGAGATGGCCACCCTCGAGGATTGCCTCGATTATTCGGAGGGGTTTGAATAGCGGCGAGACCACCATGCACTCTGTAAAAACCCTGACCCCGCTGATCCAGCACATCCACACTCTCAACCCAAGCTTCCATATAACTTGGTGCTAGCAGGCCAATCTCCCAGGTGCGATAAGGCAACGTGGGCGGCGGCGGAAGCAGCGGATCGGTCGCAGTACTGGAACACGCACCGAGCACCAGCAACAAAATCAGAGGGATGAGACGCATGGGTTACCAGCTGTCAAAGGGGATTTCATGGCTCTCGACATAGGCTTTGGATGCGGGCGAGAGAGGCCGGTGCCGACCTTCTGACGTACCATCATAAGGCCCTTTTGGGTTGATCATGCCTTCGAAGCGACCAACTTCGATGGGCTCGACACAATCGCCCGACAACCAAACCTTGGCTATGCCACCGGGTGCTAAGCCGATGGTGACCACTCGCCGATAGTCCTCAATATCAGCACCATCAAAACGGCAGTAGGCCGCGCGCGGCACAAGCATTTCCTCCCTGACCCAATCGTCAATAGGGATACGCACCCGGTAGGTTTGCGGTTCGGCCAACGACTGCCAGCGCACAAAAATGATTTTCGGCAGATCGATACCGGTCATGGGCATGGCTTTACCCGCACCAGGCCGGTCAGGCCAGCCATTGGGGTTGCCCCTATTGGCAGGAGGCCTCTGGATCGACGCAACTCCACCATGCACGTCGAAGTACCCCTCACCGCGCTGATCTAAAACATCCACGCTTTCAACCCAGACCTCCATATAGTCTGGGGCAAAGAGGCCCACCTCCCAAGTGCGATAAGGCAATGTGGGCGGCGGCGGGCGGAACGAGTCGGATGGCTGACTGGTACAAGCGCCAACCAAGACCAGACAACTTAGAATCAGCAGGCGCAGCGTCATTCCGGATAGCCTCTCTGGGGTATATCGTCGTAAATAGCACGAACATAGTTGGCACGAGGCTTGTTGACCATAAAACCAAAGGTGGGCACCCAGTTGGCTGACGTATGAATATAGCGAGTATGCAGAAAACGCTTTTCCGCTTCATCCAGCATCGCGTTCTGACCAGCCAAGGCTGCATCCATTACCTTGGCAGCGATGGGTTGCAAATCGCTGGGTACTTTAAACCGTTGATCATCGTCATCAATGGCTCCAAAAGGCACGCCTTGCTGTACCCCTTTGGCATGCATAACGCGAAGAGCCAAACGCGACAGCTCGCCACGCACTTCGCGATCAAGCCCCAGCGTCAAAAGCATATCGGGCGCAGCCAGCGACCCAGAGCTGTAATAGCGATTTATTGGATGCACCTCGGCGATAAGCTCACCCGCCCCTGGCAGGCCGCGCTGTCTCAGGCGCTGTTCATCCTCTGCCCGGGCGCGCCAGACCATTGAGTTCTGCAGTTTTTGCCGGTCAACACTATCCAGCGGATAATAGCCTGCACGAAACACTCGCGGCCTTGAAACCAGCAAACGCTCACGTACCCGGACCGGATAACCACCCCCCAGATTCGAGTGCACTCCGGGCAGGACCAACTCCTCGTGGGCCGGGTCTACCCGATTCAAGCTGAAGTTGTGGCGGTGCTCATCGGCTGCAGTCAAATGCACCACCTTGCGGGCACAACCGGGTGGCAAATATAGATTCACGCCCGGATTACGGCTATCGCCAACTCTGATATCGCCTCGGAGTGGGTCTCCCACCGCGGCGACGGTATCAAACAGGCCGACAAAGTTGATGCTGGCGCTTGCCTCCCAATCAAAGGCTGAATCCAGCGCGGGCAAATCATGATTGAGATAATTGGCCAGAACACCGCCGCCAGACTTCAGCACTTCATTGGCAAAGTGGCGCGCCGCTGCTGCACCGCGACTAAAACCAAAGATATCGAACTGGATAGTTTCAATAAGCAGTTGGGGATTGTTTCCAATCAGTCGGCGAAGCTTGGTCATAAGCAACTCAGGACTTTGCTGAACCCGCTGCACAACGCCCGTCTCGCCCTGGCCTTGTGCCAAGCCCCATTTGGAATCTTCGCTACCACTGCGGGTCCCTATGCCATCTATGTATACCGCCAAGCTTGCTTGATCGGCCGTATCCTCAATAATATTTTGAGCTTGATCCTCATAAAGCCGGTACAGCAAGGCCACATTACTCTGCTCATTTCCAAAACTGGTACCCGGCATCTGATCAAAAAAGCTATCACCATTGGTATCCCGGTAGCCATGGGCCTCACAAAACCTGGCAACGCCCTCCAACATTTCCTCGCCAAAGGCCTGCAGGTCTTCACTGCGGCAGGCGGCGGTAAGGGCGGCGTTGGGAGCGTTGTTGCCGGTACCATCAAAGAACATGCCTACGCGCAGGGTGATGCGTTGCTGCACGGGCAAGTCCGTTTCGTCCTCTTCCTCCTCCTCTTCATTACTGTAAGGCAGTTCGCCCGATTGTAGAGCTTGCGGGCCAATGCCCGCGGGCATGGCGGAGTCGGAGCGGAGCAGGCTACTGGCGCCTGCCGAGGCCGCAGCCAGGGCCGCAACGGGTAATGCGCTGGCCGCGCCGGTGTAGGCGCCAATACTGACGCCACCCCCAATAATAATATCGCCGGAGCCACCTATCACCACGTCACCATGACTACCGGTGCTGCCCATAACTACCGCTGGGCGACCATTGATCAGCACATTGGGGATCACCTGGCCGCTCAGCGTGCTGCCGCAGGAAGTGGGGTCGCCTAACCGTGCAGCCGGAAGGCCGTTGAAGAGCACATCCGCCGAACCAGCGGTGATGCTGTGATTACCGTGGCCTTTTTTCGGGCATTGGGTTGGGTCGCCCTGACGGGCAGCAGGTTTTCCAGACATAGCCATATCCTTTGGCATGATGTGCAACGCGGCACCGGGCTGCCGATGCTAAAACGCGCTTGGTCTGAAGGCAAAGCCTGCCGGACGCTTGTGTGACCGGCTTGGCATATATCGTCGCACCGTACTGGGATATTTACGCGCTCGACGGTACAGTCTGCCCCAGATCCAGACCACTGATCCGCCTGACCGGCGTCTGCACTGCCTGCTCAAAGACGCCGTCCCGTGCTTCCACCAGGGTGAAGTGCTGGCTGGCACGGGTGATGGCGGTGTACACCAGTTCCTTGGTCAGTACCGGACTGCGGGCATCCGGCAGTACCAGGGCCGCATGCTTGAATTCCGAGCCCTGGGACTTGTGTACGGTCATGGCAAAGACCGACTCGACCTCGGTCAGACGGCTGGGCAATACAAAACGCACACCGCCCTTGCCGTCATTGCGCGGAAAGGCCACCCGCAGCTCTTCACGCTCTGATGCGCCAGGTTGCAGGGGCTTTTCGCGCACGCGCAGGGCTATGCCGATATCACCATTCATCAGCCCCATGCTGTAGTCGTTGCGGGTGACCAGCACCGGACGCCCTTCGTACCAGCCCTGGTCGGCACTCAGCAGACCGCGCCGGTGCAGTAGATTGGCTACCCGCAGATTAAGCGCATCAACGCCCCAGTTGCCTTTACGCACGGCGCAAAGCAGTTGAAAACGATCAAATGCCTGCAGGACCAATTGGGCCCAGCATTCCCACGCCGGGTCCTGCGCAGGCGTGTTTGACGACGGCCGCTTCCTCGCCAGGCACCTGAGATACAGGCCATAACCCGTTTGCTTTTTACCCAGCACCAAAGACTCGAAAGCGCTGTCGGTAACGGAGTTGACCCGCTGCCGATGGATATCGGCAAAGCCGCCCGTCTGCAGCAATTGTCTGGCCGCAGCCGCATCACCGCGATTGACCGCACGCGCCAGCTCACCAATACCGCTGTTCGAATCAAAGCGATGGGAGTGGCGCAGCATGGCGGTCTGCTGTTCCAGTTGGTGGAGGGTCGCATCGCCGTCCTGCAAACCCGCTAGGGCCAGGGACTGGCCGCTGTTGTGTTCCAGCCAGTCGCGGGTGGCGGCAGTGTAAAAGCCGCCTTCGGCATGGCGGCAGAGATCGCCCAGTACCGCTCCAGCCTCGACCGAGGCCAATTGATCCTTGTCGCCCAGCAGTATCAGTCGCGCGCCGGGCGGCAGCGCATTGAGTACGCAGGCCATCATCTCCAGGTCGATCATCGAGGCTTCGTCGATCACCAGTACATCCAGCGCCAGCGGATTACCTGCGTGATGGCGAAAGTGCCGACTGTCGGGCAAGCTGCCGAGCAGCCGGTGCAGGGTGCTGACTTCACTGGGGATCTGCTCACGCACGGCCTCCGCCACCGGCAAGCGGCCGACCTGCTTGCCAATCGATTCGGTCAGTCTTGCGGCGGCCTTGCCGGTTGGCGCGGCCAGACGAATACGCAGCGCCTGCCCCGCCTCCACTGCGGGCGCCTGCAACAGCGCCAGCAGTCTGACCACGGTGGTGGTTTTGCCGGTACCCGGACCGCCGGTGATGATGCTGAAGGCGCCGCGTGCGGCCAGGGCGCAGGCGATGCGTTGCCAGTCCGTTGTTTGTTGGCTGTCGGCAAACAGCGCCGCCAGACGCTGCGGCAGCGCCTCGGGAATCGTCAAGGGCTGCGCCAGTCGGCGTTGCAGGCCCTGGACCACCTGCTGCTCGTAACGAAAATAACGCCGTAGATACAGGCGCTGCCCGACCAGTACCAGGGGCCGCAGGGCATGCTCGTACTGCCCGCTGTCCACCACCCGGCTACCGTTCAGTGCTGCTTGCCAGTCGGCCAGACTCAGGCTGCGCAGCAGCTGTGAGGGCAACAGCACATCAATACTGTCTTCACCTTCGGGTGGCAGCGACAGGGCAAAATCCGGTTCGTCCAGGGTCATACCCAGGTCCAGGCACACATGCCCGTGACCCAGTTGATGACTGACCAGTGCCGCCGCCAGCAGCACCCGCGCATCGGTGCTCGGCTCACGTTCCAGCAGAAACCCGGCCAGCGCCCGGTCCAGTGCGCGCAGCCAACCGCAGGCCAGCCAGTCATCCAGCAGCGCCAGCAATGCCTGGGCATCCTGCAGGGGGTCCGGTTGCTGCTTGCTCTGTTCCAGCCAATCGATCTGGGCGTCTTTCATAGAGCGCTCTCCACGGCGGGTTGGCCCATAAACAGCCGGTCCAGATCCTCGATCAGACGCTGCGGCGGGCGGTCATGCCAGAGGCCGGCCTGGGGCGAATCCACGCCGCGCACAAACCAGTACAGTGCGCCGCCCATGTGTGCCTCGTAGTCATAATCCGGCAGGCGTGCCTTGAGCTGACGGTGCAGCGCCAGCACGTAGAATACATATTGCAGGTCGTAGCGCTGCTCCAGAATCACCCGCTGCATGGCCTCGTCGACATAATCACTGGCGCTGGCGCCGAGCCAGTTGGATTTGTAATCGACCACGTAATAGCGCCCCTGGTGCTCGAACACCAGATCGATAAAACCCTTGAACAGGCCATTGAGACGATCGCGCAGCAGCGCCGGGCGCGGCTGGCCATCCAGGGTCGCAGCACAGACCAGTTGATCAAGCTGCTGCACATCGACCCGCCGGGCACTGAACATGAACTCCATCTCCGGTTGGTACTGGCCGGGCGACAGATCAGCCAGGCACAGCTCAGTCGTTGAATCGACCCGCCGCAGCAATGCCGGTTGCCGCAACAGGCTGATCAGCCAGTCCGCCAGGCACTCGGTCCAGACGCCCCAACCGCGGCGAATACAGCGCGGGCGCAGCCAGTCGATACACTGCTGCCGGTCCGCCAGCACGGCAAAGCCTTCGCGACCGGCAAGCTCGAGCAGCCCGTGCAGGAAAGTACCCGGCTGCGGGCCACGCGGGAAACGGTGAATGGTCGGCAGTTCACCGGCGCGTAGCGGTATAAAGCGCGCTGCGCGTTCGTCATCGGCCATTTTCTCGGCAGCCGGATTGTCCGGCGCATTGCCAATACCCCTGCCCAGCCCGCCCAGCTCTTCACTACCAATCGCCAGAGCGCTGTAGGAGGCAATCCACCAGGATTCAAAGCTGGCATGTTGCGGCTGCCGCGCCTGGATCTGCGGCAGTACGGCTTGCAGTGGTTGATAGATCTGCTGCTGGGGCTCCGGCGCCGGACTCACGGCGATCACTTCCGCCGAGACGTCACGCCACTGCTGCAACCACTCCGCCAGCGCCGGACTGGTCGCCAACGCCTGACCACCGGCGAGCAGATGCCCCACGGCGCTGTGGTGCAGTACCGACGCCTTGTTATTGCCGCTCTTCAAGTCGGCCATGCCCAGCCAGCAGGCATGGCGTGCGCGGGTCAGGGCCACGTAGAGCAGGCGCAGGTCTTCACCCAGGCGCTCGGCATCGGCCAGTCGGCGTTCCGCTTCGCTGGGTTCCAGCACCAGGGTGCGGCGCTCGCCATCGTGGAAGCGCGCCGGTTCACCGCTCTTGAGCGGCCGGCTGTGACAGATGAAGGGCAGAAACACCAGTGGGTATTCCAGGCCCTTGGACTTGTGGATGGTCACCACCTTGACCAGTTCTGCATCGCTTTCCAGCCGCAGTATCTGCTCCTCCCCTGCGCCCTCCCCAGCCAACGGAATCAGCTCGGCCAGGTGCCGTACCAGGGCCTGCTCGCCATCCAGCTCGCGGGCGGCGCGTTGCAGCATTTCGGCCAGGTGCAGCAGATTGGTCAGTTGCCGCTGGCCATGGGCGCGCTGCAGCAGACGGGCAGGCAGATCAAAATCATGCAGCAGGCGGTGCAGCATCGGCAGTACACCCTGGCGTTGCCACAAGCGGCGGTACTCGGTGAACTGAAATACCCGGTGTTCCCACAGGCGCTCGTCCTCGTTAAGGCGTTCGAGCGTGGCCCAGGACTGATCCAGAGTCGGGCTGGCGAGGGCGGCGCGCAGCAGACGGTCATTGCCCGGCTCGGCGCAGGCACGCAGCCAACGCAACACATCCACCGCCTCCTGCGAGTCGAGCACCGAATCCTTGTCCGACAGATAGACGCTGCGCACGCCGCGTTCGGCCAGCGCATTGCGAATCATCTCGGCCTCACGCCCGGTGCGCACCAGCACCGCCATATCCGCCGGACGCACCGCTTGCCAACCGTCTTTGGGATGTTCGAAGCCGGCCTGGCCGGACTGGCCAGCCTGCAGCAGTTCGACCATGGCCGAGGCGCAGCGCGCGGCCATCTGCTGACGATAGGCTTCGCCCGTAAGCGGCTCGTTGCTGTGCAGGTGCCAGGCGGTCAATGCGGGAGCAATCTGGCCATGCAGCATCCAGCGCTCCTTGCGGCCCTGGGCGGCGACCGGCTGGAACGGCAGGAGTGCGTCAGCCCCGGCGCCGAAGCGGAAGGCGCCTTGCTGGTCCGCACGTTGCTCGGCCAGATGAAATACATGGTGGACTGCCGCGACCATCGGCTGGCTTGAGCGGAAGTTGGTGTCCAGGTGTTCATGACGGCCCTGGGTCGCTCGGCGTGCATGCAGATAGGTAAAGATGTCGGCCCCGCGGAACGAATAGATGGCCTGTTTGGGGTCGCCAATCAACAGCAGCGCGGTGTCCTTCGGGCTGTGCTCGAGGGGATAGATGCGATCAAAGATGCGGTACTGCAGCGGATCGGTGTCCTGAAATTCATCGATCATGGCCACTGGAAACTGTTTGCGGATGACCTCTGACAAGCGCTCGCCGTTGTCGCCCTGCAGCGCATCGTCGAGCCGCGTGAGCATGTCGTCAAAGCCCATCTGCGCGCGACGGCGCTTTTCTGCGTCAAAGCGCTCGGCCATCCAGCCAGCGGCATGGCGCAGGGCTGGTTGTGCCGGACTGGCCAGCGCGGCAAGCCGGGCCTTGAGCTCGGCCATGGCCTCCAGCGCCGGATGCGCCGGCGGCGAGCCCTGCTTCCAGATCTCGGCCAGCCCCTGGTGGGTCAGCCGCTCGAAACCCTTGCCGATATCCAGGGTCTGCGCCTGGG
>JBKBSI010000125.1:6187-9695 GCA_046291745.1 Pseudomonas sp. | reverse complement strand
GCCGTTCGACTGTCTTGGTCTGGGGGTTGAAGCCTGGGGTTGCAGAAGATCGAACCGGCCGCTGGGCAGTGAACAGATAGGGCCGCTGCTGCATGTTATGCCGCAGCGCACCAATGGCATCCAGACTCATCTGGTCCACACGGAAGGTTTTGCCCGGCTGACTGATATCGCGCAATACCCACTCATCCAGGGACTGTTTGACCTGCTCCAGGTCCTGGCTGGCACCGCACCACAAGGTCTCGCGGCACGGCAACAACAGGGTTTCTCCCAGCAACCGCTGGCATAGGCCGGGTAGGAAGGCCGCCAGCGCCGGGTGTTCGAGAATACCGGCACCCAGGGCATTGGCGATGCGTACTTCCCCATTACGTGCGGCCTGCAACAGGCCCGGCACCCCCAGCAACGAATCTGGGCGTAATTCCAGCGGATCACACCAGGGATCGTTGATCTGCCGCAGGATCACGTCGACCTGGGTCAGCCCACCCAGGGTGCGCACCGATACCTGACCGTCTCGCACGACCAGATCGTCGCCCTCGACCAGGGAGAAGTTCATGTAGTTGGCTAGCCAGGCGTGCTCAAAGTAGCCAGGACTGCCGGGGCCCGGTGATAACAGAACGATGTTTGGCTGCTCGCGCTGCGCCCCGGCAAGGCTGGCCAGGCAACGGTGCTGCGCCTGCAGGAAGCCAGCCAGACGCTTGATTGGCGCCTCGCGATAAATGCTTGGCAACGCCCGCGCCAGGGTAATGCGGTTTTCCAGCGCATAGCCTGCGCCTGCCGGCGATTGTGTCCAGTCACCCAGCACCTGCCAGCGGCCATGCTCGTCACGTACCACGTCGGTGCCGTGGAAGATCAGCAGCGGCCGCTCCAGTTGCGAAGGCGAGTCGGCGGCAGCAAACAGGTAACCGGGGTGAGTAAAGACCAGCTCGGGTGGCAGCAGCCCCTCGTTGATCACATGACGCTGGCCATAGAGATCGTCGAGCAGGTGCTCAAGCAGACGACTACGCTGCTGCAGACCGGCTTCAAGCGAGACCCACTCCTCGGTGCTGATAACCCAGGGCAAGCAGTCCAGCTGCCAGGAACGCAGTTGACCCGGGTCGTCTTCGTAAGGATTGAAGGTAACGCCATTCTCGTGCAGCAGGTTCTGCGCTTCTTCGCTACGACTTACCAGTACGTCAGAGCCCAACGCGGAAAACTCGTCAAGCAGGCCCTGCCAATGGGTGCGCGGCAGTCCGTCGCGGTCAAACAGCTCGTCATGCTCAACATCCGCCGAGTAATCACCGAGAAAGTTTTTAAGCGCTGGATCGAGATTACCCGGTGGCTGCATGACGGTGTTCCTGAGAGGCAGCCTGCATCGGCTGCCTGATTACTCTGCAATATTTACTTATTATACGCCAGAGGCAGGCACACCGGCACGACGCAGATCCAGAGTATGCGGATATTCCTGTCCCGGCGCCTGTTCGATCCGCCGCATCGGCCCCTGTGTATGGCCGTGCGCCCAGAAGCGCGCCATCCGTCGAGCTTCCGCTTCGTTGGCATTAACCGGGAAAGTTTCGTAGTTGCGCCCCGCCGGATGCACCACATGGTAAGTACAACCGCCCAACGAGCGCTGATTCCAGCTGTCGACCAGATCGAACACCAAGGGCGCGTGCACCTCGATCATCGGGTGCATGGCAGATGGTGGCTGCCAGGCGCGGTAACGTACTGCCGCCACCCCTTCCCCGGGCTTGCCAGTGAACTGCAGCGGCACCCTGAAGCCGTTACAGGTGAGGATATGCCGCGCCGGATTGAAGTCACTGACCCGCACTTCCATGCGTTCCACCGACGAGTCGACATAGCGTGCGGTGCCGCCACCACTGACCTCCTCGCCCAGCACATGCCAGGGTTCGATGGCCTGGCGCAGTTCGATACCCACGCCGTCATAGCGCACCTCTCCGCAATGCGGGAAGCGGAACTCGAGGAAGGGGGCAAACCATTCGGCCTCAAAGGCAAAACCGTGGTCATTCAGGTCGGTCAACACATCGCACAGGTCCTGCCAGATAAAATGCGGCATCATCCAGCGGTCATGCAGCGCCGTGCCCCAGCGTACCAGTTGCTTGCGGTAGGGCTTGTCCCAGAAACGCGCCACCAGTGCGCGGATCAGCAACTGCTGCATCAGGCTCATTTGCGCATGTGGCGGCATCTCGAAGCCGCGCAGCTCGAGCAGGCCAAGACGGCCAGTGGACGAGTCAGGCGAATAGAGCTTGTCGATACAGAACTCGGCGCGATGGGTGTTGCCGGTAATATCGGTCAGCAGGTGACGCAGCAACCGGTCAACCAGCCAGGCTTGCGGCACTTCGCCTTCGGGCATCTGCGACAGGGCAATCTCCAGCTCGTAAAGCGCCTCATGCCGGGCCTCATCAACCCGTGGCGCCTGGCTGGTGGGGCCAAGGAACAGACCCGAAAACAGGTAGGACAGACTCGGGTGATGCTGCCAGAAGGTCAGCATGCTGGCGAGCAGATCCGGGCGCCGCAGGAACGGCGAATCTGTAGGCGTCCTACCACCCAGTGTCACGTGGTTACCACCGCCGGTACCGGTGTGACGACCGTCGAGCATGAACTTCTCGGTACCCAGCCGCGTCAGGCGTGCCTCTTCATAGAGAATATGGGTATTGTCCACCAGCTCGCGCCAGCTTGATGCCGGCATCACGTTGACTTCGATAACGCCAGGATCCGGCGTAATCATGAACTTCTCGATCCGGGTATCCGAAGGCGGTGCATAGCCTTCGATACAGACCGGCATCTTCAAATGCGCGGCGGTTTGCTCGATCGAGGCCAGCAATTCCAGATATTCCTCCAGCATTGCCAGCGGCGGCAGGAACACGAATAGCTTGCCGTCACGCGGCTCCAGACACAGGGCAGTACCAATCACGCCCTCCTCCTCGCGCTCCGGCAACTGCTCCTGCCAATCCTGCCCGGCGCCCTGGTGATGGCGACCGTCGCTCTGCTGACTGGCGAGCAATTCGCTGTAGCGACTGGCAACCTCGCCGTGTACATCCGGCAGCGCCGGAAGCGCCTCGAACATCGAACGGGGCTGCGGCTCCTCCAGCTTGCGCAGGGGCAACGCCGAAAGCGGCAGACGCAGGCCCATGGGCGAGTCGCCCGGAACCAGGAACAGATTGTCGCGGCGAACCGGCCAGGCGCTGCTTTGCCAGCCCTTGCTCTTGCTGTCACGGGCCAATGGCAGGGCCAGACCAGTCATCTTGTCGAGTCCGCGCTCAAGCAGACGCACCAGGCGAGCCCGGCTTTCGTCGTCCTTGAGGTCCTGGTCAGCCAGCTTCACATCACTGGGTTGCTGCTGCTCCAGCCACAGGTAGTAGTAGGTATCTTCAAAGCATGGAATCAGATAGCGCGAGTCCAGGTCCAGGCGCTTGACCAGCTCCTCGGCAAAGCGGCGAGTCTCGACCTCACCTACCTTGTAGTCCTTTTCAACATCGGCCAACCAGCGGTCATCCTGCCACATTGGTTTACCGTC
>JBKBSI010000125.1:0-6177 GCA_046291745.1 Pseudomonas sp. | reverse complement strand
AGGCCAGCGCCCAACGCGGCAGTGGCTCACCCGGGTACCACTTGCCCTGCTGATAGTGCATGAGGGAGTGCGGCGCATAGTGCGGACGCAAGCGCCGCAGCAGCTTCTCGGCAAGCCCTCTTTTGGTCGGTCCCTGGGCAGCAATGGTCCATTCTGGTGCATCCATATCGTCGACTGAGACAAAAGTGGGCTCTCCGCCCATGGTCAGACGCACATCTTGTGCCTGCAATTGGGCATCGACCTGATCACCCAGGGCATCGATGCGCTGCCACTGTTCTTCGGTATAGGGTTTGGTCACCCGCGGGTCTTCATGCACCCGGGTCACACTCATGTCGAAACCAAACTCGACCTTGCACGGATCCGAGGCGCCGGTAATGGGCGCAGCGCTGGAGGGTTCGGGGGTCGCGGCCAGCGGAATATGCCCCTCCCCGGCAAAGAGTCCGGAGGTTGGATCAAGGCCAATCCAGCCTGCACCGGGGATGAACACCTCGGTCCAGGCGTGCAGATCGGTGAAGTCGACCTCGGTACCGGATGGGCCGTCCAACGCCTTGACGTCGGCGGTCAACTGAATCAGGTAGCCAGAGACGAAACGTGCAGCCAGGCCCAGTTGGCGGAACACTTCCACCAGCAACCAGGCCGAGTCACGGCAGGAACCACGTTTCAGCTTCAGGGTTTCCTCGGCACTCTGTACGCCCGGCTCCATGCGAATCAGGTATTCAATGTCATCGGCAATACGCTGGTTTATCGCTACCAGAAAGTCCGTTACCTGGCGCTTTTCCAGGTTGACCGTCTTCAACCATTCCTTGAGCAGAGGCCCCGGAGTCCGGGCCTCCAGGTAGGGTCCAAGCTCCTTGCACAGCCCCTCGGGATAGCTGAAAGGAATATTTTCTGCATATTCCTCAACAAAGAAGTCAAAGGGATTGACTACCGTCATTGGCACTATGAGTTCGACGTCCACATACAAGTGGTCGATCTTGTCGGGGAACACCACCCTTGCCACATGGTTACCAAAGGGGTCCTGCTGCCAATTGATGAAATGCTCGCCGCCACTGATCTTCAGGCTGTAGGCGTCCACCGGTGTACGGCAGTGCGGCGCGGGCATTAGGCGAATCTGGTGAGGCGCAACAGCTACCGGCTTGTCGAAGTCATAACGGGTGGAATGTTTGAGTGCAACACGAATGGTCATGAATCGTTTCCCGATGGAATGGCAAGGTAGAGCCTTAGATCATAGCAACGCCTGTGCCAAGCGTCCGATAAACCTGTCATAGGATGACAGAACCCAGTTCAGGAGAGGATATGCAGCACAGATGCCAGAGTCATGACACAAATCCCCCGCTGCAACAACAAGCGTGGCAGACTGAATGGATAAACGGCGTGGGTCGTATTAGGCTGGTATAGCAATTGCAGCGTTTCTACCCATCACCCAATCTCACACAAGAGTGGCTTAATGAGCAAAGTTAACTGGGAAGACTACGCCTCCAAGGGCTTCTTCGATGAACTGATCGCCGCGCCGGGCAAACCACGGGCGGAAGCAGCCATGCTCTGTCAGTATCTGGCCGACCTGGATGCCCGCGAACTGGCGGAGCACAAAACCGCTGCCGAGGTAGCTATCCAGCTTATGGGTATTACCTTCACGGTCTATACCGAAGGCAACATGATCGACCGCGCCTGGCCCTTCGACATAGTGCCGCGCATTATTCCGCTGGCCGAATGGCAGAAGACCGAAGCGGGCCTAAAGCAGCGCGTGCAGGCCCTGAACATGTTTATTGATGATCTCTACCACGATCAGAAGATCATCAAGGACAAGGTCTTCCCCGCCGAGATTCTGGCCAAGTCGGTGAACTTCCGCCCGCAGTGCGTCGGTATTCACCCGCCCCACAACGTCTGGGCGCATATCTGCGGCTCGGATCTGGTGCGCGATAATGACGGCACCCTGTATGTACTCGAGGACAACCTGCGCATCCCGTCGGGCGTCTCCTACATGCTGGAAAACCGCAACGTCACCAAGCGCGTACTGCCGGACCTGTTTGCCACCGGCAAGATTCAACCGGTAGACGACTACACCTCGCAGCTCTACGACATGCTTGCCTCCATGTCGCCGCGCCCCGGGGACGATCCCTGCATCGTGATCCTGACGCCCGGCATCTACAACTCGGCCTATTACGAGCATGCCTACCTGGCCCAGCAAATGGGCGTCGAGGTAGTTGAAGGCTCGGACCTGGTGGTCGGCGAGGATGACTGCGTATACATGCGCCGGATCGACGGCCTGAGCCGGGTTGACGTGATCTACCGGCGAGTCGACGATTTGTTTATCGATCCAGAGGAATTCAATCCCGAGTCGGCGCTGGGTGTCAGAGGGCTGATGCGCGCCTGGCGCAAGGGCAATGTCGCCCTGGCCAATGCGCCCGGCGCTGGCGTTGCCGACGACAAGGTGGTGTATGCCTTCGTGCCCGCCATCATCAAGTACTACCTGGATCAGGAGCCGCTGCTGCCCAACGTGCCCAGCTACCTGTGCATGTTCGATGATGACCGCAAGTATGTACTCGACAACCTGGACAAGCTGGTAGTCAAGCCAGCCAACGAGTCCGGTGGTTACGGCATGCTGATCGGCCCGCACTCAACCAAGAAGGAACGCGCCAAGTTTGCCGAGTTGATCAAGGCTGATCCACGTAACTACATGGCCCAGCCGACCCTGAGCCTGTCCACCTCACCTACCCTGTGCGGCGACACCATGGAGCCCCGCCACGTTGACCTGCGGCCGTTCATTCTCTCCGGTGAAACCCCATGGGTTACCACCGGCGGCCTGACACGCGTGGCCCTGACCAAGGGCTCACTGGTAGTCAACTCATCCCAGGGTGGTGGCAGTAAAGACACCTGGATCGTCGACCTGGCGGGGAACTGATCATGCTTTCACGTGTTGCGGAAAATATTTACTGGCTGGCCCGCTATATCGAGCGCGCCGAAGATACCGCGCGACTGCTCAGCGTCAACAGTCACTTGCTGCTAGACCTGCCGCGTTCGACCAAGCTCGGCTGGTCCGAGATTATCGCGATTACCGGTAACGACGAGTTGTTTGACGAGCACTACGAGAACCGTGACGAGGCCAGCGTGCTGTCGTTCATGTGTGGTGACCGGCGTTATTCCGGCTCGATCATCAGCTCGCTGGCCGGTGCGCGGGAAAATCTGCGTACCACTCGGGAAGTTATTCCACGCGAAATATGGGAAGAAATCAATCAGTTGTATCTGAATGTTCAGGAACAGGTTGAAGCAGGTATTACCCCCAGACGCCGTGATGCCTTTCTCAACCGGGTGATCCGCAGCTGCCAGACCGTCAACGGCCTGGTAGAGGGCATGCTCAGCTACACCACCGCACGGACCTTCCTGATGATTGGTCGGCAACTGGAACGCGCCGACATGACCACTCGCATTATCGATGTGCGGTCGGCCAACCTGCTGCCACGCAGCCCCGAGGAGCTGACCCCGTTCGAGAACCTGCAGTGGATGAGCGTACTCAAATCACTCAGTGGCTTTCAGATGTATCGCCAGCATGTGCGCCTGCGCATTCGTGGGCCGGATGTACTGCAGTTTCTGCTGCAGGATCGGATGTTCCCGCGTGCCGTGGCCTGCAGCCTGGAAAGACTCGCCATTGCGTTGAAAAACCTGCCCATGCATGAGCTGGCGCTGGACGAAGTTGAAACCTGCAGGAAACATATCGCCGAAGCCGAGATCATACGTATGGCTGCCGAGCCAGATCTGCTGCACGCATTCGTCGATGAGATTCAGGTCGATTTTACCGAGTTGCACGAAGCCATACGCAAAACCTACTTTGCTCAGCATGAGGATGTCGGTCAATCCCAGTCACAGTGACCTTCGGCCAATGCGCCAGGCCATACAGGATACACAAGGTCCATGAGCTATTTTGACCAGTTGGTAAAGCGCAGCGAAGGCAGTCAGTTGTTCGACTACCACCCCAATGGCCACGTCCAGCGCTGCCAATGTGGCCAGGCGGTGTTTTTCGATAATGACCGCTGCCTGAGCTGCGGCTCGGAGCTGGGCTTCCACCCGCATCAGGGCAAGCTCTGCAGCCTGGCACCGGAAGCTGACCCACAAACCTGGCGCATACGTTCGGAGGGACCACTGCTCGGCAAACGGGTGAACCGCTGCCAGAACCTGAACAGTCCTGCGCGTTGCAACTGGCTGGTCACCGAGGAAAGCAGCAGCCCCTACTGCACAGCCTGCGCCCTGAATCTGACCATCCCGGACCTGAGCTTCGGCCAGAACGCACTACATTGGCGCAAGACCGAAGAGGCCAAGCGGCGTCTTGTAGCTCAGTTGATCATGCTCGGTTTACCGGTTGTTTCCCGCGAGCAGGATCCGCAGCAGGGACTTGGTTTCAAACTGTTGGCACAGCAACCCGGCGGCCCTGCGGTAATGACCGGCCATATGGACGGTGTCATCACCATCAACGTCGGCGAGGCAGACCCCGCACACCGCGAACAGGTACGCCTCAACATGCACGAGCCTTACCGCACTCTGCTCGGGCATTTCCGCCATGAATCTGGCCATTACTACTGGGACCGCCTAGTGCTCAACAGCGCTTGGCTTACGCCCTATCGGGAACTCTTTGGCGATGAACGCCAGGACTACCAGCAGTCGCTGCAGCGGCATTACCAGAACGGGCCACCAAGCGGCTGGAACAACACCTATATCAGCAGTTACGCCGCCTCCCACCCATGGGAAGACTGGGCAGAAACCTGGGCACACTATCTGCACATGACCGATACCCTGAATGTCGCCTTGGACTTTGGCATCCGCCTGGACACCCTGAACCTGCGCATCGATACCTTCGATGCCAGCCAGCTCGAAGGCTGCGTACACGGCAACGGCGACCAGGCCGCGTTTCTGGCCTTTATCAATCGCTGGGTGCAACTCAGCAGCGTGCTCAATGTATTGGCCCGCAGCATGGGTCAGGCGGACATCTACCCCTTCATTATCACTGTGCCAAGCCTACGCAAGCTCTACATGGTGCATAGCGTTGTGGCCGAACAACACTGATCAAGCGGCAATTATCGGAATGCGCTGCGGAGTACGCGGCCCATCAGGCAGCGGCGGCAAGCCATGCCTGGCCCGGGCCTTCTGACAGTCGGCATTATCCTCGCCGTTTTCTCCGTGCCAGGCGAACTGGCGACAGGTGGAGGAACGCTTTTCATAGATATTGCAGCGCACGGCATCACCGATCATGCCCATCAGTGCGGTACACCGCGGATTGGGGTTATTGGTGCCCTGCATACAGCTAAGGTGGGGGGAAATCTGTTCCGTCAGATATTCGGGGACTTGTCCCTCGGGGCTGCTATCCGTCTCGCCCCAGTAAAAGGATACCCTGAATGTGGCACAACAGGCGCCGCAGTTCAGACAGGGTGAAGGTTCGCTCATTTCATCGCAGGACCATGTGGCTTGGGAAAGCGATTTGTACAACTACGCCAGCCAATACACAAGGGGGCAAGGGCTCGCCGCACAGGTATTTTTAGATTCGAGGGCAACCTGAGGCACGGACAGGCTCAATGGCGGCAGTAGTTTCTTCAGCAGAGCGGCTTTACGCGCAGCATTGCAGGTCTCTTTCAGCCCCCGATGTATCATTTTGATAAATCCGATCAGGCGACAACTGTCCTGACACCGGGGGCTAGGTGCCAGGCATACCCCACGCTCGCCATTCTGCGGCAACAGGTTCACCCCCTGTGTATATTGTCGAAATCATCCCCCTTGGGGGTGGCTTGAATGCCATTGGCTTCCTGCTGGCGGTAGTAGTGTTCGATACTCAAGCCGGGATCGATCTTCTCTTGCAGGATGCAAGGCTGTTGCTGCCAAGGGTAGCTAGCCAACTTTTCCCTTAGTTGGCGCCCTTCCTTGCGGCTCCAGGTTTCTGCATCGGTATCGCGCCAGCGTCGTGGGGGCCGGTTATGGGCTTCGTCGTGAGCTGCTGTGACGAGGTCAAGGTGCCTGCTCTGCTCCAGAATGGGTAGGTCCGGCAACGGCTGCTCCACATCCATATAGCGCTGCAGAGTGTCCCAGAAGGCCAAGAGGTTCGGTTTGTCTAATCCCAGACTATGTAGCTTGGTGGCCAGGCAGACTTTGGTGCTGGTGTAACGATGGTGAAGCCAGAGCACATAATCATGCCCA
>JBKBSI010000124.1:0-9715 GCA_046291745.1 Pseudomonas sp. | reverse complement strand
TAGCCTGGTAGGAGCGCGCTTGAGCGCGAAAGGGTTCAGGTGCTGGCAGCGTTATTCGCTCAAGGTCCGTGGCCCCGACACCAAACCGGTAGGAGCCGCGGCCCCGCGGCGAAGCGGGTAGAATAGATTTGCTATCACTCACCCGGAGGTCTTGCATGCCGCCCACCGACGATTTGTTTGCCGACCTATCCCCCGCCGCACCGGAGCAGATTGCCGAGGGCGCCTGGTTGTTGCGTGGGTTTGTGCTAGGCGAAGCAGAACAGTTGCTGGATGCCATTCAGCAGATCACCAGCCAGGCGCCGTTTCGCACTCAAGTCACACCCGGCGGCCACAGCATGGCCGCGCAACAGAGCAGCTGCGGCAGTTACGGCTGGATCACCGACAGGCGCCGCTATCGCTACAGCACTGAAGACCCTTTAAGCGGCCAACCCTGGCCAAGCATGCCGGTGCTGTTTCATGAACTGGCCACCCAAGCCGCAACGAGCGTCGGTTTTCACAACTTCGATCCACAGTCCTGCCTGATCAACCGTTACCAGACCGGCGCCGGCATGGGCCTGCACCAGGACAAGGACGAACAAGACCTCCAAGCCCCCATCGTGTCCATCACCCTGGGCGCACCCATTACCTTTCTGTTCGGCGGGCCGCAACGCTCGGACAAACCCAGCCGATGGCTGATTGAGCATGGTGACGTAGTGGTGTGGGGTGGTGTCAGTCGGTTGCATTTTCATGGAGTGGCGCCGCTTGGGAAGCGGGCCTCTCATTCGGTAACGGGGGCGGTTAGGTATAACCTGACTTTTAGGAGGGTTTGTTAGGGTACGGACAGTAGCTGAGGCTCGGTGGGCCTATGGCAAGGCATAGGTGGCGCGGACGAAGCCACCCTGTCAATAAAGATGCTTCAGATCATGCTTGACTACCGCATCAACCACCAGCGTAGTGGCCTTGCCCAGCAGCCCCTTGCCGTTCATATGCTCGGACAGCATCTTCGAGAAGGCCGGGATCTCGCCGTCGCGCATATGCGTGGTTTTATCCCACAGGCCAGCCGTTAGCAGCTCTGGGCTCGGCTGGAAGCGATACCTCTGTACCTCCAGCACGATCGCAACCAACGGCCGCTTGCCCTTAACCGTTAACGGCTCCAGCCTGGCCGGGTCTTTGGTCAGCCAGGCTCGCCCTGCTAACGAAAGCACCATACCGGCACCAGGAAGTAGCAAAGACAGCCTGACGCTGCCGTCAGCCAAAATGTTGCTCATGCTGCAGGCCACCTTGTTACCGGGGCGCTCCGGAATCAGTAGCGTCTGCCGATCAAGCACCTGCACAAACCCGTCAGGATCGCCGCGCGGGGAAAGTTCAGTCGATTCGGCATGATCCTGCGTCAACATCAGTAGATAGGGCGATGCCGCAATAAATGCCAGAGCCTGATCCGACAGTTTGCTGCCCTCTTCTGGCGCGTAAGCTCTAGCCGACGCCCTGACCTCCCAGAAGTTGGCGCGTACCTTGGCCCGTGAGCAATGCAGAAACAGTGCTCCAACACGAAACGCCAAAACAGTCCCGGCCTCAGTGCTGATGACCGAGCCCCGACCATTGGCGCGCAGGCTGAAGCCCACCCCCGGCATCATGAAGTACAAACTGCATGCCAACCCTTCAGCCAGCCCCTGTGGCAGCGGCTTGCCTGCGGGCCAGTGCAGCACGATATTCTGCCCCTCCGCGCTTTCGACCGGGTGACTGCGAAGATCAAGGTACTCAATATCAAGCGCTGGGTCGGCACAGCCGACGGCGCAGACAGATGCACGCTGGATGATCATCAGGCAGTACTCATCGAGCGTAGGCTGCAGCCGCTTGTGCATCATTGCCGGCGGTGGTGGGATAAGTGCTCGCAGTGCATCCAGCGATTCGATTTTGTGCTCTTGCATGACGGACTCCTGTTGTACCCTCGCATGACGTTGATGCTAGGTACTCTCTTACCAGGGAACCATAGCGTTAGCGCTCAACCTGCATGGCTTTTGGTTGCAATCAGCAGCACCGGCCCTGCCACTAGCATCGCACTTGGCGCACGGGTTAGAGTCGGCAGCTGACCACCCCATGAAGAGCACCGCACAATGGGCAAACACACCAGCGTCTCTGCCGTTGCCGTGCAGGATCTGCACGATCTGTTGTTACAGCATGGCGTAACCACCCGCGAGCAACTGCTGGCCGCCGGGGTGCAGGGTGCTGCAATGCTGGACCGCAGCCCCGACGCTCCGCCGCCACAAGAGCAACGAGCTGACGAAAGTCAGTTGCTGACACTCTGGCAGATAGCGGCAAACAACCCGCAGTTGCCGCATATCGGCCTGCTGATTGGTCAGACCTTCAACCCCGCTACCCATGGTGTACTCGCCAGTTGGCTGCGCCAATGCAGCGTAGTACGCGAGGCACTGGAGGTATTTCAGCAGCATATCGCCCTGATGAACCCCTCAGAGCGCTGGCACCTGAGCGAATCCGCCGATGCCGTGGTACTCGAAATCGCCTTCGCACCAGACCGGCACTATCCACAAGCAGCCATCGAACGCAGCATGAGCGCCTTGCTGCGATGGAGCCAGGAAATGACCGGCACCCCATGGAGGCCGCTGCGCTGCGAGTTCGCCTACCCACGCCCGAGCTACCATGCACGCTATACCGAACTGTTCGGTGATCACTTGACCTTCGACAGCAGCAGAAACAGCCTGCACCTGCCACAGGCATTTCTGGACAGTCCGATTCCTGGTGCCAGCGATTACCTTAAACAGATGTTGAAAGAGCGCGCGCACAACACTCTCAAGCAGTTGCAGGCCACCAACACGTTCTCAGGCACCGTACGCCAACTGATTCAGGCCAGCCTGCCCGCAGGCGCACGTATCGAGCACATCTGCCAAGTACTGCACATCACCCGCCCGACCCTTTACCGGCGCCTGAAGCAGGAAGGCACCAGCTTCAGCGAACTGAGCAGCGACGTACGCAAGGAACTGGCCTCCATACTGATTAGCCAGGGTCAGTCCGTCGAGAACGCCACGCAACAGCTTGGCTTCAAGGACGCCAGCACGTTCCACCGGGCATTCAAGCGCTGGTTTGGACAATCACCTGGGGCGTGCAGGGGAAGGCCGATAGAGCCGTAATAAAAAACCGGGCACATGGCCCGGTTTCTCGTTCTCACCCCTACTGAATCAGAAGCAATCCAGCGGCATATCCAGCGTCGTTCTGTCCGCACTGCGCAGCACCTCTGCCAGCGCCAAGGGCTTGGGCAGTTCGTAGCGCAGGAAGTACTCACAGGTGTTCAGCTTGCCCTGGTAGAAAGCAGGCTGACGCGGGCCACCGGCTTTCAGACCTTTGAGTGCGGCTTGCGCCTGGCGTAGCCAGAGCCAACCAACCACCACATGACCAAAACACTCCATATACAGATAGGCGTTAGCCAGGGCGCGGTCGGGGTCGGTTTTCTTGATGGCTTGCAGGGCGCTGGTGGTGTCGTCCAGGGTGGCCAGGGCCTTGCTGAGCAAGTCGGCACTGGCTTTCAGCTCAGCACTGCCACTGGCGGCATCGATGGTAGCGCGGATGCGTTGCAGCAGTGCCTGATAGAACTGCCCGCCAGCCATGCTGACCTTGCGACCGAGCAGGTCCTGGCCCTGAATACCGTGGGTGCCTTCATGGATCGGGTTGAGGCGGTTGTCGCGGTAGAACTGCTCGACCGGGTACTCACGGGTATAGCCGTAGCCGCCGTGTACCTGAATGGCCAGGCTGTTGGCTTCCAGGCAGAACTGCGAGGGCCAGGATTTGACGATGGGCGTAAGCAGATCGAGCAGGCCTGCAGCGGCTTCGCGCTCTTCTGCGCTGGGCGCGTGCTTCTTCTCGTCCACCAGGGTCGAGGAAAACAGGCACAGCGACAGGCCGCCTTCCACAAAGGCTTTCTGCGCCAGCAGCATGCGCCGTACGTCGGCGTGCTGGATCAGCGGGATCATCGGGGTGGCCGGGTCGCGCTCGGCCATGGGGCGGCCCTGGGTGCGGTCACGGGCGTAGTCCAGGGCGTGCAGGTAACCGGTGTAGCCGAGCATCACTGAGCCCAGGCCGACGCCAATGCGTGCCTCGTTCATCATGTGAAACATGCCGGCCAGGCCGTTGTGCGGCTCGCCGACCAGATAGCCCACAGCCCCGCCCTTCTCACCAAAGTTGAGCATGGTGGAGGTGGTGCCTCGGTAGCCCATCTTGTGGATCAGGCCCGCCAGCATGACGTCGTTGCGCTCACCCAGGCTGCCGTCGTCGTTGACCAGGAACTTGGGCACGATAAACAGCGAGATACCTTTGGCGCCGGGTGGCGCATCGGGCAGTTTGGCCAGCACCAGGTGAATGATGTTCTCGCTCAGCTCGTGGTCACCGGCGGAGATAAAGATCTTGTTGCCGCTAATACGGTAGCTACCGTCATCCTGCGGGACCGCGCGGGACTTGATGTCACCCAGGGAGGAGCCGGCATGCGGCTCGGTCAGGCACATGGTGCCGAAGAAGCGGCCAGCCATCATCGGCTCGGCAAAGCGTTGCTTCTGCTCGTCAGTGCCGTGCGCCATGATCAGGTTGCAGGCGGCGATGGTCAGACCGGCGTAGGCCTGGGTGCTGACGTTGGCGCCCTTGATCAGGCCGATACAGGTTTGCGATACCGCAGCGGGCAGTTGCATGCCACCACGCTCGTAATCCTGCGAGGCTGCCATCAGGCCGGTGTCACGCAGCACCTTGAGGGCTTCGGCGACCTCTGGGCGAATCACTACCTTGCCGTTCTCGAAGCGCGGCTCGTCTTCATCACAGGCGTGGTTGTGCGGGGCAAAGGTTTCGCTGGCGACCTTCAGGGCCAGTTCAATGGCGGCATCAAAGGTGTCGCGGCTATGGTCTTCATAGCGCGGAAACTGGGTAAAGCGCTCGATATCCAGCAGCTCATAGAGCAGGAAGGCCAGATCGTCGGTATTGATGATTTTTTGGGACACGGGAAATTCCTCTGGAATTTCAGCGGCAAGCTGTCAGCTTCAAGCGGCAAGTAAAAACCTTAAAAGCAAAACCCGAGCCTGGCCCGGGTTTGCTTGCAGCTTGAAGCTTATGGCTTGCAGCTGGGTTTAAACGACCTCGAACAAACCAGCAGCACCCTGACCGCCGCCGATGCACATGGTCACGACCACAAACTTGGC
Source organism: Pseudomonas sp. (assembly GCA_046291745.1). Classification (GTDB taxonomy): domain Bacteria; phylum Pseudomonadota; class Gammaproteobacteria; order Pseudomonadales; family Pseudomonadaceae; genus Halopseudomonas. The sequence continues at coordinate 4,544 of JBKBSI010000124.1, read as the reverse complement.
GCCGCGACGCTTGCCTTCGATCAGCGCATGGCCGGTCAAACGCGAGCCGGTTACACCGTAGGGGTGGCCGATGGCGATGGAGCCGCCGTTGACGTTGAGGTTTTCCATCGGGATACCGAGCTTGTCGCGGCAGTAGACTACCTGCGAGGCAAAGGCTTCGTTGAGTTCCCACAGATCGATATCGTCCATGGTCAGGCCGTTGCGCTTGAGCAGTTGCGGTATCGCGTAGACTGGGCCAATACCCATCTCGTCGGGCTCACAACCGGCTACCGCGAAGCCACGGAAAATACCGATAGGCTCAACGTTCTGCTGCTCGGCGGCCTTGCCATTCATGACCAGACACACCGAGGCACCGTCGGACAGCTGGCTGGCGTTACCAGCGGTCACGAAATGCTCAGGACCACGTACCGGCTGCAGGGAGGCCAGGGCTTCCAGAGTGGTAGTCGGACGGTTGCACTCGTCCTTGGTCAGGGTAACCTGCTGGTCGCTGACTTCACCGGTTTCCTTATTCTGCACTTTCATGGTGGTGGTGAAAGGCACGATCTCGTCGTCAAACTTCCCGCTCTGCTGACCGGCAGCCACGCGCTGCTGGCTGATCAGGGAGTACTCGTCCTGGGACTCGCGGCTGACCTTGTAGCGGGCAGCAACGATGTCGGCGGTCTCGATCATGGACAGATACAGCTCAGGCTTGTTCTGCTTGATCCACTCGTTAACGCCTCTGAACATGTTCAGCTTGTCGTTCTGGCACAGGCTGATGGATTCAACGCCGCCAGCAACGATGGCCGGGATCTTTTCACTGACCACACGCTGGGCAGCAATAGCAATGGACTGCAGACCGGAGCTGCAGAAACGGTTGATCGACATACCGGCGGTAGTGACCGGCAGACCACCACGGATGGCAGCCAGACGCGCCATGTTCTTGCCCTGGGCGCCTTCATGGAAAGTGGCGCCGAGGATGCAGTCTTCAACCAGGGCGGGGTCAATGCCGGCGCGCCTGACGGCGTGCTCGATGACGAAACCGGCCATGTCGACACTGTGAGTGTCATTCAGGCCACCGCGGTAGGACTTGCCCAGCGCGGTACGGGCTGTGGATACGATAACTGCGTCTGTCATGATGTCACTCCTGTTTTAATAATGACGTTCTTGAGGCCCACTTACAGCAGTACAACCGAACCCACTGTGATAACGCTGGCCATCCGGAAACTCGAATAACCTATGACCGTGTCTGGCCGATTAACGAGCCAGTGTAGCTGCCCGCAGGGCACACCGCACTGACGCGATACTATGTATTGAAGAGATTATCAGGTCCGCTGTGCGAAAGTCGATTCCGAAATAACAGCATTAATACCTGACATGCGGAACCATCAGCGGTAGCTATTGGTCTCTACTTCTGCCCCATACGCCCTGTCACCACGCTTCCTTCCGCCTGCCGTGAGCAGTAAGCTGGACGCTCTGCTCCCGTCCTTGAGACCACTCAGCCATGCTATCCCCCTTGATCCTTGCTGGTGCCGGACACGCCCACCTGGTGGTGCTGCGCAACTGGCTGAGCCAGGGCTACCGCCCCCCGGCAGGGACCCTGCTGTTGAGCCCCACTGCCCAGGCCTGGTACTCGGGAATGATGCCCGGCCTGCTCGCTGGGCGCTTTACCGGAGCGGACTGTGCCATTGAATTGGCGCCGCTGTGCGAGGCTTGTGGGGTAACACTGCGACTGGGCGAGATCAGTGAGCTGGAGGCCAGCGACAACAGGCTGGTGCTGGCTGACGGTAGCGAGTTGAGCTATGAGTTGCTGTCGTTGAATACCGGCGCCCAACCGCCGCGCCCTGCTGAGGACGATGGCAGCATACCGCTACTACCGGCAAAGCCCTTTCAACCCTTCTATCAACAGTGGCTGAAGTGGCGTAGCGGTTCTTCACCCGCTTCCCTGGCGGTGCTCGGAGGCGGTGCCGCGGCCTTTGAACTGGCCCTGGCGCTGCACGCCAGTCTGCCCGCCACTGGCATCCAGCTATTGTGCAGGGACACTTTACTGGCCGGACATCCGCCTGGTCTGATAACCAGGGCAAGGCGCTTATTGAGTCAGCGCGGCGTGGGCTTGAGTGAGTACCGCGAGGTCACCCGCATCCACTCCGGTCAGTTGTTTGCCGGAATGCAGCCGCTGGGCCAATACACTGCACTGGTACTGGCCACCGGCGCCAGCGCCCACGGCTGGCAGGCTCGTTCCGGGCTGCTCTGCGATGCTGCTGGGTTTATCCGCATCAATACCTGCCTGCAAAGCCTGAGTCATGCCCAGGTACTGGCCACAGGTGATTGCGCCATCCTACCCGATACGCCACATTCCGGCGTTTACGCAGTGCGTCAGGGGGCGGTGCTGGCAGAAAACCTGCGCGCCCTGATGACCAACCAGACACCCCGCCCCTACAAACCCCAACCGCACGCTCTGGCATTGCTGGCTACTGCTGATGGCGGTGCACTATTGAGTTACCGCGGGATAAGTGGTGGCGGCCGCCTCTTGGGCCGCTGGAAGGACCATCTGGATATTGGCTTTATGCGTAGGCACAGGGTTTAGAGCGCAAGGTTACCCGCCGCCAGCCAGTATGCAGGAACGAGCCAGGCACCCGCTTCGAGACGAAGCAAAACACCCGTCACCCCGCTTCCGGCTTGTACCCCAATCGTACGCCACCCCAATGCCGCCCTCGAACGTGAATTGGCACCGACAGGTCGTGCATGATCTCGCCGGTGTCGCGTTTGTAGGTCTGCAGCAGCAGGGCTTTTTCGTGGCTTCCGCAGCGTGCGCCCGTCCGGTCATTGAACAGGCGCTTGGTCCGGCAGTGCTGGGTATCGTGCTGCAGGTTGCCATTCGGCCGAGCGCAGAAGGCGTTGTTATGGGTGGGAACATAGCCCGCGACCGTGGTGGCAATGGCGTATACCAGCGCCGGATTATCCTTCAGCAGTGGCTCCTGAATGCCTGGTAGGACTTCATCGGTGTAGCCGTCGAACTGGCTGTTGTACTGCTGGGGGCGCGTGCCTTCGATAGGTTTGAGCGTGGTATCAAACAGGCTCTCAAGACTGATAACACCACTCTGGATGTCGACCTCAAAACGCTCCTCAATGGCTTTGGCGGCGGTCTGGGCCGCTTCGTAGCAGCGTTGGTGGTAAGGGTCCAGGGCGATATCGGCGAGCATTTCACTGACTTGCTCGGCAATACCCACCAGTTGATCGGCCTCATTACCGAGCAAGCGCGTTTGTTCGTCACAACCCGATAGGTCCGATCTGACCTGCTCCACCGCAGCGGACAGGCTATCCAACTGGTCGCGATTCGTGGCGCTGCTGTGGGCGATCAGGGCGGTGGCCTGTTTGACGGCATCACCCTGCTCGTTGATACCTGCCAACTGCGCGTCGGCCTGTTCGATCAGCTCAACCCCTGCCTGAATCTGCCCAGCCAGATCGTGAATACTGCTGGTTACCAGCCCGGCCTGCTGGTGCATCTCATCGATAATGGTCGACACTTCCGAGGTCGATTGACTGGTGCGGCTGGCCAATGCCCTGACCTCATCCGCCACCACGGCAAAGCCGCGGCCCATCTCCCCTGCCCGGGCGGCTTCGATAGCGGCATTCAACGCCAACAGGTTGGTCTGGCTGGCTATGCCTTCGATTACCTGGGTCACCTGGACGATCTTGGCCGCCCGTTCATTCAATTGTGCCAGCATGCCCAGGCTATCATTTGCCTTGCTGGCCAGCTGCTGCATCAGTGCCGTGGTGTCATCCAGCGCCTGTTTACCCGAGGCGCTGCTGGTTAGAGCCGCCTCGGCAGCGTGGTCGGCGTTGTTGGCATAACTGGCGGCCTGCTCGACTTGCTGAGCGATGGCTCCAGCATTACTGGCGGCTTGTGTGGTGGCGGCGAGTTGGGAAGAAATACGTCCGGCCAGTTGGTCTACTGAATAAGACACTTCGGCTGCGGCAATGGCGTTGTGACAGGTCGATTGCGAGAGTTTACGCGCCAGGTCGACCAGGCTGTCGGCAGTGTTAGCGGCAGCCGGGGAGTCGGTATTGTGCAGCAAGGTCAGCCAAGGCAGTACCGACAAGGGCAACGCGAACCAGAGGATATGCAGCCCCAGATACCACGCGGCCGCGATAAGTATCAGAAGCTGGGCGATCAGGTAGAGCTTTTTATTATTGGAACCTTTGAGCATGGCTTTATTCCTTATGCCAATACATCATGGTGGTTCAACGATGATGGCATAGCGCCTCATCGACTACTGAATAGTTATTATGGATAGTATTTTGCCACTGTAACAATGCGCCTTTGGTCTACGGTCCCGGTGGCCGATTGGCGGGTATCAGGAAAATTTATCTGTATCTCCGCTTTATGCGCCGACACCGGATTGAAAGGTAGGAGCGGCGGCCCCGCCGCGAATGTGGCCTGTGTAAAACACAAGAAGAGCGACTGAAAACCTATCGCCAACCTGGGATTGGCCGAGTTCCATCTCGGCCGACGGTGGTGCAGTTGAGATCGCTGGTCGAGATGGAACTCGACCTTCCCAGGCAGT
>JBKBSI010000123.1:0-9735 GCA_046291745.1 Pseudomonas sp. | reverse complement strand
CTCAGGCGCTCACCGGAGGTCAGGGCGTTGAAGATCAGCGGTGAAGACTTGTCGAACACTTTGGTGATCATCAGCGGCTTGTGTACGCGCTGGCCAGTCGGCTGACCGGACTGCGGGTCACGTGGGATGATGACCTGGTGATCAAAGGCCTGAACCAGAATCTGGTCTTCGTGACCTTCCTGGAAGATGTTACCTACGGAATCTTCGGTGAAGGTACCGGCGGTGATCAGACCCTGTTTGGTGCCCTCGATGGACAAATACGCGGGTGTTGGCATGGAAGCTCTCCTTGGCTACATGTAATGGACTTGATGTCCTTGAGCCTTGGTACTTCCAATTCCCGTGCCAGATAATAAAAACGCTTTGTAATCAATTGGTTGAAAATGCAGCCTGGGTGCTGCCTGCCAAAGTGTGAACTGCGTCACGCAAATATGCGCAACATCTTGCGCAGTGCTGCGCAGAATCCTGCGCATGCGACTTAACTGATTGATAAAAATAGATATTGGTAAAGAAACGGGCTGCTATGGAGCTAGTGTTGTGCAATAAGTTGCGCACCTTGGTGTGTGGCGGGCATTTGCCAGCCAAGACACCCGGAACAATCCCGACCAACCTCGGTCTCACATAACGAACAGCTATGAGCGAGGTTATTTATGCGATTTAAAATGCTAACTCTTTTTACCAGTCTGGCGCTGGTTTCCATCGGTAGTGTGGCCAGTGAACGTATGGTTTATGGGGTCAGTGAGACGGCGAAGTTAACCGATATTGAGCTTGAGCTACCCGCCAAGCTGGATACCGGCGCGGTGACCGCATCGCTCAGCGCGCAGAATATTGAAGTGTTCAAGCGTGATGACGAGGAATGGGTACGCTTTCAGCTAGCAGTGGAGGGGGAGAAGGAGGGTAAGCAGTTGGAGATGCCGGTGGTACGTACCAGCAAGATCCGCCGCCGGGCTGCGGATGTGCCTGATGGTGCAAGCGAGACCCATACGGCTCGCCCGGTGATTGAGATGGAAGTGTGCATGGGCAATACGCTGCACAATATCGAGGTCAATCTGACTGATCGCACGGCTTTCAGTTATCCATTGCTGATCGGCTCCACTGCTTTACAGCAGTTTGATGCAGTGGTTGATCCCAGCCTGGAGTATTCCGCGGGCAGCCCCCGTTGTGCCGAAGCTGGAGCAGCTTAAGACCAAGGTAGGGGGGCTGGCGAAGCAAAGCCTTGATCCGTATCAAAGCGTGAACTGAATCACATAAATAAAATGCTCCTTTTCATGATGGAGCTGGGGTGATGCAGGTAATCAGGCGCATGCCGCTGCACTACAAATTCTGGGCGGTCAATGCGCTGGCTTTTGTCAGCATTCTGCTGCTGGTTGTGGTCGCCATGGCGCTTGAGCAGCGTAGCGTCAATCACAGTCGGCAGGAGCAGGCGCTGAGTCTGCTGAACCTGTGGCAGGGCGAGGCGCTTGCAGAGATAAGCACCGACAGTCCATTACAACCACTACGCCTGAGTGCTGCCTGGCACACGGGGGATGAGGCCTTGCTGGTGCACGCGGCTGCTGCGGAGCCCGGCTGGGTAAGCCTGCATAGCATGCCACTGCTGACAGCGCACACGGCTATTGGCGCCTGGGTTCGTGAGGCTGCCGATGGGGCGGTGCTGGCAGTACTGGTGCGCGGCCAGAGTTTCCAGCAGGTTTTTGTCCAGCGGGCGCCAGCCTATGCGCTGGCAGTGCTGGTGTTGATGCTGCTGTTGCTGTGGGGCTCGCAGTCGCTGATTCGCTTTGTTGATGCCCAACAGCGCAAGCTGCAGTACCTGGCACATTTTGATCCCCTGACCGAACTACCCAATCGCTTGTTGGCCTACGACCGTCTGACCCACGCGTTGGAGAAGGTCGCCCGCCGTGGTGGCTGCCTGTCGGTACTCTTCATCGATCTGGACAGGTTCAAGGTCCTTAACGATAGCTACGGCCATGGCTTTGGTGATTCGGTGCTGCGGGCCGTGGGCGCGCGCCTGCAAACCCGCTGCCGCCGCGAAGATACCCTGGCACGCCTGGGCGGTGACGAGTTTCTGCTGATTCTCGAACACTTGCCCACGCCCGGGCTTGCGGGGCGAGTAGCAGCCTCGCTACTGGAAACCCTCGAAAGGCCGCTACAGCTGGAGAGTGGGCATGAAATTTATGTGGGCGCGAGCATTGGTATTGCCATGTATCCGGATGACGGCCACACCGCAGCAGAGCTGATCCGCAATGCCGATGCAGCCATGTACCGAGCCAAGTCCAGCGGCCGCAACACCTATGCCCATTACCTGCCGTGCCTTACCATCCGGGCGCGTGAACGCTTTGAAGTGGAGCTGGCGCTGCGTGGGGCCTTGCAGAATCAGGAGTTGAGCTTGCACTTTCAGCCGCTGGTGGCCCTGGCAGATGGCCGCTGCTTGGGTGCCGAGGCGCTGTTGCGCTGGCGCCATCCGCGACTCGGCCAGGTGCCGCCGGACGCCTTTATTCCACTGGCCGAAGACAGCGGCCAGATTGTTGCCATAGGCGCTTGGGTGCTGGAGCAGGCCTGTCTGCAAGCCGCCGCCTGGCGCAACGCGGGTTTACCGCTGGAAACCATCGCGGTGAATCTGTCGCCAATCCAGTTCATGCAGCAGGATGTTGTGCAACTGGTGTCCCGCACCCTGGCCCGAACCGGTTTGCCGCCCCAGTGTCTGGAGCTGGAGATCACCGAGGGTGCCTTGATGCACCACACCGATCAGGCGGAGCAGACACTCTCTGCGCTACGCGCGTTGGGAGTGAGGATAGCCATTGATGATTTTGGTACGGGCTATTCTTCGCTGGCTTACCTGCGCCGCTTTGCCCTGGACAAGCTGAAGATCGACAAGAGCTTTATGGCGGGGGTGCCAGACAATGCCAGCGACTGCCAACTGGCGCAGACCATCATTGCCATGGCCCGTAACATGAACCTGAGAGTGTTGGCCGAAGGGGTGGAGACCCTTGCCCAGCGCGACTGGTTGCAGGGCCAGGGTTGCGACCAGTTTCAAGGCTACTGGATTGGCAAGCCGATGCCTGCTGATGACTTTGCCCGGTGGATGGCAGGCCCGGAAGCGAACGCTGGAGAAACAACTGACTTGTTGCCCTGCTGATACAGGTCAATGGGCATCCTGTTACAAATCCCTTAATCTAGCGCGATGAAAATCGCCACCCGTCATTCGTCCACCTGGGCGTTGTTGCTGGGCTTTGTCCTGTTCTTCAATGCCTTTACCTGTTGCATGCTGCACGGGTCGGCTGCGTCTGCGCGGCTGAATGGTGTGGAGGTGGCATTCTGCTCGCTGACCGATCAGAAGTCTTTGAGCGTCAGCCTGGTGAAGCCCGACAGTGTTGCGGGCGCTGCCCTGGTTATGAGCCAGGATTGTCAGCTGTGTTCGTCCGGGATGCTGCTTGCCAGCGCGCCGCGAGCTTCGCAGATCCCCATTTTCCCCTTCCAACCTGTGTTGGGTCGGCTACCTGATAGCCCGCCTGTTGATAGCCTGCGGCATGCCTGGCCGCCAGCTAATCCCCGCGCCTCACCCCGTTTCGTCTGATCTGCATCCCTTAGTGCGTCCGTCGGCAGCCTGTTGTGCTGCCCGGACTTAGCCTGTTTGCCGACTCATGATGAGATCTGTTTATGCTGACTTTGACTTTCAAGCGTTCCCTGTTGTCTTTGGCTGTACTTGGCCTGCCGGTTGCGGCGGCGGATAACGCCAGCTCCTACCCTGAACAAAACACGTTGCCTGTGCTGGTACTGCCCGGTACCCAGGTGCTGGCGCCCCGTGCAGAGCTGCAGCCTCTGTCCTCCACACTGCTGGCACCGTCCGCCAGTGAGCTGTCGCGCAGTAGCGACGCCGCCAGTCTGCTGCGTGATGTACCGGGCATGAGCCTGTATTCCGCTGGCGGCGTGTCCAGCTTGCCGGTGTTGCGCGGGCTGGGTGATGACCGCCTGCGGGTCAGGGTTGATGGCATGGATCTGATTTCCGCCTGCGGCAATCACATGAATCCGCCGCTGTCCTATGTAGCGCCGAGCAGTGTGGGAACGGCGCAGGTGTTTGCTGGTATCGCGCCGGTGAGTCTGGGTGGTGACAGTATTGGCGGAACCATTCAGGTGGAGTCGCCCGCGCCGGTCTTTGCTCTGCCGGGTGAGTCTGTGTTGCACCAGGGTGAGATAGGCGCTTTCTACCGCCGTAATGGCCATGCTCGGGGTGCCGACGCAAGCGCCACGCTGGCCAGCGAACACCTGAGCCTGAACTACCTTGGATCGACCGCCGAGGCGGGTAACTACCGCGCCGGGGGCAATTTCAAAGCCGCTGGTCAGGCGGCGGCAGGCCGGAGTTGGCTGAGTGCAGATGAGGTGGGCTCAAGTGCCTACAAGTCGGTCAATCAGTCATTGGCAGTAGCATTGCGGCGTGAACACCATCTGTTGGAGTTGCGCGCTGGTGTACAGGATATCCCCTATCAGCTCTGGCCCAATCAGCGTATGGACATGACTGGCAATGACAGCCGTCAGCTCAACCTTGGTTATCAGGGCGACTATGCCTGGGGCCAGCTGGAGCTGCGCGCCTATAACGAGAAAACCCGGCATGCTATGCAGTTTGGTGACGACAAACTGTTCTGGTATGGCCCGGTGGACGGCGTGCCCGGCCCGATTTGCCAGGGCATGATGTGCCATGCCGCCGGTATGCCGATGGATACCGAGGGCAACAACACCGGCCTGAGCCTGAAAACCACGCTACCGCTGTCAGACCGTGATGTACTGCGCCTGGGCAGTGACTATCAGCGTTACCGCCTGGATGACTGGTGGGCCCCGTCTGGCCGTGGCATGTATCCAGAGGTATTCATCAACATCAATGACGGTGAGCGTGACCGCTTGGCCGCCTTTGTTGAATGGGATGCGCAATGGTCCACGCGCTGGTCCAGTCAGTTGGGTCTGCGCGGCGAACGGGTGCGCATGCATGCCGGGCAGGTGCAGGGCTACAACCCCGGTTTTGCTGGTACCGATGCCAGCAGCTTCAATCAAGCCGAGCGCAGCAAGACCGATTACAACCTGGATATAACCGCGCTGGTGCGCTTCACACCGAATGACAGCAGCCGCTATGAGCTGGGCTACGCGCAGAAGACTCGCTCGCCCAATCTGTATGAGCGCTATAGCTGGTCAACCAATGGCATGGCCATGCGCATGGTCAATATGGCCGGTGACGGCAATGGCTATGTCGGCAATCTGCAACTGCAGCCCGAGATCGCCCATACCCTGAGTGCCAGCGCCCAGTGGCAGGATGCCCAGGCCTCGCGTTGGCAGGCCAGCGTCACGCCCTACCTGACCTATGTGGATGACTATGTGGATGCCCGGCGCTGTGACAGCGGCGGCATGAGCTGCACCCCGGCCAACCAGAGTGCCACCGAGGGCTTTGTCTATTTGCAGTTTGCCAACGCATCGGCACGCTTGTATGGGGTCGATCTGGCAGGGGAGTTGCGTTTGGGCGAGGTCAGTCAGCACAACTTCAGCCTGCGCGGCAATCTGAGTTATGTGCGTGGCAAGAACCGCAGCAGTGGCGACAACCTGTACAACATCATGCCGCTGAACGCCCGCTTTGCACTGGATCACCTGCGCGGGGCCTGGAGCAATACCCTGGAGTGGGAGCTGGTCTCGGCCAAGCGCCAGGTCAGCGCCGAGCGTAATGAGCTGACGACCGCAGGCTATGGCCTAGTCAACCTGAGTACCGCCTATGAGTGGGACCGCGTTGAGCTGAGCTTGGGTATCGACAACCTGTTTGACCGCCTCTACAACCACCCGTTGGGTGGTGCCTACCTTGGGCAGGGCAAAACCATGTCGGCTACGGATGTAGCCTGGGGTACGCCGGTACCGGGCATGGGGCGCTCGGTCTACACCGGTATTCGCGTCAGCTTCTGAGAGTCTGTGGCCGGTCCCTGGCGGGCCCGGCCACAGCGTTTCAGGTAAACAGCCAGAGCAGGGCGATACCGAGGATGATCCGGTAGATCACAAAAGGCTGCATGCCGATGCGTTTGATAAATGCCAGGAAGTAGTGAATGCACAGGTAGGCGCTGAGACCCGAGAGCAGGATGCCGGCGATCATGAAGCCCCAGTCCACTGGGTCGCCGACCGAGATCAACTCTAACGTTTCCAGGCCGCAGGCCAGCACGATCACGGGGATGGACAGTAGGAAGGAGAAGCGTGCTGAAGCTTCGCGGCTCAGACCCATCAGCAATGCTGCAGTCATGGTGATGCCGGAGCGCGAAGTGCCCGGGAACAGCGCCATGGCCTGGGCAATACCTATTACCAGTACATCTTTCCAGTTCATGCTGCTGACTTCGCGCTCACCGCGGTGACGCCAGTCGGCCCAGCCCAGCAACAGACCAAAACCGATCAGACCCACGGCAATATAGATGGGTGAGCGCAATACGGTTTCGATGGTGTCCTTGAACAGCAATCCGGCAATGCCTACAGGTATGGTGCCAAGAATCACCGCCCAGGCCAGGCGGGCGTCGGAGTCCATCTGCCGGTGGGTTACCGAGCGCGTCCAGCTGAGGGTCATATTGATCAGGTCGCGGCGGAAGTAGATCACCACAGCAGCTAGGCTGCCCAAATGCAGCGCCACATCAAAGGCCAGTCCCTGGTCTTCCCAGTCAGTCAGTACCGGCACCAGAATCAGGTGGGCAGAGCTGGAAATCGGTAGAAATTCGGTAATACCCTGCACTATGGCCAGGACAAAGACTTGTAACCAATCCATTTAATCGATCCGTTCTATTCTCAAAGCGTTGGCGCGCAAGTTAATCATGCTTGCGCGCTTTGCGCGAGAGCCTTTTGCGCAGGCTGTAGCCTACCTGGGAGAGGCCTATCTGGTGTGGGTATTATGGGTTAGGCAGGCGCCGCAGCAACAGGGCCATCTCAGGCTGCACCCCCACGGGTGCCGGGATCCATACCTGATGTCCGGTACCGGGCGCTGCGGCGGTGGCTTCGCGTTTGGCGTTTTCCAGCACCTCGAGGCGGAACACATGGTTGCCCGCCGGGGTCATCAGCTCGACTTCATCGCCCAGTTCAAAGCGATTCTTTACATCTATCAGCAGCCAGTCACCCTCGCGCTGTAACACCTCGCCGACAAACTGATGACGACTCATGCGTGAGCTGCCCTGCTCGTAGTTCTGATAGGCACCGTGGGTATGGCGGCGGTAAAAGCCTTCGGTGTAGCCGCGGTTCGCCAGGCTTTCCAGGTCGTCCATCAGGCTCAGATCAAAGGGTCGACCGGCCACGGCATCGTCGATGGCCCGGCGGTAGGTCTGCATGGTGCGGGCGACATAGAAGTAGGTTTTGGTCCGGCCCTCGATCTTCAGCGAATCTACGCCCATTTGCACAAAACGCTCGACATGTTGCACGGCGCGCAGGTCCTTGGAGTTCATGATGTAGGTGCCGTGCTCGTCTTCTTCAATGGCCATGAGGTCGTCCGGCTTGTCGTGCTGGTGCACTACCTGGATAGGCTGCGCCAGTACTTCGATATTGCCCTCGGCGGTTTCCACCGCTGGTTTTACATCGTATTGCCAGCGGCAGGCGTTGGTGCAGGCGCCCTGGTTGGCGTCGCGATGGTTGAAATAGCCGGACAGCAGGCAGCGGCCCGAATAGGCAATGCATAGCGCGCCATGCACAAAGACCTCCAGGCCGATGTCCGGGCAGCGGTGACGGATTTCCGCGACCTCATCCAGTGACAGTTCACGCGACAGAATCACGCGCTCGATACCCATCTGCTGCCAAAACTTCACCGTGGCCCAGTTCACCGCGTTGGCCTGTACCGACAGATGCACCGGCAGATCGGGCCATTTTTCGCGTACCAGCATGATCAATCCGGGGTCGGACATGATTAGCGCGTCCGGGCCCATGGCAACCACCGGCTCCAGATCACGCAGGTAAGTGTCCACCTTGCTGTTGTGCGCGGCGATATTGCTGGCCAGATAAAACCGCTTGCCCAGCGCATGCGCCTCGGCAATGGCAGTGGCCATCACCCCGGGCTGACTGAAGTCGTTTTCACGCACGCGCAGGCTGTAGCGTGGCTGACCGGCGTAAACGGCATCGGCGCCGTAGGCAAAAGCAAAGCGCATGGCTTTGAGGGTGCCAGCGGGGGCTAGCAATTCGGGGGCCTTGGACATTTGGTTTCCTGCTGCGAGACGAGAAAAGTGCCGCGCAGCATACCCGTCACCTTGCGGGCAGACATTGATCAAGGTCAGCATGGGAAAAGATCGGCCCTCCCAGGGGTAGGCGGCCTACTGGTGGGAGCGCCGGCCTCGGCGCGACGGCATAGCTCGATTTCGCCGCGGGGCCGCGGCTCCTACCCAAGAGTCTGGTGCCTGTCGGGTTGGCCAAGCCTTTGGCCGAGATGGAACTCGGCCCTCCCAGGGAGCATGGCTGAGGTCTATGTTGGCTCAACAGCCGGGCTGATAGAGATGACCGTTGCTACCGGGCATGGCATCTTGGGAGTGTCTTTCCGACGACAAGAACAACAGGAGAAACCCATGCGCTGGAAAAACCGTCCACCTGGCTCCAACTGGGGCGATTTCGGTCCTGATGATGAGCTCGGAAGGCTCAACCTGCTGACCCCTGACAAGGTACTGCAAGGGGTGGCGGAGGTGCGGGAAGGGCGCAGTTTCTGCCTGAGTCTGCCGCTCGACTACCCTGGCGGTAACGCCCTGAACAGGCTGCGCCACCCGCCGCGCCGTTTCACCTCCGGGCGTGGCGACAAGCTCAACTACAACTTTGCCCTGAACCGCATCAATCCGGCCTTCACCGACGTGGTCAGTGATGATGCGGTGCTGCTCTACACCCAATACTCGACCCAGTGGGATGCGCTATCGCATGTCGGCGGGCTGTTTGATGCAGATGGCGACGGTGTGGCCGAGCCGCTGTATTACAACGGTTGGCGGGCTGGCACGGATATTTGTGGGCCAGCCGGGCACGAGGACGCGCTGGAAGGCGTGAACGCCGAACGCCTGGGCATAGAAAAGATGGCGGTGACTGCTGTCAGCGGTCGGGCCGTGCTGATCGATCTGAAGAAGCACTGCGGGCATGCCCGCGAGCTGGTTGATTACGCCAGACTACAGCAGATCATGGCGCTGGACGGCGTGGTGGTAGAGCCGGGGGATATGGTCTGTCTGTATACCGGCTTTGCCGATGTGGTGCTGGGCATGCAGCGCCAACCCAACGCCGAGACCCTGGCAAACAGCTGTGCGGTGTTGGATGGCCGCGACCCGGCGCTGCTGCAGTGGATAACTGACAGCGGGCTAAGTGTGCTGATTGCCGACAATTATGCGGTGGAGGCCTATCCGGCCCGGGATGGCGGCAGCTGTTGTGCGGCCTTGCCGTTGCACGAACATTGCCTGTTTAAACTGGGGATTCATCTGGGTGAGCTGTGGTATCTCACCGAGCTGGCCAAGGCTCTGCGAGAACAGGGTCGCTACCGCTTTATGCTCACCGCGCCGCCATTACGTTTGCCCGGCGCGGTGGGCTCACCGGTAACGCCGGTGGCGCTGATCTAGCCTTTGCCGAGGTGGAACTCGGCCCTCCCAGGGTAGGCGCCCTACTGGTGGGAGCGCCGGCCTCGGCGCGAAGGCGGAGCCCGATTTCGCCGCGGGGCCGCGGCTCCTACCCAAGAGTATGGTGCCTGTTGGGCCGGCCAAGCCTTGGGCCGAGACGAAACTCGGCCCTCCTAGGGGT
>JBKBSI010000122.1:0-10028 GCA_046291745.1 Pseudomonas sp. | reverse complement strand
TCGCCATGGGCGAGACCATGGACTTCCCCATTGAAGGCCTGCATACCGAGACCGGTCCCGGTGTGCTGGAGGCCGCCATTGCGGTAGACCACGCCGAGGCGGCTGCGGACAAGGCGGCGCTGTTCAAGACCTTCATGAAAGTTCTGGCCCAGCGCCAGGGCTTGATGGCGACTTTTATGGCCAAGTGGTCAGGCAAGTATCCTGGCCAGAGTGGTCATATTCATGTTTCTTTGAAGGACAAGAAGTCAGGTAAATCAGCCTTTTACGACGCAAATGAAAAGTACAGCATGAGTAAGCTGCAGCGGCATTTTTTAGCTGGACAGCAGCGGCTGATGCCGGAGTTTCTATGTATGGTTGCGCCAACCCTGAACAGCTACCGGCGCATGATCCCCGGTTACTGGGCGCCTACCGATGCAACCTGGGGGGTAGAGAACCGTACCGCAGCGCTGCGGGTAATTCCCGGCAGCGACAAGTCGCAACGTCAGGAATATCGGCTTGGCTCTGCTGATGGCAATCCCTATCTGGCCCTGTCCGTCGCGCTGGCCTCGGGGCTATACGGCATCATGCATGAATGGGAGCCGACCGAGCCGGTGGTCGGTAATGCCTACGATATGCAGCACCCACCAGAGTTGGCCCTGCCGCGCACCCTATGGGATGCGGCGCAACGGCTCAAGGGCTCGGAAGCGGCGCGCGAGCTGTTCGGTGATGCCTTTGTCGAGCACTTTGCCGCCACCCGGGAATGGGAGGAACGCCAGTACCGTCAGCATGTCAGTGATTGGGAGCTGGACCGTTACTTCGAGATTATCTGAGCCTTCGCGCCGGGGTCGGCGCTCCCAACCTGGATCGCAACAATCTCCAGTGGGAGCACAGCCCGGTCGCGCACACTCTGGCCACATCCTGATTCAGGAGCAAGAAATGAGTACAACGCTGCAAACCATCACGCCGGTAGACGGTTCGGTCTATGTCGAAAGGCCGCTGGCCAGCGCCGAGCAGGTCCAGGCCGCGCTGGATCTTGCCGTCAAGGCACAAAAACGCTGGAAAGCCGTGGCCTTGCCCGAGCGTCTGGCACTCACCCGCCGCGCCATCGAAGCCTTCAGTGCCCGTGAGGCCGAGCTGGCTGAAGAACTGTGCTGGATGATGGGTCGGCCGATTCGCTACGCCGCAGGCGAGATCAAGGGCTTTGTCGAGCGCGCCAGTTACATGGCAGACATAGCGGAGACGGCGCTGGCGGATATCCAGTTGCCGGAAAAGGCCGGCTTTACCCGCTTTATCCGCCGCGAGCCGCTGGGCGTATCCCTGGTTATCGCGCCCTGGAACTATCCCTACTTGACTGCAGTGAATGCCGTGGTGCCCGCGCTGCTAGCGGGTAATGCAGTGTTGCTCAAACACTCGGCGCAGACGCCCCTGTGCGCCGAGCGAATGGTCCAGGCCTTTACCGAGGTCGGCCTGCCCGAAGGCGTGTTCCAGTTCCTGCACATGAGCCATGCCGAGACCGAGGCGCTGATCCAGTCGCCGGGCATCAACCATGTGGCTTTCACCGGTTCGGTAGATGGCGGCGCCATGGTCGAGCGGGCAGCGGCGGGGCGCTTTATTGCTACCGGCCTGGAGCTGGGTGGCAAGGATCCGGCCTACGTCCGCGCCGACGCCAATCTGGCGCATGCTGTGGAAACCTTGGTAGACGGCGCCTTCTTCAATTCCGGCCAGTCCTGTTGCGGCATCGAGCGTATCTACGTGCATGAGGCCTGTTACGACGAGTTTATCGCGCTGGCGGTTGATCTGGTGCGCCAGTATCGCCTGGGCTCTCCCGTTGATCCTGAAACTACGCTGGGCCCTGTAGTGCGCCCGGAAGCGGCGGCCTTTATCCGCGCCCAGATCGCCGAGGCGGTGTCCCAGGGTGCGACCGCGCATATTGATGAAGCGGACTTTCCGCTGGACAAGCCTGGCAGTCCCTACCTGGCGCCGCAGCTACTGACCGAGGTAAACCACGGCATGCGGGTGATGACCGAGGAGACCTTCGGGCCGGTAGTCGGTATCCAGAAAGTCGGCAGCGATGAAGAGGCAATAGCGCTGATGAACGACAGCGAGTTCGGCCTGACCGCCGCCATCTTCAGTCAGGGCGTGGAGCGCGCTCTGGTGTTGGCTGATCAGGTCGAGGCCGGTACCGTATACCTCAACCGTTGTGACTATCTGGACCCGGCCCTGGCCTGGACTGGCGTGAAAAATTCCGGCCGTGGTTGTACGCTATCCAGCGTCGGCTATGAATATCTGACCCGGCCCAAGTCCTTCCATTTCAAGACCCTTGTGTGAGGTGTCGATGGTTATGCAGCAGTATCAGATGAACTGGAACTATCCCACCGCCGTGCGCGTGGGCGTCGGCCGTATTGGCGAACTGGCAGCCGCCTGCAAGGAACTGGGTATGAGCGCGCCCTTGATTGTTACCGATCCCGGACTGGTCGGGCTGCCGATGGTACCTGCAGCGCTGAACCAATGCCGCGAGGCGGGTCTCAAGGCCGATGTGTTCTCCTCGATCAAGGGCAACCCGACCGGGCAGAACGTCATGGATGGGGTGCTGATCTACCGTGTTGGCCATCACGACGGCGTGGTGGCTTTTGGTGGCGGCTCGGCGCTGGATGCAGCCAAGGCCATAGCACTGATGGCTGGGCAGGACCGGCCGCTCTGGGATTTCGAGGATATTGGTGACAACTACCAGCGGGTCAGGGTAGAGGGCATGGCGCCGGTTATTGCCGTACCGACCACCGCCGGGACTGGCTCGGAGGTAGGCCGCGCCTCAGTGATCACCGATGAAGAAGCCAAGGTAAAGCGCATTATCTTCCACGCGCGCATGCTCCCAGCGCTGGTCATACTTGATCCACAATTGACCGTCGGACTGCCACCCGGCATGACCGCAGCCACCGGAATGGATGCGCTGTCGCACAACCTGGAAGCTTACTGCTCGCCGGTCTTTCACCCCATGGCCGAGGGCATAGCCCTGGAGGGTATGCGCCTGGTCAAGGAATACCTGCCGCGTGCCACTGCAGAGGGTACCGACCTGGAGGCCAGGCTGAAGATGCTGGTCGCCTCAAGCATGGGCGCCACTGCCTTCCAGCGCGGGCTGGGCGCCATGCATGCTCTTGCTCACCCCTTGGGAGCCCTCTATGACGCGCACCACGGCACACTTAACGCGATTCTCATGCCCTACGTGCTACAGGCCAATCGCGAGGCGATAGGTCCACAGATGGAGCGGCTGAGCCGTTACCTGGGCTTACCCAAACAAGGTTTCGACGGTGTACTGGACTGGGTGTTGGAGCTGCGCGAGGAGCTTGGCATCCCTCGCAATCTGGCCGAGATCGGTATTGATGACGCGCGCGTGGCACAGGTTGGCCGCATGGCGGTCGAGGATGCAACCGCAGGGACCAACCCGCTGGCCTTTGATGCCGAACAATACAGCGCTATTTTCACCCGTGCGCTGACGGGCAAGCTGCAATGAAGATCGGTCTACTGCAATGTGATGACGTGCGCGAGGATCTGCAGCCTGCCCACGGTAACTACCCACAGATGTTCACCGAGCTGCTGCTGGAGCAGGTGCCGGAGGCGCAAATCCGCGTGTATCGCTGTCAGGACGGCGAACTGCCTGAAGAGCTGCATGAATGCGCGGGCTACCTGACCACCGGCAGCAAATTCGGCGTCAACGACGGGCTGCCATGGATTGATGATCTGCAGGATTTTATGCTCGCCCTGTGGGAAGCGCGGGTGCCGTTGGTAGGCATCTGCTTTGGCCATCAGTTAATGGCCCGGGCGCTGGGCGGGGAGGTGATCAAGTCGCCCAAGGGTTGGGGTGTGGGTATGTCCTTCAACCAAGTTCTGGAGCGCAAACCCTGGATGCAGCCCTGGCAGGACAAACTCGACCTGGTGGTCAGCCATCAGGATCAGGTGGTGCGCCTGCCGCCCCAGGCGGAGATTCTGGCAAGCAGCGAGTTCTGCCCCTATTACCTGCTGCAGTACGGCGAGCACTTCATGAGCGTGCAAGGCCACCCGGAGTTCCGCAAGACCTATTCCCGTGATCTGATGACCGCCCGTGAAGGCATTATCCCTGCTGCGCGCCTGCGCGAAGGCCAGGCCTCGTTGGCGGCGGAGGTGGATGATCGACAGATGATGGCCTGGATCGTCAACTTCCTGCGCCGCCGCGGCGCATGACCACGGACCACTGCATCGGTTAAACTGCCCGCATGATCACACTATCGCATGACGTGACGCTGGGTGACTGGGAGATCGAGATCACTGCGATCCGCTCCCAGGGCGCCGGCGGGCAGAACGTCAACAAGGTGTCCAGCGCCATTCATTTGCGCTTCGACATCAATAACTCCAGCCTGCCGCCGTTCTTCAAGGAGCGGCTCTTGGCGCTGTCCGATAGTCGCATCAGCAAGGACGGCGTAATCATCATCAAGGCCCAGTCCTACCGCACTCAGGAACAGAACCGCGAAGACGCGATCAAGCGCCTGCAGGAACTGATCAACGGCGCCGTAGTAATCCAGAAACGCCGCCGGCCAACCAAACCCAGCAGAAGCTCCCAGGCCAAGCGTATGGACAGCAAGACCAAACGTGGTCAGGCGAAATCGTTGCGGGGCAGGGTGGATGTCTGAGGGGAAGTTGATGTTGTTCTCCACACCTTCGTCATTCCCGCGCAGGCGGGAATCCAAGCGGACTTTCAGCTCGCTTAGTGGTTTGGCATGGCCCGCGACACCGTCTGGATTCCCGCCTGCGCGGGAATGACGCGGAGTGGTGCGCGGACCTTTGAGGGAGGACGACGAGAGTGGCGGGACTGAGCCTTGCGCTCAGTCTTCCTCTGCTTCGCGGATGCGTTCCTGGCGTTCACGCTCTTCGGCGATCACTGCCTTGATTTCCTCGACTACGGAATCCACATCAGCGGCTTCGTCGGACTCTTCGAATAGGCCGGTCAGCTCGGTATCGGGGGTCAGTTTGCCGTCTTCGTACAGGGCCCAGAGTTCCTTGGCGTATTTGGTCTCCAGCAGCTCGGGGGCGTACTGGCCGTAGTATTCGGTCATGTTGTTCACGTCACGATCGAGCATTGAGCGGGCGTTGTTGTTGGCTGCAGCGTCTACTGCCTGGGGCAGGTCGATGATGACTGGGCCGTAGGCGTCCACCAGTACGTTGAATTCCGACAGGTCTCCGTGAATCAGACCGGCGCAGAGCATCAGCTTGACGTAGTGCATGACCGTGCCGTGATCTTCGATGGCTTGCTCGGCAGACATGGAAACGTCGTTCAGGCGCGGGGCAACGGCGCCGTCTTCATCGGCGATCATTTCCATCAGCAGTACGCCCTCGAAACAGCCGTACGGCTTGGGTACGCGCACGCCAGCGGCGTCGAGTTTGTACAGAGCGTCGACCTCGGCATTCTGCCAGGCTTCTTCCTGCTGATTGCGGCCGAATTTCGAGCCTTTTTCCATGGCCCGGGAGCGGCGTGAATTCTTGACCTTGCGGCCTTCCTGGTAGAGCACGGCCTGTTTGAAGCTGCGTTTGGCTGCTTCCTTGTACACTTTGGCGCAACGGATCTCTGTGCCACAACGCACCAGATAGACAGCCGCCTCCTTGCCGCTCATCAGCGGGCGGATGACTTCGTCGATCAGGCCGTCTTCGACCAGGGGTTCTAAGCGTTTTGGGATTTTCATAGCGCCCTTATACCGCAAAATGGGGCGTTATGGGTAATGGGAAATGGGTCTGCGGCAGTGCTTGGCCAGGCAGACCCGTTGGTGGATTTCAGCTAGGTGTCTGCAGCCTTCGGTTGGCGGCGCCAGGCAGGCAGATGCGCTGCTGGCTGCGCAGGTTATCGACCTGGTAGCTGGTGGATTTGATGGTGTCGACGAACTGCCACTGGGCGTGGGCCTGCTCGGGGGTAAAGGTCACCAGCATGTAGCCACGCTGTGCAGCGTTCAGATAGTCCAACTGATCGACCAGAATAGTGATGACCTGTTCTATCTGAGGGATCTGCGCAATGGGTAAGCCCAGATACTCCTCCAGTCCAGGGGACGAAACCGAGGCAGTGGCAAACTCGACGCCGACCTGCTGCCCGGCGGCGGTGGTCAGGTTGTTGGCCCAGGCGTTATGCGTATCACCAGCCAGGACTACCAGGTTCTTGTCCAGCGAGCGGGCCATTTCCAGCACCAGGTCGCGCTCGTGGGCATAGCCGTCCCAGGCATCCAGGTTATAGGGCACCACAGTAGCGATACGTGCGCGCTCCATGTCGGTGAGCGTTGGGTCATTGGCCTGTACGCGCAGCTTCAGTCCGACCAGTTCAGTAAAGGCGCCGATCAGGTCGCTGCCAGCCGGATTCAGTAGCGCACTCAGCAGTTCAGCGGGTAGCAGCATGCGACCCATCAACACCTGCTGGCCGAGTACCTGCCAAGTAGCATTGGAGTTGGCCATACGCGTCTCGAGCCAGTTCAGTTGTTCCTGGCCGAGCAGGGTACGGCTGCTGTGGTTGACGTCATTGGTAAAAGCCGCGAAGTCAAAGCCACTGGCGCTCAGATAGTTGCCATAGGCGAGCTGCTCGTTACGGCCGATGATGCGGGTGTCGAGCATGTGCAGGCTCACCAGGTCGCCAAAGTCGAAACTGCGGTAGATGGTTTCCACGTCATCCGGGTTGGCGGGGCGGATCGGCATCCATTCGAAGTAGGCCTGCAGCGCGGCCATCTTGCGCTCGGTAAAGTCACCTTCGCCTTCATTGTGGTTCTCGGCACCGTCGGTCCAGGTGTCGTTGGCAATCTCATGATCATCCCACACGGCAATAAAGGGCGCGGCGGCATGCAGGGCCTGCAGGTCACTGTCGCCGCGATACAGGGCGTAGCGCTTGCGGTAGTCGTCCAGCACAAAGAGCTCAGTATTGTTGTCTGCGGCCAGGGTTCTGCCCAAGGCTACGGCGTCTTCACTGGCGTAACCGCCTGCAGCGTATTCATAGATGTAGTCGCCCAGATGCACGACGGCGTCCAGGTCTGCCTGGCGCGCCGCTTCAGCGTATACGTGGAAGTAGCCGGCGGGGTAGTTGGAGCAGGACAGCACGGCAAAGCGCACATGGTCGATACTGCCGGCGGGCAGGGTTTTCATCTGGCCAGTCGGGGATTGAGCTGCGCCTGAACTGAATCGGTAGAAGTAGGTTTGCCCCGGCATCAGGTTGAGTACGTCGACCTTGATGGTGAAATCACGGCTGGCGTTGGTCTGGGTACTGCCCTCATGCAGCAGACTGGTGAACTCGGCATCTTCTGCAACCTGCCAACTGACCTCCACGGCGCCCTGCTGACTGTTCTCAGGGCTGACACGGGTCCAGATCAGCACACGATCGTGCAGTGGATCGCCACTGGCTACGCCGTGATTGAACATAACGACAGGGCTGACTGGATCATCATCGCGGCTGCTACTACTGCTGCTCAGGCATCCCTGCAGCCCGGTGGAGATGGCTACGGTGCCCATGGTCAGTGCGGATACCCGCAAAAAATCACGCCTTGTCATGCCTTTCATTGCCTTGCCCCGCTCATGGTTGGAAAAGAAAACCAGTTTGCCGAGCGCTTATGACAGTTGTTCGCCGCTTAGCGGGCTCACAAGAACCACTCGTTGATCGCTTCCTGGGTAAGCAGGTCGCGCTGGCTGGGGCGGGGCATCCAGTTGCGCCATGACTGGGCGGCGTTCAACATGAATTCGAACAGGGGCAGGTGCTGCCGCAACACGCGGCGTTTGCGGTGGTCTATCACCGGGTTGAAGTAGCCGAAATAGTCGAGCATTTGTCGCGGATTTTTACGCACCCAGAGCCAGGATCCCATCTCAAGAGTGAAGGGCAGGAAGGTATTGTCCGGGTACAGTTCGGCAGATTCGTCGTACAGATAGTCCCAAAGGTCACCATGGGTGGTGTAGTGGATCGACTGCGGCTCAATGATGTACGGGTGATGGTGCGGATAGGTGATTTCGTACAGGCGCTTGAAAGCCAGTATCTCGGCAATGTTGGCGATCGGTTTGTGGCTGCGCGCGTAGCTGCACCAAAGCCGATCACGGCGGCCGAAACCGCTGTGACAATCGACACTGAGCGAGAAGGGCGCCTGTAGCAGGCGTTCACGCACGGTGCGTACCACCGCGGCGGATTCCGCTTCCATGGGATCACCGCGTTTGCCACGATACCAGGGCAGACGCGGGCTGATGCGATGGCCGCTGACCAGCCAGGGCGCCGGGCCCATGGCATCGATTGGCGCGTTGCGCATCAGGTCCACGCCGTTCAGGTTGCTGCGCCTGTGATGCCAGATGCCGCCGGGGTTGATCATCGGCATGAATACCAGACGCACTCGCTCCAGTTGACGACGCAGGGTGTCGTCCCAATCAAGCCGATGTACCAGGCTGTGCAGCCAGGACAGCAGCACCTGGGTACCAATGCGTTCAACGCCGTGTACTCCGCCAAAAAAGCCGATTACCGGCACCCGTTCCGAGCGGCTGCCCAGTTCTATTACCCGTATGGGAATGCCGATGCCGTCTATCTGGACCGTATGGGCAGTCTGGCAGCGCAAATGTCTGGCACCGATCTGCAGCAGGCGTTCAAGCTCCAGATGCTCGGGAAGATGGCGTTGTATCTGGTGCAGGACTTCGGCCATGGCGGCGTTTCACAAGAAGTTTGTGACAGCAGGGTGACATTGGCATGTTGCAAGCACATGACAGGGCCAGGGGGCTTTAAGGCAAACAGATCACGGTGATCTACGACTTTGGTCTATATTGATCGCAGGCGTCTACCGAACGATGCTGACCCATTGATAAAAAACAAGAAAATCTGGAGCCTT
Source organism: Pseudomonas sp. (assembly GCA_046291745.1). GTDB lineage: Bacteria > Pseudomonadota > Gammaproteobacteria > Pseudomonadales > Pseudomonadaceae > Halopseudomonas. Next base: position 1,200 of record JBKBSI010000122.1, on the reverse strand, counting down.
GCATGAGTGCCGTAATCCTGCTCGTTGTTGGTCTTGGTATGATGGCCCTGGGGTATTTTGTGTACTCCAAATTCATCGCCGAGAAGATCTTCAAGCTTGACCCGGACTTCAAAACACCCGCCCATGAGTTCGAGGATGGGGTGGACTTTGTGCCTACCAACAAGTTCGTGCTCTGGGGGCATCACTTTACCTCCGTTGCTGGTGCAGCGCCGATCGTCGGCCCGGCCATTGCGGTGATCTGGGGTTGGGCTCCAGCCTTTGCCTGGGTAGTGCTGGGCACCATTTTCTTTGCCGGTATTCATGACGCAGGGGCCATCTGGGCCAGTGTGCGCAATCGTGCTCGGTCGGTCGGTGCACTGACTGGCGATGTGGTCGGCAAGCGCGCCCGCAGCATCTTCATGATTGTTATCTTCCTGGTGCTGCTGATGGTCAACGCGGTGTTCGCGGTGGTGATTGCGCGCCTGATGATGAGCTTTCCGACGGCCGTGGTGCCAGTCTGGGGCGCGATCTTTGTCGCGCTGATCATTGGCCAGTTGATCTACCGGCGGATCCTCAGTCTGCCGGTGGTGTCGGTCATCGGTGTTATTGCCCTGTACGGGTTGATTCTGGCTGGACCCTCGGTGCCTATTCAGATGCCGACAGAGGTTGTCGCGGGTATTTCCGGCAATGCCATGTGGATTCTGATTCTGTTCGCCTACGCGGCCATTGCTTCGGTGCTGCCGGTCTGGGTTCTGCTGCAACCACGGGATTACATCAACGGCCTGCAGCTGTTTATTGGTCTGTTTATTCTGTACGGCGCCATTGTGCTGCTGAACCCGAGCATGGTGGCGCCGATGTTCAATCAGAACGTACCGCCTGGCACGCCGTCGCTTATTCCGCTGCTGTTTGTGACCATTGCCTGCGGCGCTATCTCTGGCTTCCACGGTCTGGTGTCGTCCGGAACCACCTCCAAGCAGCTTAACCGCGAGACCGACTTGCGCTTTGTCGGCTACTTCGGCGCCATAGGCGAGGGCGGTTTGGCTCTGGCAGCGATTCTGGTCGCAACAGCCGGTTTTGCCAGCCTGGCAGATTGGGAGGCCATGTACAGCGCCTTCGGCCAGGGCGGTGTAACAGCCTTTGTTGAGGGCGGTGCTTACATTATCCACAACGGTCTTGGCTTGCCCGAGGTTACCGCGGCCACCTTGCTGACAGTAATGGCTG
>JBKBSI010000121.1:6686-10292 GCA_046291745.1 Pseudomonas sp. | reverse complement strand
CAGCACGCGCTCTAAGGCGCGACTGCGGCAACCGGTAACGAATCGTTTCGATTTATCCAGGCACTACCCAACAAGCCAGCTTATGCTGGCTTGCTGTTTTCTGGGGATAGCTTGGCCTTTTTTGGAGGTGGGTAGGTGGATTCGATTACTCAGGCGGCGCTGGGCGCGAGCATCGGTGGGGCCATGCTGGGCCGCGCGCACGGGCGCAAGGCGTTGTTGTTTGGTGCGGTGCTGGGCACCCTGCCGGATCTGGATGTGCTGATCAATTACGGCGACGCGGTGGCCAATATGACCGAGCACCGCGGCTTCAGCCATTCGTTGTTTGTGCTGAGCGCGTTGAGCCTGGTGCTGGCCTGGCTGATACGGCGCTTTCGGCCGCATCCGGACTACTCCTCGGTGCGCCTGTGGCTGTGTATCTGGCTGATTCTGGTGACCCATGTGGTATTGGATGCACTGACCAGTTATGGCACCCAGCTGTTCTGGCCGCTGACCACCCCACCGGTGGCGATCTCCAGCATATTCATTATCGACCCGCTCTATACCCTGCCGCTGTTGTTGGCGATTGTAGTCAGTCTGTTTATCGGGCTGGGGCCGATTGGGCGGCGTTGGCATAACGTCGCTTTGGCGTTGAGCAGTCTGTATCTGCTCAGCAGCCTGGCGGGCAAGCAGATGGCCGAGCAGCGGCTGGAACAGGCACTGGCCCGCGACGGCATTCAGGCCGAGCAGCGCTTCAGCTCCCCTACCCCCTTCAATACGCTGCTGTGGCGGGTGGTGGCGGTGCAGGGTGATGACTATTACGAGGGGCTGGTGAGCTGGTTCGACAGTTCTGCGCCGGAGCTGGAGAAGCTGCCACGGCGGTTTTCCGAGGCGGCACCGGCGCTGGTCGATTCACCCCAGCATGAACGGTTGCGCTGGTTCGCCCGGGATGTGCTGCGCTATGACCTGATCGACAATCAGTGGGTGGTGACTGACCTGCGCCTGGGCATGACCGGCTACCATCCGTTCCGCTTTGCCCTGGCCAAGGTTGATCCGCAGAGCGGTGAGGTCGAGGTGGTCGAGGACGTGCAGAGCTGGCCATCCGCGCCGCGGGATCTGAGCCGCCTGGCGGACCTGCGCGAGCGCACCTTCAACAGCCGCTACAAACTGTCATTGACCGAACTGGCGGCGGATCTGGACCGCTCGCCCAAGGCTTTGGGCACGGTGGACGGTTACCGATAAGCGCCGTTGATAGCGGATCAACAGCGCAATAGCCCCTGCTCTCTGCAATAATGCAGGCATCAGTTACAGGGGCGCAGGGTATGACGGGTACGGCCACAGCAAAGACAGGCGAAAACCGGCGGGGACTGGCCATGCTCGCCGCCCTGCTGGCGATCTTCACTACCATTTTTGCCAGTAACCTGCCGACTCCCCTGTACTCGCTCTGGCAGCATCGCTGGGGCTTCTCTTCCACCGCGCTGACGGCGGTCTTCTCCATTTACGTACTGGGCGTGGTCGCCACCCTGCTGACCCTGGGTTCGCTGTCGGACAAGCTCGGGCGGCGGCAGATGATGGTGCCTGGCTTGCTGTTCATTATCGGCGGTGCGGTGGCCTTTCTGCTGGCCGAGGGCATTTACGGTCTGGGTGTGGCGCGGGTGCTGACCGGTATCGGCACCGGCATTGTCACCGGGGCGGCTTCGGCGGCGCTGGTCGAGCTGGAGCCGAACGACAACTGGACCCGCGCCGCGACCCTGTCTGCACTGTTTTTTACCCTGGGCGCCTTTGCCGGGCCGACTGTCAGCTCGCTGGCCCTGTTCTTTGGTGCCGGGGCTGATGTCTGGCCGTTCTGGGTGATCATTGCCCTGGGGGTCGGTACTGTCACGCTGCTGCTGACCGCGCCCTGGCCCGCGCATATCGGCCAGCGCCAGAGCGACTTCCGCCTGCGCAACTGGCGCCCGACCAGCCTCAAGGTACCCCGTGAATTGCTTGGCCCCTTTGCCTTTGCCGCAGCGACTGTGTGCCTGGCCTGGTCCACTGGTAGCCTCTACGCCTCCCTGGGGCCGTCGCTGGCAATGCACCTGACCGATATCAGTGACCGTGCTGTTGCCGGGCTGTTTGCGGCGGCCTGGCAGTTGATGGCTGGCTTCAGTCAGTTCGCCTGTCAGCGCCAGCCGGTCAACCGCATGCTGATAGTCGGCCCAACCATGCTGATCGGCGGTTTGATCATCATGGCCGGCTCGGTACTGACAGGGTCTGCCGGGCTCTTCGGTCTGGCAACCCTGGCCACCGCCACGGGCGCGGGTGCGACCGGGGTGGTGGCGATTGCTTCGATCAACCAGGTAGCACCTGCCGCCGAGCGCGGCAGCATGATGTCGGCGTTCTACCTGATGGCGTACCTGACCATGGCCTCGGTGGTGTTGGGCGTGGGCTTTGTCAGTGACCTGATCGGCTTTGGCAGCACGGTGCTGGGCTTTACCGGGCTGATCTCCCTGGCGGCGCTGAGCCTGATGCTGGTCGCGTTGCGCAGTGGCCGCGCGACCTTGTGGTAGTCAGCCGAGCAGCCAGCGCCAGAGAAAGAAACACAACATACCGCCGACGATAGTCGCCAGTAGGTTGCGCCATTTGGCGGCGATGGCAATGGCGGCCAACCCGCCGACCAGATAGGCATTGGTCCAACCCAGCGCCAGTTGCTGACCGTCCGGGATCAGCATCGCCGGGGCGATGATGGCGGTGAGTACCGCTACCGGCACATAGGTCAGCGCCTGACTGACCAGCGGACTGAAGCGCACTCGGTTGCCGGCGGCAAACAGGGCGTAGCGCAGGGCGAAGGTGATCAGCGCCATGCCGCCAATCATCAGCAGTTCAAACGGGCTCATCACAACCCTCCCCGGCCTTGGCTGGGCTGTTTTTTTGCGGGCTATCTGTTTTCGGGCCTTCTCTCTCCGAGCCGTCCATGCGCGCGCTCAGTTGCTGGGCCAGCACTCCGGCGATAACGCCCAGCAGCGCTGCCAGCATCAGTCCCAGCTTGTAGGGCAAGGCGTGCCCGACTACCGCGACCACGCCCGCTACCAGCGCAGCCGCGAGCATCGGACGGGTACGCAGCAGCGGTACGACGATGCCGATAAAGGTCGCAACCATGGCAAAGTCCAGGCCCCAGTCGGCCATGCCCGGCAAGCCCTGACCGAGCATGACCCCGGCCAGAGTGCAGAGAAACCAGGTGCTGTACATGGCCAGGCAGGAGCCGAGAAAGTACCAGTGCTTGTAGTCCAGCGGCACGCCCGGCTGTAGGTAATGCCGCTGTACCACGGCGTAGCTTTCATCGGTGAGCCAGAAGGCCAGCGGAATGCGCCAGCGCTGCGGCAGGTGCCGCACGTAGGGCAGCAGACTGGCGCTGTAGAGCATATGGCGCAGGTTGACGATCAGGGTGGTCAGCAGAATCACCACCAGCCCGGCACCTGATGCAATCAGGCCGATCACCACAAACTGCGCGGAGCCGGCAAACACCAGCGCCGACATGGCCAGGGTGGCGGCCGCAGAAAGGCCTGAGGACACCGCCAGGGTGCCGAAGATGATACCGAACGGCAGCGCACCGACCAGCATGGGAAAGGTATCGCGGGCGCCCGCCAGGCA
>JBKBSI010000121.1:0-6676 GCA_046291745.1 Pseudomonas sp. | reverse complement strand
AGATTTGAATCGCAACGACATGCCGTAGAACCACAAAGGATTAGGCAGCTCAAGCTATCAGCCAGTAGCCCCGCGCCACAAGGTACAGTTGTGCAGCAACAGTGGCTTGCGCAGCCTTAATGCAGGTCGACGTAACGGCTGATCAGCGCCCGCAGCGCCGCTGGCTTGACCGGCTTGGGCAGGAAGTCGAGCCCGGCCTGGCGGATCTCGCCGAGCAGCTCGCTACGACCGTCGGCACTGATGACCACACCCGGCAGCTCGGCGCCCCACTCCCCACGCAGCCAGTGCATGACCGCCACGCCGGTATCGCCGTCGTCCAGGTGATAGTCGGCGAGCACCAGTTGCGGAACAAAGCCGCTGGCGAGGATGGCGCCGATCTCTTCGCGGTCACGCGCGACCATGACCTGACACTGCCAGCGACTGAGCAGGCTTTGCATGCCGACCAAGATGGTTGCTTCGTTATCCACACAGAGGATCTTCGCACCGCTGACAATCGGGCTGTTCTGCCCGGGTGCATCCAGCGCGGCCTTAACACCGAGCTGGGCCAGCGGCACTGTGACGCTGAACACGCTGCCCTTGCCCGGCCAGGAGCTTACCGCCAGCTCATGACCGAGTACCCGGCATAGACCCTCGGCAATCGCCAGACCCAGTCCCAGGCCCTTCTCGGCCTGGGTGCGGTGGCTGTCCAGGCGCTGGAATTCTTCGAAGATCACCTTGAGCTTGTCTTCCGGTATGCCCGGACCCTGGTCCCAGACCTCGATTCGCACACGGTTGCCCGCACGCCGCACACCCAGCACCACCCGGGCGCGGCCAGCATAGCGGAAGGCGTTGGTCAGGAAGTTCTGCAGCACCCGGCGCAGCAGGCGCATGTCGCTGCGCACGCGCAGGCGACTGAGGTGCACGTGCAGGTCCACGCCCTGCTCCACCGCCAGCGCGCCGAGTTCCACGTGCAGGGGTTCGAGCAGTTCGCTCAAGGCAAAGTCGTTCCACTCCGGGGTAATACGTCCGGCCTCCAGCCGCGAGATATCCAGCAGGTCGGAAATCAGATCCTCCGCCGAGCGCAACGAGGTATCCAGGTGGCGGACCAGCTCTTGCGCGTCATTGGGTAGTTCGCCGTGGTGCGACAGGGAGGCGGAAAACAGCCGGGCGGCGTTCATCGGCTGCATCAGATCGTGACTGACCGCAGTAAGAAAGCGGCTCTGCGACTGGCTGGCCTTTTCAGTCTGGGCCTTGGCCTGGATCAGCGCCTGGTTCAGTGCCGACAGCTCGCGGGTACGTTCAGCAACGCGCTGCTCCAGGCCTTCGTTGGCCTCCTTGAGCGCCTGCTCGGCGCGGCGGAAGTCGGTAATGTCGGTGAAGCTCATGACAAAACCGCCGCCGGGCATCGGGTTGCCGATAATCTCGATCACCTGACCAGTGGGAAACAACCGCTCGGAACGGTGGGCGTTACCCTGGCGCATCCAACTGATGCGCTTGTCCACGTGTTCCTGCGGGTCGCCGGGGCCACAGAGGCCGCGGCGGGCGTTGTGCATGATGATGTCCGCGACCGGGCGACCGATAAAGATCAGCCCCTCGGGGTACTCGAACATCTCCAGATAACGGCGGTTCCAGGCCACCAGGCGCAGCTCCTTGTCGACTACGCTGATGCCCTGATTGATGTTCTCGATAGCGCCCTGCAGCAGACCGCGGTTGAACTGCAGTACCTCGGAGGCCTCATCGACGATGCGCACCACATCGTCGAACTGCATGTCGCGCCCTTCAATCGCGGCCTTGACCACCACCCGCGCCGAGGACGCACCCAGCACCCCGGCGAGCAGACGTTCGGTGTGGCTGATCCAGCCGCTGTTGGCGATCTGCCCGAGTGCAAGCGAGGTGCTCTGGGTCAGGGCATAGCGCTCGAAACTGGTCAGCGCCCGCTCCTCACCCACGAAGCGTCCGGCCAGTGCCAGCAGGTCTTCCACGGTAACGCGCAGCAGCGCACGGCTGGGGCCGTCATCCCATTGCTGCGAGTCCTGGCTGACAAAGCGGCTGGCCTGCCAGTGCTCCAGTACCCGGGTACGGCTACCCAGGGAAACCAGCATGAAGACCAGCACATTACCCAATAGCGCCAGCAGACTGCCGAGCGTCAGGGTGTCGATTGGCAGCCCCAGGGAGCCGCTGTAGATTGAGCGCAATATGGGCCAGCCCTGCGGTTGGGCGCCCAACAGCGGCACGATCAGCAGGTAGAACCACAGACTGATGCCCACCAGCAGCCCGGCCAATACGCCGGAGCGGTTGGCCTGTTTCCAGAACAGCGCGCCGAACATCGCTGGTGCCAACTGGGCGATGGCGGCAAAGGCGATCTGGCCGATGCTGGCCAGACTGCCGGCCGAGCCAATGACCCGATAGACCACATAGGCCAGCAACAGAATCACCAGAATGCTGGTGCGCCGCACATTCAGCAGCAGACCGCGGAATTCAGCGTAGCTGCGCTCGGGCTGGTTCTTCTTGCGCAGCAGCAGTGGCAGCACCACGTCGTTGGAGACCATGGTGCTCAGGGCAATGGCGGCGACAATCACCATGCCGGTGGCGGCCGAGGCGCCGCCGATAAAGGCCAGCAGCGCCAGGATTGGACGGCCCTCGAGCAGCGGAATACTGATGACGTAGGAGTCCGCCGAGACGCCGGGGCCAACGGTCATCTGCCCGGCCAGACTGATCGGCACCACAAAGAGCGCGGCCAGCACCAGATAGGCCGGAAACACCCAGCGGGCCAGGCGCAGGTCACCCGGCTGGATATTCTCCACCACCGCCACCTGAAACTGCCGCGGCAGGCACAGGAACGCCAGAATGGCGATAAACGACTGGAACAGCAAGTTGGTAAACAGGGTTTCCCGCTGCCAGTACTCGGTCAGCTCTGGGCTGCTGGCGGCGCGCTCGATCAGGTCACCAACCCCGCCAAACAGGCTGAAGGTAACGAAGGCGCCCACGGCGAGAAAGGCCAGCAGCTTGACCAGCGACTCGAAGGCAATCGCCAGCATCATGCCGCGGTGGTGCTCGGTGGCGTCCAGGCTGCGGGTACCAAAGAGGATGGTGAACAGCGCCAGAACCAGCGTCACGATCAGCGCCGTATCCCCTGCGCCGGTTTGTTCGGCCTGCTCCAGACCCTGCACTACAGTGGGTGCGCTGAGCAGGTTGTAACCCAGCACAATGCCCTTGAGCTGCAGGGCGATATAGGGCAACACACTAAGCAGACACAGCAGGCTGACGATCACCGCCAGGGAGCGCGACTTGCCGTAGCGCGAGGCGATAAAGTCGGCAATCGAGGTGATGTTTTCCTGCTTGCTGATGGCGATCATGCGCGCATACAGGCGCCAACCGAACAGGAACAGTACCACCGGACCGATATAGATCGGCAGAAAGCCCCAAACCTGTTCGGCAGCCATGCCTACCGCGCCGAAGAAAGTCCAACTGGTACACCACACCGCCAGCGACAGGCTGTAGACCCAGACGCGCAGGCGCGGATTGAACTCGCTGGTCTGGCGGTCGCCCCAGAAGGCAATGGCGAACAGCAGCGCCATATAGAACAGAAAGATGGAGGCAACCAGAGCGCCGGAAAGCATCATGAGCCGCAGCAAGCCTGTGGAGAGATGATCATAGTCTGGCAGTCCGCCCCTGCTTTGCCCAGTTGCCGCAGCTACGACTTAAGTCGCAACCCCTCAGTGCGCGAGTTGGGTCAGCTCCATATGCTGCAACAGCAGCGCGGCCTGGGTGCGGGTACGCACGCCGAGCTTGCGGAAGATCGCTGTTACGTGGGCCTTGATGGTCGCCTCGGACACACTCAGTTCGTAGGCAATCTGCTTGTTCAGCAGGCCTTCACAGACCATGGTCAACACACGGAACTGCTGGGGTGTGAGGCTGGCGAGCTGGGCGCTGATGGTGCGCTCCTGTTCGGAGATCGGGTCGCTGCCCTCCCCCACGTCGGGCCAGCTGGTGCCGCCCTCCAGCACCTGGGCAACTGCGGCCTGGATGCCCTCAAGTGAGGAAGACTTGGGAATAAAGCCGCTGGCACCAAAATCCCGGGCGCGATTGACCACCGGATTTTCTTCCTGGGCGGAGATCACTACCACGGGGATTTGCGGGTACTGGCCTCGCAGCAATACCAGACCGGAAAAGCCATAGGCGCCGGGCATGTTCAGATCCAGCAGTACCAGATCCCAGTCGCTGCGCTGATCCAGACAGGCCTGCAACTCGGCAATGCTGCCCGCCTCGGTGAGCGTCATCGTGCCTGGACAGCCACTGACCAATGCCTGGCGCAGCGCGCTGCGGAACAACGGATGATCGTCTGCTATGAGAATCTCGTAGGTAGGACTCATGCCTGGCTTTCCTGATCGAAATGTTATTGTTGTGTGCGGCTGAACAGCGGCAAGGCTGTCAGCCAGGGGCGTTATCGTCAATGCAAGGCCCGCCCGTTTTTAGGCCTCTACTTTAGCTGCTTTAACGCCTCTGGTGTAGCGCTATCGGCCATTGTCTCATGCCGAGCCAGGTGGGCCGCCAGGCGTTCGCGTGCTGGGCTCGCGGGCGGCAGCGCATAATTGCCGCGCGAGGCTAGGTAGGCTTCGGTAAACACCTCGAAATAGTCATCCAGCAATCCGGCGGCCTGAGCATCTCCGGCCAGTGCCAGGCAGGCGGTAGCGACCTCTACGGTGCATAGGTGATCATCACGACTGGAACGGCGCAGGCGGTAGCGCGACAGCACCTCGGTCTGCAAGCTGAGCATCGGCAGCCCGGCCAGCCAGGGGCTCTTGCGAAACATCTTGCGCGCCTGGGTCCAGGTCGCATCGAGAATGATCAGCAGCGGCCTGCGGCCATCGGCAGGCAGGGCCGTGACCACCTGGCGATCGGGCTCGGCATATTCACCCGGAAACACTATGTACGGCTGCCACTGGTCATCAGCCAGCAGCTCTAGCAAAGCCGGGTCGGTCTCGGTGCGCGACCAGACGAAGGCATGGGTATCAGCCAGACAGTCGGCGATCAGGCGACCGGTGTTGGTTGGCTTCAGCGGCTCCAACGGATGCATGATCAGGCAGATGCCTGCGCGTGCCTGCAACGCAGGTCGCCAAGCACAGATACAGGCGCGCTCGGCCAGCATGCAATCAGCACAACGGCGCAGTCTGGCGCCCCGGGCAACGAAGGGACGGGTCGAGCTCGCCTTGAGTTCAGCACGCAAGCGCTCTACTGCATGGGGGGGAGTATTTGCCACAAACATCCTGCAAGAAATGGGTGAACAAGGGTGCCAATCGGCAATTGTGCCATTTTGCCACACTTTCCCTGTAGGCTATTATCAGGCTAAGGCGAACCAGTTACAGGCGTCATTGTCCTAACGTTACGCTGTCATTCTGGAGGAAACACCATGCGTTGGTTGTCGCTGCTGATTGTGCTGTTCATTGCTCTGCCTAGTCACGCCGTATCACTGCGGGAAACCCGCCTACAAGAAACCCTGAAAGAGGTTGCCGAACAAAGCAGCGAAGGTACGCCGAGAGCTATCAACGATGACATCACTGACGAAGGCTTCAGTTCCCAGGGTACCGAGCTGATCAACCACCTGTCAGTCAAAGAAGACTATGCCAACCAACTGCAATCCGATCCGCTGCTGGTACGTACCCAGTTGCAGGCCAGTGTTTGCGCTGACCAGCGCTTTCGTCGGCTGATGGATCTGGGCGCCACCCTGACCTACCACTTCGCTATCAGCGGCTCGAGCCAGCCAGTCTTGACCCACAGCTTTGTCTCTGAGCATTGTCAGGCGCTGTAAAACCTTAGCGGCAAAGCAGTGCCATACTCTGTGGACTGACCCATATCAAGACAGCGATTAATCGCTGGCGACATAATGGAGCTAGACCAATAAGGAGACCTAATATGGCACTACTGACCTTCCATGGCGCCACCCGCCAGGTAACCGGATCTTGCTATCTGCTTGAGGCCAACGGCCGCAAGGTGCTGCTCGAATGCGGCATGACCCAGGGTTTTCGCCGGGATGAGGCGCACAACCGCAACCGCTTCCCCTTCGACCCCAATACCCTGGATGCGGTGATAATCTCCCACGCGCACCTCGATCACTCCGGCCTGCTGCCCAAGCTGACGGCTGAGGGTTACAAGGGTCCGATCTTCATGACTCCGGCCTGTAACGAGCTGCTGGGGTTGATGCTCAAGGATGCCGCCGGCCTGCAGGAACGTGATACCGAATGGGAAAACCGCTGGCGCCAGCGTGCCGGCAAACCGCTGCTGCAGCCGCTGTATACGCAGAAGGATGTTGAAGACGCACTGCGCCGCTGTGAGCCAGTGGCCTACAACACCCCAACCAGCGTCAGCGAAGGGATTGAAGTGCAGTTCCACGAGGCTGGACACATCCTTGGCTCTGCCATAGTCGAAGTCACTATCCATGAAGCCCATAACCTGACGCGCAAGCTGGTGTTCTCCGGTGACCTGGGCAACAACTGCTCGCCGCTGCTGCGCGATCCCGCCGTGATCGAAGAAGCCGATCTGGTACTGCTGGAGTCGACCTACGGCGACCGTGATCACCGCCCACTGCAAGACACCCTGGACGAGCTGCGGGATATTCTGCAGCAAGCCTTCAAGGGCGGCGGCAACGTGCTTATTCCGTCCTTCGCCGTTGGCCGCACCCAGGACCTGCTCTATTACC